>CADBYZ010000116.1:1557-2137 GCA_902799075.1 Oscillospiraceae bacterium | reverse complement strand
GATAACAAGCAGCGCGAGGAATACGCCGCGGAGATAGGCATTGAGCCAGGTCGAGCCCGCGGGCGTATCCGGGATCTGCGAAGCGGTCATTTCCACAAGCTCCTCTGGGGCCGCGTATTCCACGCGCTCGCCGCGTACGAGAAGGCGGTGGGTATTGACGCCCAGCGGTGTACAGGTGATGAGCGTGCAGTAATCATGCTGACCCTCGATCATAAGACGGGAGGTATCCTCGGGCAGCACGGTGAAAAGCTCCTTTACCCGGTAAGCCAGCGTATCGTTCAGAACATGGATAAAGAACATGTCTCCGACCTCGAGCTTGTCCAAATCCGAGAAAAGCTTGTCCTTTGCAAGACCGGAATGTCCGGTGAGGATGCAGTGGGTGGCCTCGCCGCCGACCGGGAGAGCTGAGCCGAGAAGATGCCCGACACCGCGGTTCAGGGAATCATCCCCGGCCCCATGATAGATCGGGAGATTGACAGAGATCTTCGGGATCTCCACATAGGCCATGATCCCGTCCTGATGGACATTCAGCAGCTGCTCATAGCTTGCGGAGGCATACTCCACCGCCTCCTTGGAAAAG
>CADBYZ010000116.1:0-1538 GCA_902799075.1 Oscillospiraceae bacterium | reverse complement strand
ATCTTCGGGATCTCCACATAGGCCATGATCCCGTCCTGATGGACATTCAGCAGCTGCTCATAGCTTGCGGAGGCATACTCCACCGCCTCCTTGGAAAAGCTCATCCCGGTTACGCTGCGCAGGGAGGCGTTATACGCCCTCGCTGCCTGCATGGCGTTTTCCAGAGCCGTGTTGTCCATCTGGCTTATTGCTTCGGTATACTCGGTCTCGATCAGACTCCGGTTTCTTTCGGTATAGGCGTTTGCTATAAGGGGATAGAGCGTGATGCCGACGGCCAGCAGGACAGCCACGGCAAGGAGTGCGAATTGGACGGTTCTTTTCATGCGATCCTCCTGAAGAGAGCGGAGAGGCCCGAAAGCCTCTCCGCAACGAGATTATTTAGTTGTCTTTGGCAGTCTTCTTCCTGCTGAGAAGCACGATGCCGAACACGGCGAGAGTCAGCCCGGAAAGCCCGATGATGGGGAACCAGTAAGAACCGTGACCGCCGGTCTGGGGCAGATCAAAGCCCTTCGTATTCACGCAGACGAATGGGACAAAGGCGTTGCCGGATTCACCGTCGGGCTTCATGTTCACCGGATTGCCGTCAACGGTTGCCGCTGCGGTGAGCGGTTTATGCTCCAGATGCTTCTGGGGCATATTTTTATACAGCCCAGGATTGACGCCAGCATAGCGGGGATCGTTCTGGATCAGGCCGAGCGCGTCGGTAGAATAGATATCGCAGACGGCCGCGGCTTCAGCGTCTGCAATAACCAGCTTCACGCTGTTCTTGAGCAGGGAATAGCCGTTGCTGGGTGACCTCGGTGATCGAGTAGGTGTCATCCTCCAGTCCCTTGATAATCAGCTTGCCGGAGGCGTCCGGGACAAAGCGGGTGGCGGAGGTCGCCTCGGCAGCATGGCCGACTGCATACCAGACCTTTTCCGTGGTGTTGAAGGCGGCGGTCACAAAGCAGTTGTCCGTATCGTTGTGGATAACAAAGGCAACCTTGGAGAAATCTCCCTGGCCGTCGGAGAAGCGCTTGACCGCGTCGATGCCGTAAACATAGATATGGCAGTCGTCCACAAGGGTGTCATAGTAGCTGGTGTTGCTGCGTTTCCACTGGAGCGCGACGGCATTGCTGTTGCCGGCGTCACCATAGCTCACGGTATTGTCCGAATTGAGCTTTGCCTGGTAGGTGATGCGCATTGTGCAGTCGGAGTAACCGGAATTGACCATATCCGCGCCGGTGTAGACGGCGCTGCTGCTGTTGATGTCCGCAAGACCGGCTGCCGTCATGGAGATCGTCATCACGTTCTTCCCGTCGGCTCCGGTATTGTATGCGACCGTGAATTTCCCGCTGTTTTCGTCCCAGGAGCAGATATGGTCGGTGCAATTGGCGTCCTTGAAGAACTCGATCAGAACGTCGTTCTTCTTATAGTTGATGCCCTTGGACAGGGTATCTACAAAGGTGTACTCGCTCAGGTAGCTTGCCTGCGAGGTGATGCTGGGGAGGGTGGAGATGATCTGGTAGTCGATCAGGTCGCCGCCGGAAGCGGTCGCG
>CADBYZ010000115.1 GCA_902799075.1 Oscillospiraceae bacterium | reverse complement strand
CTTGTGGAAAAGCTGTCCGTGCTCTCCGATCAGATCGAAAAGAGCGTGGAGGCGCTGGAGGGAACGCTGGTAAAGCTCTCCACCGTGACGGAGATCACCACGCTGTCCGAGGCGATCCGCGACACGCTGCTGCCGAAGATGGCGGAGCTTCGCGCCGTGGCGGACGAGGCGGAGGTCATGACGGCGAAGGAATACTGGCCTTTCCCGACCTACGGAGAAATTTTGTTTGCCATGTAAAGGAGAAACATCATGTGTGGGATCGTTGGATTTACCGGAGCACGCCAGGCTGCGCCGGTGCTGCTTGGGGGACTGGAAAGACTCGAATACCGGGGCTATGACTCCGCCGGGATCGCGGTGCTCCATGACGGGAAAATTCAGGTGGAGAAGGTCAGCGGACGTATTGCCAAACCGGCTCTGCCGGCATCGGCCACACCCGCTGGGCGACCCACGGCGCGCCGACGGATCAGAATGCTCACCCGCATTTGTCGAATGACGGACGCTTTGCCGTCGTTCACAACGGCATTATTGAAAATTACCTCGAACTTCGCAGAGAGCTCATCAAGGACGGCTATATCTTTCAGTCCGAAACGGACACCGAGACCATCGTCCACCTCTTGGAGCTTTACTATGACGGAGACATCAAGGCTGCTGTCATGAAGACCGCCGCGAGGCTGGAGGGCTCCTATGCCCTCGGTATCGTCTGCACCGATACACCGGACGCCCTCTACGTCGTGCGGGAGGCTAGCCCCCTGATTCTCGGCGTCGGTGTGGGGGAGAACTATTTTGCCTCGGATGTGACGGCACTGGTATCGCATACGAAAAACGTGATCTACCTGGAAGACGGCGAGTTTGCAAAGCTCACGCCGGACAGCATCACGGTCTGCGACTGCGCCGGGCGTGAGGTAAAAAAGCCCATCAGCCGCGTGACCTGGAGCGTGGAAGCGGCGGAAAAGGGCGGGTATGAGCACTTCATGCTCAAGGAGATCATGGAGCAGCCCGCCGCTGTGAAGGCCGCCCTCGCCCCGCGGATCCATGAGGGCCGCGTACAGCTCGACGGTTTTGAGCTGGGCGAGGAAGAACTCCGTGGCATCAGCAAGATCATCATCACCGCCTGCGGTTCGGCCTATTACGCGGGCTGTTCGGGCCGCTACGCCATCGAACGGCTCTGCCGCGTCCCGGTGCAGGTGGAGCTTGCAAGCGAGCTGCGTCCCATGGTGGATGAGCACACGCTGGTGCTGGTGATCTCTCAGTCCGGTGAGACGGCGGACACCATCGCCGCTCTCAAGGAATGCAAGGCGCGCGGGGCGAAGGTGATCGGCATTGTAAACGTGGTTGGCAGCACGATCGCAAAGCTTGCAGATTTCACGCTCTACACCTTCGCCGGACCGGAGATCGCCGTCGCCACCACCAAAGGCTACACCACACAGCTAACGGTCCTGTATCTCTTCGCCCTGTACATGGCCGAAAAGCTCGGGCGCATCGACGCGGAGAGCTACACCACGCTGGTGAAGGAGCTGCAGCACCTGCCGCGAAAGCTGCAGCAGACCATCGACATGAACTGGCAGATCCCGAAGCTTGTAAGCCGTTACGCAAGCCACTCGCTCTTCTTCATCGGGCGCAACACGGACTATGCCGTGGCGCTGGAGGGCGCGCTCAAGATGAAGGAGATCTCCTACCTCCACGCCGAATCCTACGCGGCCGGAGAGCTCAAGCACGGCACCATCGCTCTCATCGAGGAAAACCAGCCGGTCATTGCTGTCTGCTGTAACGAAGCGCTTATGGATAAGACCCTTTCCAACATCGTGGAAGTCAAAGCGCGCGGGGCAAAGGTGCTGGCGCTGTCATGCAAGGGCAATAAAAAAATCGTCTCCCAGGCGGACGACGTGATCTTCATCCCGCGTGTGGAGACGGTGTTCTCGGCAGCGCTCGCGGTCGTGCCGCTGCAGCTTTTGGCCTATTATGCAGCCAAAGAAAAGGGCTGTGATATCGATAAGCCCAAGAATCTGGCAAAATCCGTGACAGTGGAATAAAGAGTAAAGGAGAATCATCATGTGTTCGATTATGGGCTTCACGTCCGGTACATTGGCGCCGGAGCAATTCATGCCGTTTTTTGAGCGCACGGTCTCCCGCGGCCCGGATATGAGCCGTGTGGAGCAGGCAGGGGAGGGGTATCTCTGCTTTCACCGCCTTGCCATCATGGGCCTGCACGAGGAGGGGATGCAGCCCTTCCATCTGAACGGAGATATGTGCGTCTGCAACGGTGAGCTGTACCTCTTCCGGCCACTGAAAAAAGAGCTGGAGGATGAGGGCTGTGTCTTTCAGAGCGATTCCGACTGCGAGATCATCCTGCCGCTTTACCACAGGTACGGGGTGGAGATGTTCAAAAAGCTGGACGCGGAGTTTGCCATGATCCTCTATGATGCCGAAACGGACAGCTTCATCGCCGCCCGTGACCCGATCGGCATTCGCCCGCTGTTTTACGGAACCCTCTCCGACGGCGGCATGGTCTTTGCAAGTGAGGCCAAGAACCTGGTGGGGCTCTGCGCCGAGATCAAACCCTTCCCTCCGGGACACTACTGGAAGGATGGAGAATTTGTCCGCTATGCCGACCTC
>CADBYZ010000114.1 GCA_902799075.1 Oscillospiraceae bacterium | reverse complement strand
GTGGTCAGCTTGACGGGCAGCTGATTCAGATCGGTGATATCCAGGAAAGAATCACCGTAGATGCGTTCAATGCTGGGCTTGTCGTCGCCGATGGCGGCGGCTGCGAAGAGAATCTTTTTGCGGGTGTATTCCTGCTTGATGCCGCGGAGATCTTCCTCGGCTGCGGTTCCGTAGTACCCAGTGTCTGCGGGCTGACCGTCGGATACCAGAATCAGGAGCTTTACTGTTTCGGGACGCCGTGAAAGCTGCTCCGCAACATAGCGCAGAGCGGCACCATCACGGTTGCTGTCACGGGCGGTGATGTCCATAAGACGGTATTTATCATCCCGGTCTATGCTGTCAAACTCGGCGTAGGAGTAGAGCTCAACCGTGTTGCCTCCGTCCTTATATCCTGTGGAATGGCCATAGACCATCACCGGGATATCCAGGCTCTGACAGAAATCATAGAGGATGATCGCCGCGGCTCTGGCGTACGTGCAACGGTCGCGTGACCACATGGAGCCGGATTCGTCCAGCAAAAGACCCACCGCAAGCTCTGGGATCTCGTTTGGAAGATTGTTCTTGCAGAAGACCTTGCCGTCAGTACGGTGCAGCGCGTGGGAATCGAGGCGGCGGCCCATAAGCAGGCCGGTCTGCTTTCCACCGCGCCGGCTGTCCTTGAGCTGTCGGACGATGCTCTTTTGAAGCTGTCGGGAGATCGTAAGCAGGGGAGCGGAGATCTCATCGTACTGCTCAATCAGCGTTTCATCTACGCTTGCAATACGATTGACCCGAATCTGAACCCCACTGTGAATATCCCCATAGGAGATACTCTGCGCAGCTTCATTGAGTTCGGTCAGACGCTCGTTCTCCAGCTCTGTACAGGCCGCCCGTTCGGCCATCTTGTCCAGGATACGTTCAATATCACTGGCTGCCTTCTCGTTTTTGAGATGCTCATAGTCCTCATTGTGCTCTAAAGAGCCGTCGAGCGGGGTAGAGCAGCGATCGGTCTGTTCGAGCGGGATTCGCCCGTTTTCCTCCTCACTGGCACCCTGACTGGGATCGTTGCCGGAAGCACCGCCTCCAGCGCAGTTCCCGAAGGTTGACTGCTCTGAGGCACCGGCCCCGTCAGATTCTCCAGACTGAGATTCGTCCTCAGACTCAGTTTCTCCGGAAGTGCTTTCACTCTCAGTCTCGTTTTCAGTAGGAGGTGGGGGAGTTTCATCCTCATCTCCGACCTTCTTTACGCCAGACCCGGAATCTTCTTCAGATCCGGGGCTCTCTTCGGCTTCTTGCCTGGTCCTGGCGCGAGATGCAGAAGTTGCGCTTGCTTCCTCTGCGGCACCAGTTTCGGGAACCGGGGAGGAATCACCACTTGCGAGGCCAGAGGAACCGGCGATAGCCCCCAGAACCTCGGAGATCATCTCGGAGACCGAGGCAGAACCGCCGGATGCGGCGCTGTCCTCCTGACGCTGCTTGCAGATTTCAAGGAAATCTTTGATGTGGTCGATCTGATCCATCAGACCGAAAACGGTCTGCACACGCTCATCGGAAAGCGGCTCATCGCCGTACTTGATCACACCGAACTTGGCATAGGAGAGAATGAGCTGCAGGATGCTCTCAAACTTGTGACAGGTCCCGGATTCCTCATACTCGATAAGCTGCGTCACGGAAGCCATATCCTTCTGCTGGAGACTGCGAAGCTCCTCAAGCCCATAGCCCAGCGTGCCGGGGAAGGCGTTGAGCATACGGTTTTCAATATAGCCATCCTCCAGTACATTGGAGATATGATGGGCGGCTGTCTGCACCATGTCCAGATTTTTCGGATCAGCCTTGACATAGGTCCAGAAATCTGTTTCACGGCGCAGATCTGCGGAATTGAGCGTGGGTCGCACCGGATACCAGCGCCCGGCGGCGAGATTGTTGTGGTAAGTCTGGAAGGTCAGAAAATCCGTGAAGAGCACATGCCCCAACTCATGGGCGAACATCCCGGTCACAATCTGATAGCGGTTTTCACGCCCGCGTACCTTCGTCACAGTGGGATGCCCGGCGTTTATGAGAATACTGTTGTTGTCCGTACAGGCGGCGGAGGGGTTCTTCGCGTTCCAGAACAGATTGACCCGGATGCGCCTGTTGTAGTGATAGCGTCTTGTCTGTGCCGCGGCAAGATCCTCATAGTGCCCGGCGAGGATGCGGGAAGTGAAAAACTGCCGGTCGGTGATCTTGCTGCGCTTTTCGTTGAGAAGCTGCTTGACGCGCTTGTGATTTACCCTGCTCAAGGGTCAAACCTCCTTTTATTATCTTATACCGTGGCACGGCGTACCTTGGGGGCGAAGATCGGCTCGAGAATACTGCTGATCAGAGCCTCGCGGTCAGCCTCATCGGCGGTGGCTTTGCTGATGACGGTGTACAGGGCAGACTGATACGGATCGCCCGTGATCTGTGTGCTCACAATCCAGTCCAGCAGACTGCGCATGCCGACAGCACCGTCCGTGATGCTGTTCTTGCGGCAGTAATCGGACATGTCGTTGACGACCTGCACCATCTGGGAGACCTGGTATTCGTCGGTGGCTCCGGTGACGCTCATCGCGCGCTGTACCATGACCTCGGGCGCGGGTAGCTCAATGTCCTGCACCAGACTCATTCTGTCGATGATCGACTGGTTAAGGCCGCGGCAGCCCTCGTAGGAGATGTTTGTCGTGACGATCACCACCGCGTCGGGGTGGCGCTCGATGATCTCGCCGGTGGGCAGTGTGATGGAGCCGCCCTGCTCGAGAAGCGAGTTGAGACCGACCATGACACCGGGCTGGGCGATCGTCGTCGGCTCCTGAAGCTCAATGACATAGCCCTTCTTCAGCGCCTCCAGAAAGTCCGTCTGGGTATAGGTAAAGGTCTGACCGCCGGTGACGCGGCTGCTCTCTTCGCGCTTGCTGAGTGCCTGAACCTTTTCGGTCACGCGCTCCAGGATGAGAGCCATGCAGTCCTGCGCACTGGCGTCTTCCTTTTCCACACCGGTAAGAGCCTGGTATACACCGGAAGGATCATAGTCCATGTCGTCGAGATCCGGCAGCTTCATGAGCTTTGCCACATTGGCGTAGTTGATCCCGCCCAT
>CADBYZ010000113.1 GCA_902799075.1 Oscillospiraceae bacterium | reverse complement strand
ATACCAAAACTCAACAGACATAGAAAGCCCTCCTTGACTTCTTCGTATTTCTTTGTTAAAGTGGAGGGCGGTGATGAGTGCTTTTGCCCTCCATTACCTCTATAAAGGCAGCCGTGACTTTTCCAGGGTGGCGGCTGTCTTTTTTTATTCCCATTCCACCGTCGCGGGCGGCTTGGACGTGATGTCATAGACCACGCGGCTGACAGAACGGACCTCGTTTGCAATGCGGGAGGATGCCTTTGCCAGAAGCTCATAGGGCAGGCGCGACCAGTCAGCAGTCATGAAGTCGTCAGTGGACACCGCGCGCAGGGCGATGACCCAGCCATAGGTACGGGCGTCACCCATGACGCCGACGCTGCGGTTATCCGTCAGCACGGCGAAATACTGGCTCGGCGCATCCGTAAGCCCGGCGCTCATGATCTCCTCCCGGAAAATGGCGTCCGCCTCTCGGAGCACCGTGAGCTTTTCCTCCGTGATCTCGCCCATCACGCGGATGGCGAGGCCCGGTCCCGGAAACGGCTGGCGCATGACCAGTTCTTCCGGGATACCAAGCTCCAGTCCAACGGCTCGAACTTCATCCTTGAAAAGCTCCCGCAGGGGCTCGACAATGCGCTCAAAGCCGATCTTCTCCGGCAGGCCGCCCACATTGTGGTGGCTCTTGATCACAGCCGCGCTGCCCGCACCGGATTCCACCACGTCCGGGTAAATGGTGCCCTGCACCAGCACGTCCTGTTTTCCGAGTATCGCAGCTTCTTCCTCGAAGACGCGGATAAACTCCTCGCCGATGATTTTTCTCTTCCGTTCCGGCTCCGTGACGCCCTTGAGCCTTGTGAGAAAGCGTTCCCGCGCGTCAACAACGATCAGATTCATCTGAAAGCGCCGCCGGAACACCCTGACCACCTGCTCGCGCTCTCCTTTGCGCAGAAGACCGTGATCCACGAAAACGCACTTCAGGCGATCTCCGATGGCCCGATGCAGCAGCACCGCCGCCACGGCGGAGTCCACACCGCCGGACAGGGCGCACAGAGCATTCTTGCCGGATAATTCCCGACGGTATCGCTCTATGGATGCGGAGACAAAATCCTCCATTGTCCAGTCTCCCCGGCACGCGCAGACCTTGAACAGGAAATTGTACAGGATCTGGTTTCCAAAGACGGTATGTGTGACCTCCGGGTGAAACTGCACGCCGTAGAGTTTTCGCGCATCGTCCGCCATGGCGGCGCAGGGGCAGTTTTCCGTTGAGGCGGTAATACGGAAGCCGACCGGGACAGCGCGCACGAAATCCGTGTGGCTCATCCAGCAGACACTTTCCGGCGGAACCCCATCAAACAGGACGCCGCCGGCAGCTCTGAGTGCTACACGGCCGTACTCGCTGGCGTTCTCGGCGGCCTGAATCTCGCCGCCCGCCATCCATGCCAGAAGCTGATGACCATAGCAGATGCCGAGGATCGGGATACCGAGTCTGAGGATCCCTGGGTCGAAGTGCGGCGAGGCAGGATCATAGACACTGTTCGGCCCGCCGGTAAAGACGATGCCCTTGTAGCCTTCCCTCTGAATCCAGAACAAGGATTTTTTCCTGCATGGTCCTCACTCCACTGTCACGGATTTTGCCAGATTCTTGGGCTTGTCGATATCACAGCCCTTTTCTTTGGCAGCATAATAGGCAAGCAACTGCAGCGGCACGACCGCGAGCACTGCCGAGAACACCGTCTCCACGCGCGGAATAAAAATCACGTCGTCCGCCTGGGAGACGATTTTTTTATTGCCCTTATATGACAGCGCCAGTACCTTTGCCCCGCGGGCCTTGACCTCCACGATATTTGATAGCGTCTTATCCAGGAGCGCTTCGTTGCAGCAGACGGCGATGACCGGCTGGTTTTCCTCGATGAGGGCGATGGTGCCGTGCTTGAGCTCTCCGGCCGCGTAGGATTCGGCATGAAGGTAGGAGATCTCCTTCATTTTGAGCGCGCCCTCCAGCGCTACAGCGTAGTCCGTATTGCGGCCGATGAAGAAGAGCGAGTGGCTTGCGTAACGGCTTGCAAGCTTCGGGATCTGCCAGTTCATGTCGATGGTCTGCTGCAGCTTTCGCGGCAGATGCTGAAGCTCCTTCACCAGGGCGGTGTAGCTCTCCGCATCAATGCGCCCGAGCTTTTCGGCCATGTACAGGGCGAAGAGATACAGAACAGTGAGCTGCGTGGTGTAACCCTTGGTGGTGGCGACGGCGATCTCCGGTCCGGCGAAGGTGTAGAGCGTGAAATCTGCAAGCTTTGCGATCGTGCTGCCAACCACGTTGACAATGCCGATCACCTTTGCCCTGCGCGCCTTGCATTCCTTAAGCGCGGCGATGGTGTCCGCCGTCTCGCCGGACTGGGAAATCACCAGCACCAGCGTGTGCTCATCCACCATGGGGTCAGCATAGCGCAGCTCACTGGCAAGCTCCACCTGTACCGGGATGCGGCAGAGCCGCTCGATCGCGTAGCGGCCCGAGCAGCCTGCGTAATAGGCCGAGCCGCAGGCGGTGATGATGATCTTGCTGATGCCTTTAAGTTCTTCCGCGCTCAGTTCAAAACCGTCGAGCTCAACGCGGCCTTCATGGATCCTCGGGGCGAGGGCAGCCTTGACGGCGGCGGGCTGCTCCATGATCTCCTTGAGCATGAAGTGCTCATACCCGCCCTTTTCCGCCGCCTCCACGCTCCAGGTCACGCGGCTGATGGGCTTTTTGATCTCGCGCCCGGCACAGTCGCAGACCGTGATGCTGTCCGGCGTGAGCTTAGCAAACTCACCGTCTTCCAGGTACATCACATTCTTCGTATGGGACACCAGCGCTGTCACGTCCGAGGCAAAGTAGTTCTCTCCCACGCCGACGCCGAGGATCAGCGGGCTTGCCTCCCGCACG
>CADBYZ010000112.1 GCA_902799075.1 Oscillospiraceae bacterium | reverse complement strand
CATTGACAAAGGATTCCCCCGAATGGTATCTTTCAGCATATTGAACGAATCGGGAAAGGGGTTTATCATCATGGACTTTACCGAACAGGAAGTACGCCAGTATGTGGAACAGGAGGATGTGCGCTTTATCCGTCTGGCCTTTTGTGATGTCTTCGGGAAACAGAAAAACATCGCCATTTTGCCGACAGAGCTGGATCGCGCCTTTCGGCACGGCATCGCCATAGACGCCTCCGCCATTGCCGGTTTTGGGGGCGAGGTGCGCTCCGATCTCTTCCTCCATCCCGATCCCGCCACACTCGCCTCCCTGCCCTGGCGAGGTGAAAACGGCAAGGTCGTGCGCATGTTCTGCGGCGTTGCCCACCCGGACGGGACGACGCTGGAGACGGATTCCCGCGCCCTGCTTGGAAAGGCCGTGGAGCGCGCGGCAAAGCGCGGGATTTCCTTCGCCTTCGGCACGGAGATGGAGTTTTACCTCTTCAAGACCGACGAGGACGGGGAACCCACAAAGATCCCCTTTGACCGGGCAGGCTATATGGACATTGCCCCCATGGACAAGGGGGAAAATGTGCGGCGTGAGATTTGCCTGACGCTCAGCCAGATGGGGATCCAGCCGGAGTGCTCCCACCACGAGGAGGGGCCGGGTCAGAACGAGATCGACTTTCGTTATTCCGATCCGCTGACCGCCGCCGACAACGCCCTGACCTTCCGCGCTGTGGTGGAGGCAATCGTCGCGCGAAACGGTCTTACCGCGGACTTCTCCCCCAAGCCGCTTCCGGATCAGGCAGGAAACGGCATGCACATCAACATCTCCGTGGAGAGCCGTGACGGGCGCGACCTTCTCCCGCAGGTGATTGCGGGCATCATGGCGCGCATCCGGGAGATCACCGCCTTTCTCAACCCGACGGATAACTCCTATCTGCGCCTCGGCAGCCGGAAAGCGCCGGGCTACATCTCCTGGTCGAGTGAAAACCGCTCCCAGCTCATCCGCATCCCCGCGGCGCCGGGCCTTAACAAGCGCGCCGAGCTGCGCTCTGCCGATCCCGGGGTCAATCCCTACCTGGCCTTTGCGCTTCTGATCCACGCGGGGCTTGACGGCATAGAGGCGGGATTGCCCCTGCCGCCGAGCGCCGATCTCAACCTCTTTACAGCGTCGGAGGAAATCCTGCGCGGCTTTGAACGCCTGCCCACCTCGCTCAAGGAAGCGAATACCCTGGCCCTTCAAAGTGACTTTGTCCGCCGCACAGTCCCCGAAGCGATCATCGCCGCATACTGCGAGCGGTAAAATATGCCTCCCTCTCTGAGGGAGGTGGCATGGCCGATCCCCCGCGAGGCCATGACGGAGGGAGTTTGTCGGTCGACGAAACAAAACCCCTTCCACCGCTGAAGCGGTCCCCCTCCCCCAATCGCCGCAAGCGGCTGGGGGAGGCAAGTTGGAAAGGAGGTGCGCGCGTGATCTTTCAGGAACGGACCTACTCCGTTTTGATCGTTTCCGCGTCCGAAAAACTGGATAACTCGCTGCGCAGCCTCCTTCCCGGATCGGAGTTTTACCCGGTTCAGAGCGCAAGGAGCGTCGCAGAGGCAAGGCGTATGCTGCTTGGCACGAGCTTTGACCTGGTGCTTATCAACACGCCGCTGAAGGACGACTTCGGCACGCAGCTTGCCATTGATGTCTGTGTTGAGAGTTCCGCGGGTGCGCTGCTCTTTGTCAAGGCCGAGCTCTATGACAGCGTAAACGCCCGCGTGATGGAGTACGGCGTGGTGACGCTCTCGATGCCCAGCGCCACTGCGCTTGTGAGCCAGAGCCTGCGCATGCTCTGTGCCCAGCGGGAAAGGCTCCGGCGCATGGAGCAGAAGCAGCAGAGCGTGGAGGATAAGATCGAAGAGATCCGCCTTGTGAACCGGGCCAAATGGCTGCTGATCGAATGTCTGAGCATGACGGAGTCTGACGCCCAGCGCTATATTGAAAGGCAGAGCATGGATCAGCGCATCACCAAGCGCCGGGCCGCGGAGAACATCATCAAAACA
>CADBYZ010000111.1:2091-2616 GCA_902799075.1 Oscillospiraceae bacterium | reverse complement strand
GCTGACTCCAGTCGGGCTACGCCCTCCCTCCGTCAGAAGCTAACGCGCTTCTCTTTCAAACTCAATTTCTCAGTCTCACATCATTGACAAACGTACAAACGACAAATCGTTATGAGGCTTACTGTCTGACATTATACCATACCAAGAACGAACAGGGAACTATAACGGGCGGGGACACGATCACCGATATTATCCGATTATACCATACCAAGAACGAACAGGGAACTATAACCTTGGTCACCTGGACGATGCTGCGACCGCGATTATACCATACCAAGAACGAACAGGGAACTATAACGCAGCGCGCGCGCCCGCGTGTCGGGAGCTAATTATACCATACCAAGAACGAACAGGGAATATATATAGCGGCAAGCGGGAACGCCTGCCGCTATCTTATACCAGACTCAGGAAATCGTCTCAATCCGGATCACGTTCGTGTTGCCGCTCTGGCCGGAGGTGTTGCCGCCGGTCATGACCACGGTGTCCCCGCTGTCGAGGTTCAGGACGCGCTTTGCCTCCTTGAGG
>CADBYZ010000111.1:0-2063 GCA_902799075.1 Oscillospiraceae bacterium | reverse complement strand
GCCGCTGATGGAGGTGACGACGATGGCCTTGGCCTCCAGGTCGATGGCCATGGTGCAGGCCGCGTGGGAGATGGCGTCGACGCGGTTGTGGATGGCGAAGCTCTGGGTCTGGAAGAGACGGCGGTAGTCGATGTGGCGCTCGGTCTCCTCGGCGATCTCGCTCATGACGCGCACGGCGTCGACGGGGTACTTGCCCGCGGCGGACTCGCCCGAGAGCATGATGGCGCTGGTGCCGTCGTAGACGGCGTTTGCCACGTCGCTGATTTCGGCGCGGGTGGGGCGGGGGTTCGTGATCATGCTCTCGAGCATTTCGGTCGCGGTAATGACGCGCTTGCCGAGCATGCGGCACTTGGTGATGAGGTACTTCTGGATGGCGGGCAGCTCCGTAAACGGCACCTCCACGCCGAGGTCGCCGCGGGCGACCATGATGCCCTCGCACACCGAGCAAATCTCGTCGATGTTGTCAACGCCCGACTGGTTTTCGATCTTGGCGATCACGTCGATGTCCCCGCCGCCGTTTGCCTTGAGGAACTTCTTGAGGTCGACGATGTCCTGCTTGCAGGAGACGAAGGAGGCGGCGACGAAGTCCACGCCGTTTTCGATACCGAACAGAAGGTCCGCCCGGTCCTGATCGCTCATGTAGGCCTGGCGCATGACCTTGCCGGGGAAGCTCATGCTCTTGCGGTCGGACAGGACGCCGCCGGTGATGACCTTGCAGCGGATCTCCGTGCCCTCGATGGCGGCGACCTCGAAAATGACAAGGCCGTTGTTGACCAGTACCCGGTCGCCGACGTTGAGATCGTCGGCAAGCCCGGCGTAGCTCACGGAGACGATGGTCTCGTCACCCTCGACCTCGCGGGTGGTGAAGGTGAAGCCGTCCCCGTCCTTGAGGGTGATCCTGCCGTTTTTGAAGGTGCGGATGCGGTACTCGGGTCCCTTGGTGTCGAGCATGATGGCAATGGGAAGCTTGAGCTCAGCGCGGACCGCCTTGATCATGTCGATCTTTTTCTGGTGCTCTTCATGGGTACCGTGGGAGAAATTCAGGCGGGCGACGTTCAGGCCCTGCTTGCACATGGCCCGGAACACGGCGGGATCTTCACTGGACGGGCCGATGGTGCAGATGATCTTGGTCTTCCTCATGGTTTGATTCCTCCGATTCTTATTGTTTATTTTTCAAAAATTTCTTGTTCTCGTACATATCCGCGTCGGCGCGCTCGAAGACATCCTGGAAGCGGGTGTCTTTGCCGGGGACATAGTCCGACATGCCGCAGGCGACCACCGCCTCCTCCGGCGCGCGGCGCGCTGCATTGATGGCGCGGAAGCTCTCCTTCATTTCCCGGCGGTGCTCGTAGTCCTGACCGGTGAGGATGGCGGCAAACTCGTCCCCGCCGATGCGGTAAACCGGGCTGTGCTGGAAGGTATTGCAGACGAGGGCGCAGCCGTCGCAGATGTAGCTGTCCCCCGCCGCGTGGCCCCTGGTGTCGTTGATGGTTTTGAGGTCGTTGAGGTCAAAGACCGCCACGGCGAAGGGCAAGGCTTTGTTTTCCTCAATGCCGACATCCCACTGCATCTCCGCCTCCACGAAGACGCGCTTGCTCTTGACGCCGGTGAGCCCGTCACGGCTGACAAGCTCTGTGGCCTTCTGCAGGGCCCTGGCCTGGGCCTGCTCACGGCGGACGCGCTCATCGATATTCCGCAGGCCGAGGACGATGTGCGGGTCGTCCCGGTCCGCCATGCGGCTGGCCTTCATGTGGATATAGGTGGGTACGCCGTTCATCAGATAACGGTAATCCATGGTATAGCTGCCGTTTTCCCGCAGCAGCGCCAGCAGATGCTCCTTGTCGAACAGCTCCCTCACCTGCTCGCGGCTCTCCTCGCAGACGTTTGCGAAGATGTTCTCGCGGCTGGTGTTAAAGAAATCCTCCCGCCCCTGCTCCATATCCAGCTCCGTGTCGGACTCGGTAGGCCGGTACTCGATATAGCGGTCGGTTTTGGTGTCGATGTAGAAGATGAGGAAATAGTCCGACGAGAGCGCCTGCGCCACCGACGAACGCACTGCGGCC
>CADBYZ010000110.1 GCA_902799075.1 Oscillospiraceae bacterium | reverse complement strand
CCCTTTGACGGATATGTCTTGCGCGCGGCGGACAGTCTCGGCGCATCCAAAGAAAACCCGGTCACGCTGAGAATCATGGAAGAGATCCCGGCCTCCTGTGTTCCAAAGCACACGCTGGGCGCGGGGCAGGCTTCAAAGATTCTGACCGGCGCGCCGATCCCTCTGGGAGGCGACGCGGTGATCCCCTTTGAACGCACGGAGTTTACAGCCAGTACGGTCACACTGTTCAAAGCTCTGCGGCCCGGTGAAAATATCGTCCGCAAGGGCGAGGACATCCGGCAGGGAGCCCTGCTCTCGCCTTGCGGGCAGCGCATCGACGCAGGGCTCATGGGTTCCCTTGCGGGGCAGAACATCGCCGAACCTCTGGTTTATCGCCGAGTGCGCATCGGCATCCTCTCCACCGGCAGCGAGCTCATCGAGCTGGGCCATGATCTGCCCCTGGGGAAGATCCACGACACCAACCGCTACAGCATGGCGGCACTGGTCGGCGGTCTCGGGGCAGAGCCCGTCCTGTACGGCAGCGTCCCCGACAATGTGGAGGCGATCGCAAATGCCATGGAATGCGCGCTTTCGGAGTGTGACGCGCTCATCACCACGGGCGGCGTGTCCGTGGGAGATTACGATCTGACGCCCCAGGCCATGAAGCAGATCGGCGCAGAAATTCTGGTGCACGGTGTGGATCTGAAGCCCGGCATGGCCTGCTGCTATGCCATGCGCGATGGGAAGTTACTGTGCGGTCTGTCGGGCAATCCTGCGTCCTCGATCACGAATTTCTATGTGGTGGCCCTGCCCGCTCTGCGGCGCCTGTGCGGGCGCCGGGACTGCGAGACGCGGGAATTTCCGGTCACGCTGACCGAGCGCTTCGGCAAGCCCAGCCCCGCAAACCGCCTTCTGCGCGGCTATTCCGATTTCAGCAGCGGCACGATAAAGCTCCGGCTCTCCTCCGGACAGGGCAATGTGATGATCAGCAGCCTCATCGCCTGTGATCTCGCCGCCATTGTCCCGGCGGGCAGCGGCCCTATAGAGGCGGGCAGCATTCTGCAGGGCTTCTTCCTGGACCTGTGATTAAAGCGCCGCGGGATCGCAGTCCGCGGCGGAGGCGCGCAGCAGCTTGAGCTCCCGCAGACAGGGCTCGCCGTCACGCTCCTCCAGGACGTTCACAGACACGGCAAATTCCCATCTCCTGCCCTGCAGACGCACGGCATCGGCCGGGTGGAGCTGGATATACTGGGCCTTCGGGTCATAGAGATAACGGGTGTTTCCGCGCTTGTCAAAGAGCTTCTTGACCTGCACGGCGTCCTCGCCGAAGGCCTTGACGGTCTTGAGGTAATAGTCGCGCTCCGAAAAGAGAAGCGTGGGGTGGATGAGCTCCGGGTGATGATTCTGCTGGTACATCTGGCCGAAGTTCTTGTTCTCAAGCGAGCAGTAATGCACACCGAGGCTGAGCTTTTCTTCTGCTGCAAATTGCAGCAGGCGCAGGGCTGAAAGCTCGCTGCCCGCCACCGGCAGCCCGCCCGCGTACCAGAAGTTATACAGGGTGCGGTAGGGCGGATAGCGAAGACGAAAGCCACGCGCGCGGAAGGCCTCGGCATTGTGATAGGGGAAGCAGAGCTCCAGGAGGTTGATGCCCCGGACGCCGATCTCGTCCAGACGCAGCAACAGCGCTCGCATCTCGTCCTCCATATCGGGCATTACCGGCATCTCCACCATCACGCTCGGGATGTACTCTTTGGCAAGCGCCATGTTGGAAAGCACTTTTTTCTGTACTTCGGGTGCGTCTTCCATCTTATAGCTGAAGCGGATCTCGTCAAGTCTGGCATCCCGGAAGGACACAAGCATTGCCTCGTCCAGCAGGTCGCCGGAGGTATAGAGGCGCAGGTGCGCCTCGGGGTACAGCTCGCGCGCATGGTGAAAGAAGGCTGCAGCCTGTGTCGGGTGCAGCAGCGGCTCACCCCCCGTCAGGGCGATGTGCGTCAGCACCTGCCCCGCATGGTGATAGCTCTCCAATTCCCCGCGCCAGTCGTTTTCGGCGGCAAGATGCGCCTCAAAATTTTCCTGATTCGGGTTGAAGCAGAAGAAACAATTGCGGTGGCAGCGGAAGGAAATGTGGCTCGTCAGGGTGTTTACGCCCTGTTTGCACACCTCGCAGGCTGGGGAGATGTGCCGATAGACAAGACTCGCCCCGTCGCAGCGAGACGTGATCTCCGGGAGGGTCCGCAGCGCGGCCCGCTCCTGCGCGATCTGCGTCTGCGGCGCGGCGTCTGTCTCAAACGGCAGGCCGAACTGTCCGACCTGCGC
>CADBYZ010000109.1 GCA_902799075.1 Oscillospiraceae bacterium | reverse complement strand
CGTTGCTTGTGGAGAAGACTCTCCCAGATGTAGTCGTCGAGACCCTTATAACGGGGATCCCAGAGATACGTGCTGTATGTGAGATCCAGCTTATCCAGCAGAGCGTACAGTGCCGCATACCCGGTTTGCACATGATAGTTCGATGTGTAGTCCATATCGAAGGCGGTCTTGATGCTCTCCAGACCATGATTGCGCTGCAAATCCGAAAGCGTCTCCGAGAGCTGGCTGAGCCCGTTCACGCCGGGGACAGCCAGCACAGATAGCCCGGTGAGCGCATGAATCACGTCGGCCTTCATGGGGCCTTCCGTGAGGATCAGCATTTCTGTGGCAGGCCCGGCCAGATGCGTCCAGCATTCGGCGCCGCAGCCGTCCTTCTCTCCCATACTGGAAACCCAGCGAAACTTGCGTTTCACGGAGTTGTCCTTTCTGAGCTGAAGACCCTGGATCTGCCCGCAGACGTTACGCACCGGGATCAGGATCCCGCGGGGGAGACCCGTAAGAGCCCAATTCCCGTCTTCTGTGCGAAAGAAGCCCGGAACCCCGGCAAGGTAGCAACCCTGGTTCTGGAGCTGTTTGGCGATCGCCGTATGCCCCATGACAGGCGTTGTCCTGTACCGAAGCCTGGTGATCTCCTCCTCAGACAGCCCGCGGGATAATAGATTCTCTCTATGATCCTGCGAGAGAGTCAGAAGATTCAACAGAGCGGAGTAAGTCGTGTGCCGTGTCGCAACATCGGTGAGGGGACAGTCCTCCGGCTCCGGCGGAACATAGCTGCTGTGAAAGCCAGCACCGAGCTTTTCGGCGAGTGCGGCCTTGACCTGCGCTCTGGGCGTACCGGTATAGAGCGAATACAGATCGAAGATGCCGCCGGCTTCTCCGCAGCGCGGGCAGCGGAACACGTCCTTCTGCAGGTTGATGTTCATATGCCGGTCCCTGCCGCTGTCGCAGCATGGGCAGGGGATATAGTAGGACAGACGCCCGGCCGGCGCAGGAGGCAAGCCAAGCAGACGGATCACGTCCGAAATCGAATAGCTTTCCATGTTTTATCCTTCCCGGGGATGGCAGAGAGCCATCCCCATTTTCTTTATGCGCATTCGTTCAGGGCGCTTTCACAGATGAGCTTTGCCGCTGCGGAGATCTCCTCGGAGTGCGTATACTTGTTGGCAAGCCAGACAAGAGACTTCGGATCGAGGGACACCAGATCACCCAGCGTCTTGCCGCTGAACTTCTTAATGGGGCAGGGCAGACGCATGGCGGCTTCCAGCTTTTCCTCCGGCGTCAGCTCACGGGGAGCGGGCGGGGGAGGTGGTGCGACAGGAGCGGCAGGTCTTGTATGAGCAGATTCCTCAGGCACGGGATCAGTCACCAGATCCATCGTGAACTCATCCGGGGCGGTGCTGCTGAAGTCCTCACCCGCGGCGGAGAACTGGAGGCCGAAGCCCGCATTGCGCAGTGCGATGCCGACGGCAGCCGTCTGCGCCCACTCACGCGGGGAGACAGAAGGTTTGTCCTGGCAGCGCCCGCGGGAAGCGGTCGCCTCGGCAAGATAGCACTCCACGGGATCCTTGTAGTTGGGATACACGCGGGCCTTTGCCACAAAGCAGTCATGGCCCTGCGTCACCTCAACGGAGATCTTTCCTTCGGGATAGCGGAGACGAAACCACGCCATCTGGATCATCACGGGCAGGCGCTTGCGGGTCTGGCCGGTACCGAGATCGGTGTAGTCCACCGCGAAGGGCCTCGGATCGAAGCCCTCAACGGCGTTGATCTGCTCAAGGACGGATGTATCGACAGACTGATCCTGATTCATGACAGAACCTCCTCAATATTGATGTAGCTTGTACGGTAGCTGACCCAGACGGGGAGCACCGTGTTGATCATTTCCTGGACGGACTTCCGGTAAAGCTCCGGCGTCCCGGCGTTGAAGCTCTGAAAACGACGGCACTGATCGTTGAAAACCCTCTCCAGAGATTTGAGCGCGGTCGCGCGCTGCTGCACCTTCTGTTCGTCACCCTTCGGGCCGAAGCGCCGTTCAGTGAGAAGCGCGCGGAAGCTCGCGATGACCAGCTGATAGTGATAGCCGATGGCGCTCAGCTCCGTGGTAACCGGCGCCGTGCGGCAATAGGCCCGTCGCTGATCTTTTTGAGCAGTCCTTCCTGATACTGCTTATACTGACCGAGTACAGTTGCCATATTGGGTACTCCCTTCATTCTTTACTGAGGGCCTGTAGCCGGTGGGCAAGGCAGGTGCCTCGTTTTTCTGTGTCTGTTTTCTTGATCGCAATGCAGAGAGCCTTTCGCTCGCCGACGAGTATGACCCGGTCCTTGCCGCGCGTGATGGCGGTATAGACGAGCGGCCTTGTCAGCATAAGCGAGTGCGCGCACTGCAGATTGATGATGACAGAGCGGTATTCACTGCCCTGAGATTTGTGTATCGTCGTTGCATAGCCCAGATCCAGCATTTCGAGATCAGCGGAGTCGTATTCCTTGACCCGCCCGTCCCCAAAGTCCACATGGACGCAGACGTCGTTTGCGGTTTTGGTGATGCCGGTAATGGTGCCGATATCTCCGTTGCTCACATCGTCGTGGTTTCGGGTCTGCATGACCTTGTCACCCTGGTCTGCATGACCTTGTCACCCTGGCGGAAGAGCTTCTTGCCGCAAACTGCCTCTATCTTATAAGAAGCCTTCGGATTCACGGAATCTCGCAAAACTTCATTTAAGGCATTGACGCCGGTCTCTGTTTTCTGCCGGAAAGGGGAGAGCAGTGCGACGTTATCCACGCCGTATCGCTGTACCTCCTGCAGATAGAGCTCCTTGATCCGTTCGGCGGATTCCGGAATGCTGACCGACTGATGAAACTGAAAGTCCGGCCCATACTCCAGACTGAGTGTGCCGTGGCGGATGAGTTTGGCATTGACGGCGATTCGGCTGCCCGCGTTCTGACGGAAGACCCGGTCGAGACGGACAACGGGGATGAGGCCGCTTGCCAGCAGTTCGCTCAGCACAGCGCCGGGGCCGACCGAGGGAAGCTGGTCCGCGTCACCGATCAGGATGAGCTGGCTGTTGCCCGGCACTGCCTTGAAAAGATGCAGGGCAAGATGATTATCCAGCATGGAGACCTCGTCGGCGAGGATCAGGTCAGCCTCCAGAGCCTCCACGCCGCCGAAGTATCCGCCGTCAAAGGCAAGTAACCCTAATGCCTTATGGACAGTGGAGGATGGCTCGCCGGTGGATTGCTCCATGCGCCGGGCAGCGCGTCCGGTGGGGGCGCAGCATATGATACTGTTTTTCGGGTGCTCGCGCTTGTAGATGTCGAGGATAGCCCGCTGGATCATGGTTTTGCCGGTACCGGGGCCGCCGGTGATGATGCTGAGAGTGTGGGTGAGCGCCATCTTGACGGCTTCCCGCTGCTCTGGGGCAAAGCGAACACGAAGGGCGCGCTCCTCGGCGTCGATCTCTTGATCCAGATCCTCATACTCATACTGGCATGCAGACTGGAGCAGGCGGTGAATGTGAGTTGCGAGAGCGGCTTCGCTCTGGGCGTTGGACACCCGGTAGACCATCCCCTGATAGGAGACAAGATCGCCCTCAGAGACAAGACGCGCGGCGCGGTTTGCGAGCATCTCTTCGGTG
>CADBYZ010000108.1 GCA_902799075.1 Oscillospiraceae bacterium | reverse complement strand
CTGGCCGACGCCCACATGGACATCAACGGCCTGCCCATGAACCCCGCCGCCCGCGCCTACCCCGCCGAGTTCATCCAGACGGGTGTCTCCACCATCGACGGCCTGAACACCCTGGTCCGCGGCCAGAAGCTGCCGATCTTCTCCGGCTCCGGCCTGCCCCACGCGGCGCTGGCCGCCCAGATCGCGCGTCAGGCCAAGGTGCTGGGCGACAACGAGACCTTCGCCGTCGTTTTCGCCGCCATCGGCATCACCTTTGAGGAGTCCGAGTACTTCATCAATGACTTCCGCCGCACCGGCGCCATCGACCGCACCGTCGTGTTCTCGAACCTGGCAAACGACCCGGCCGTCGAGCGTATCGCCACCCCGCGCATGGCCCTGACCGCCGCAGAGTACCTGGCCTTCGAGAAGGACATGCACGTGCTGGTCATCCTGACCGACATCACCAACTACGCCGAGGCTCTGCGTGAGATCTCGGCGGCCAAGAAGGAAGTCCCCGGCCGCCGCGGCTACCCCGGCTACATGTACACCGACCTTGCCACCATGTACGAGCGCGCAGGCCGCCGCATCGGGCACAAGGGCTCCATCACCATGATCCCGATCCTGACCATGCCCGAGGACGACAAGACCCACCCGATCCCGGACCTTACCGGTTACATCACCGAGGGCCAGATCATCCTGAGCCGCGAGCTGCACCGCAAGGGCATCGTGCCGCCCGTGAACGTCCTGCCGTCCCTGAGCCGTCTGAAGGACAAGGGCATCGGCGAGGGCAAGACCCGCGAGGACCACGCCGGCACCATGAACCAGCTCTTTGCCGCCTATTCCCGCGGCAAGGACGCCAAGGAGCTCATGACCATCCTGGGCGAGGCGGCGCTGAGCGAGGACGACAAGCTTTTCGCCAAGTTCGCTGAAGAGTTTGAAAAGGTCTATGTCAGCCAGGGCAACGAGACCAACCGCTCCATCGAGGAGACGCTGAACATCGGCTGGGAGCTTTTAAGCATCCTGCCCAAGCGTGAGCTCAAGCGCATCAAGCCCGAGTACATCGAGAAGTATTTGCCCAAAAAGTAAAAACCTAACACTAAAAACGGAGGTGATGCTTTTTGGCAGGTACTGCAATAATCCCGACCAGAATGGTTCTCAATCAGCTCAAGGGCAGGCTCAAGACCGCACGCCGCGGCCACAAGCTCTTAAAGGACAAGCGCGACGAGCTGATGCGCCAGTTCATGGATGTGGTCAGACGCAACAAGATGCTGCGTGAGCGTGTCGAGGAGGGCCTTACAGAGGCCTTTGCGAGCCTGCAGGTGGCAAGCTCCATCATGTCCCCCGAGATGCTGGAGCAGGCGCTTTTGTACCCCAGGCAGAGCGTGGAGCTCGGCATGAAGTACAAGAACATCATGAGCGTCAACGTCCCGGTCTACAGCTTTCAGACCAAGAACAACGATCCCACGGAGATCTACCCGTACGGCTTTGCGCAGACCAGCGGCGAGCTGGACGACGCGCTGGAGCATATGGCGAAGGTCTTCGAGGACATGCTGGAGCTGGCCGAGGTGGAAAAGACCATGCAGCTTTTGGCGGAGGAGATCGAAAAGACCCGCCGCCGCGTCAACGCCCTTGAGTACGTGATGATCCCGGATCTCGAAGCGAACATCAAGTACATCACCATGAAGCTGGAGGAGAACGAAAACGCCACCAAGGTGCGTCTTCTCAAGGTCAAGGAAATGGT
This sequence comes from Oscillospiraceae bacterium, assembly GCA_902799075.1. GTDB lineage: Bacteria > Bacillota > Clostridia > Oscillospirales > Oscillospiraceae > Limivicinus. The sequence continues at coordinate 972 of CADBYZ010000108.1, read as the reverse complement.
GCTCCAGGAAGCCCACAACTACAAACAATAGCACGAAAAATCGGCGGCCTCGCAAACGCGAAGCCGCCGATTATATCTCTTCACTTTCCACTTTGGAGCCAAAAAAGGACGATGCATAACGCATCGTCCTTTTTGGTTTTCCCGATTTGAAGCCCATTGCAGCGGGTTCAAATCGGAAAGGAAGAAAAATGCTGCCGGTCGATGCCGTGCCGTATGCGGTGCGGCATGACCTTGCAGTATTTTTCTGACGTTAGAAGGAAGCCTTTCTCACGCCGGGGATCTGGCCCTTGTAAGCCAGCTCACGGAAGCAGATACGGCAGATGCCGTAGTTGCGCAGGTAGGCGTGGGGACGGCCGCAGATCTTGCAGCGGTTGTACTTGCGGGTGGAGAACTTCGCAGGGGCCTGCTGTTTGAGAATCATCGATTTCTTAGCCATTGTTTCGTCCTCCTATCAGCTCACGAACGGGGCGCCCATCAGTCTGAGCAGCTCGCGCGCTTCTTCGTCGGTCTGCGCGGTGGTGGTGATGGCAATGTTCATGCCGCGCAGCTTCTCGATCTTATCGTACTCGATTTCGGGGAAGATGATCTGCTCCTTGAGGCCCGAAGTCGCGGACACGGGGCAGCGCCACGTTGAGCAGACGATCCAGGAACTCCCACATGCGGTCCTGACGCAGGGTGACCTTGACGCCGACCTTCATGCCCTCACGGAGCTTGAAGTTTGCAACGGACTTGCGGGCGGCGGTGGCGACGGCGTGCTGACCGGTGATCGCGGAGATCTCCTTGATGACGCCCTCGAGAGCCTTTGCATTGTCCTTGCAGTCGCCGCAGCCGACGGAGACGACGATCTTGTCGATCTTCGGGATCTGCATCACAGACTTGTACTGGTATTTCTGCATCAGAGCAGGAGCAACTTCCTCAAGATACTTTTTCTTCATTCTTGTCATGTCAGTTTACTCCTTTCTCTCAGATTTC
>CADBYZ010000107.1 GCA_902799075.1 Oscillospiraceae bacterium | reverse complement strand
GAGGCCTTTGCCGAAGCCGTCGTTGGAGTCGCCCTCGAGCCGCAGCGTGAGCCCCTTCGGGATAAACGCGCCAAAGGACTGCCCGCCGCCGCCCTGACAATGTACGGTATAGGTGTCATCCTTCAAGGTATTCCCATAGCGGCGTGTGATCTCCGAGCCGAAGAGCGTCCCGAAGGCGCGGTCGGTGCTGGAAACCGGGACATGTACGCTGCCGGTTTTTTTCGCCTTGAGCTTTGTGCCGAGCTCCTTCAGAAGGACGCTCTGATCCTTAGTCCGCTCCAAATGGAAGTCGTAGACCGCATCCGCTTTGAAATGCGGCACAGGACGGGGACAGGGCATGGACAGCAGGGCGGAGAGATCCACAGTCTCGGCCCGGTGGGTGATGCGCTTTTCGCGCTCCACCAGCATATCCGTTCTTCCCACCAGCTCGTCGACAGACCGGACGCCGAGCTTTGCCATGATTTCCCGCAGCTCCTGCGCCACAAAGCGCATGAAGCGGATCACATACTCCGGCTTGCCGGAAAAGCGCCGTCGAAGCGCAGGATTCTGCGTGGCGACGCCGGCCGGGCAGGTATCCAGATTGCACACGCGCATCATGCAGCAGCCGAGGCACACGAGCGGCGCGGTGGCAAAGCCGAATTCCTCCGCGCCCAGCATGCAGGCAATGGCCACGTCCCGCCCGGTCATAAGCTTGCCGTCCGTCTCCAGCACCACCTGCTCGCGCAGACCGTTTTTGATCAGTGTCTGGTGCGCCTCGGCAAGCCCCAGCTCCCAGGGGAGGCCGGCATTGTGAATCGAGGAAGCGGGGGCCGCGCCGGTGCCGCCGTCGTAGCCGGAAATCAGCACCACCTGAGCGCCGGCCTTGGCGACGCCGCTTGCGATCGTGCCGACGCCCACCTCGGACACAAGCTTGACACTGATGCGGGCTTCGCGGTTTGCGTTCTTGAGGTCGTAGATGAGCTGGGCCAGATCTTCAATTGAGTAGATATCGTGGTGCGGCGGGGGACTGATGAGCGTGACGCCGGGTGTCGAGAGTCTGGTGCGCGCGATCCACGGATAGACCTTGCTGCCCGGCAGATGCCCGCCCTCACCGGGCTTTGCACCCTGGGCCATCTTGATCTGCAGCTCCTTCGCACTCGTGAGGTAGGCGCTGGTGACGCCGAAGCGCCCGGAGGCGATCTGCTTGATGGCGGAGCAGCGCAGGGGATCGGAGAGCCGTTCGGGATTCTCCCCGCCCTCGCCGGAGTTGGACTTGCCGCCGAGGGTGTTCATGGCGACGGCAAGACAGGTGTGGGCCTCTTCCGAAATGGAACCGTAGCTCATGGCCCCGGTCTTGAAGCGCTTCACGATGCTCTCTATGCTCTCCACCTCGTCGATCGGAATCCCGCCGCCGGGATCAAAGCGCATCCCCAGAAGCCCGCGCAGGGTGTGGGGCACCGCCTGATCGTCCACCAGCGCGGAGTACTGCTTGAAAACATCATAGTCGCCCTCCTTTACCGCCTTTTGCAAAAGCTTGATGGTGAGGGGATTGTACATGTGATCCTCTTTTCCCGGCCCGGAGCGGAGCTTATGGGAGCCAACGGAATTGAGCGAGGGATCGAAGCCGAGGCCAAGCGGCTCAAAGGCCTGGTCGTGCTGCCACTCCACGCTCTCGTCGATCTCCGCAAGGCCGATACCCTCCACGCGGCTCACAGTATTGGTGAAGTAGCGGTCAACAACACTCTTGCTGATGCCGACGCACTCAAAGATCTGCGCCGCCTGGTAGGACTGGATGGTGGAGATACCCATTTTCGCCGCGATCTTTACAAGGCCGCTCAGAATGGCGCGGTTGTAGTCGTCCACCGCCACGCCCGCGTCCTTGTCCAGCATTCCGCGCTCAATGAGCTCCTCAATACACTCCTGCGCGAGATAGGGGTTGATGGCCTGTGCGCCGTAGCCCAAAAGCGCGGCGAAGTGATGCACGGTGCGCGGCTCGGCGCTCTCGAGCACCAGCGACACGGCGGTGCGCTTTTTGGTGCGCACCAGGTATTGCTGCACCGCCGATACAGCTAAGAGGGACGGGATCGCCACATGGTTTTCGTCCACACCCCTGTCGGAGAGAATGAGGATATTCGCCCCATTCTTATACGCCCTGTCGCAGGAGACAAACAGCCTGTCAAGCGCCCGTTCCAGCGGCGTGCGCTTATAATACAGCAGGGAGATCGTCTCCACATGAAACTCCGGGTTGTCCAGATAGCGGATCTTGAGCATGTCCACGCTGGTGAGGATGGGGTTTTCGATCTGCAAAACGGCGCAGTTTTCCGCTTGCTCCTCCAGGAGATTACCGCTTGCGCCGAGAAAGACCGAGGTGTCCGTCACGATTTTCTCCCGGATGGCGTCGATGGGCGGGTTCGTCACCTGGGCAAACATCTGCTTGAAGTAGCTGAAAAGCGGCTGCCTCGCGTCCCCATGGAAGCCGTGGGCTCCGCGCCGGATTTCGCCATGGGGAGGATTGAATCTTTGACCTCCTCATAGGTGTAGCCGAAGGCCTTGTAGAGCTTGTCCCGCAGAGCCTGACTGTGCTTCTCCACCGCCCGGTTCGGAATCGGTAATTCCTCCAAATGCAAAAGGCAGGAATCCAGCCATTCGCCGTAAGGGCTTTGGGAGGAAAACTGCGCCTTTAATTCCTCGTCCTCGACGATCCGCTGTTTGACGGTATCCACCAGCAGCATACGCCCCGGGCGAAGGCGGGACTTTTTCAGAATCTTTTCCGGCGGAATATCCAGCACCCCGACCTCGGAGGAGAGAATGAGATAGCCGTCGCTCGTCTGATACCAGCGGCAGGGGCGCAGCCCGTTGCGGTCGAGCACCGCGCCCACCACGTCCCCGTCGGAAAAGACGATGGCGGCGGGCCCGTCCCAGGCCTCCATCATCGTGGCGTAATACTGGTAGAAGTCCTTCTTCTGCTGGCTCATTTTCCTGTCATGTGCCCAGGGCTCGGGTATGGTGATCATCACCGCCTGCGGAAGCGGCATCCCGTTCATCATGAGAAATTCCAAGGTGTTATCCAGCATGGAGGAATCCGAGCCCGCCGTGTCGATCACGGGGAGAACGCGGTCCATGTCTTCGTCCGAGAGAACCGGGGAGCGCAGCGTCTCCTCCCGCGCCAGCATCCTGTCCACATTGCCGCGGATGGTGTTGATCTCCCCGTTGTGCATCAAAAGGCGGTTCGGATGCGCCCGGTCCCAGCTCGGATTCGTGTTGGTGGAGAAGCGGGAGTGTACCATCGCCATTGCGCTTTCACAGTCCGGATCCTGCAGATCGGGATAAAAGGCGCGGAGCTGATCGACCAGGAACATACCCTTGTAGACAATGGTGCGGCTCGAGAAGGAGGGAATGTAGGTGCCGATGCCGCTCTGCTCAAACTCGCGCCGGATGATGTAGAGCCGCCGGTCAAAGTCCAGCCCCTCCGGGCACTCCTTGGGCCGACGCACGAAGCACTGCATGATGCAGGGCATGGCGTCCCGCGCCGCCTTTCCGAGAATGTCCGGATTTGTCGGCACCCTGCGCCAGCCGAGAAACTCCAACCCGTTGCGCCCCACGATGAGCTCCAGCATCTTCTGCGCCTGCATGCGGGCGAGCGCGTCCTGCGGGAAGAAGAACATACCCACGCCGTAGCTTCTTACTTTGCCGAGCTCGGGCATCTCCCGGCAGAAGAGCTTGTGTGGGATCTGCATCATGAGCCCCACGCCGTCGCCGGTCTCGCCGGAGGCATCCCGTCCCGCGCGGTGCTGCAGCTTCTCTACGATTTTGAGGGCGTCGTCCACCGTGCGGCGGGACTGGATGCCCTGGATACTGATGACCGCGCCGATACCGCAGGAATCGTGCTCAAAGCGCGGATCATACAGCGGATATTGTTCATGCGCCATGCTGCTCCTCCTTCCGTAACGCCGCTTCGATCAGACCGACAAAAAGCGGGTGCGGCCTGTTCGGGCGGCTCTTGAACTCCGGATGATACTGTACGCCCACATAAAACGGCAGGTCAGAAAGCTCCACGGCCTCCACCAGA
>CADBYZ010000106.1 GCA_902799075.1 Oscillospiraceae bacterium | reverse complement strand
CGCCGCCATCGGCGACGACAAGCCCAGCATTGAACGCATCTACGGTGATTCTTTCCTGGATATCACCGATCTGAATCAGCTGCCCGTCAAGCTGACCACTCTGGTCAAGCGGCACATACGGGTATAGTTTTGGGGCGTCAGCTTTTGCTGGCGCCCCTTTGTCATGTTACATTTCACCTTAATCACGTTGTAAGCGAAAATCGCAGCCACACTTTATATAGGGCTGTTTTTGTGACAGCCCCTTCATTCATTTCTCCGGACGCAGCATCCAGTCCTCGAAGGAGCAGATATCCGGATTCTGTGCAATATACTCTTCCAGCTCCTGGTGGAAAACATCGATTGCCTGCTGCTGTCCCATGGTGGGATAGCGGTTTCTTATTTCATAGCAGATACGCGGAGGAGGCGGCGTCTGCAGCCAGTAGTGCGTCAAATCGCTGTTGTGGCTGATTTGATGGATGATAGACATCGGCGCAACAGCCCAGCGCTCCGGCTCGTTCAAAAAGCGCTGCAGTGTGGAGCCGGTGTTGACCGTGATGGCAGCATAGCTCTCCGGGCTCCAATGCCGGTCATGCCACTGCTGGTAGTCCGGTCCCCAGCGAAGAAATATCTCATTCTCCGGTTTGAGCTCCTTGCAGGGCATGTCTTCGTGATATGGCCCATTCTTGCGACAGATCAGATACATGAGTTCCCGGTAGACCGGGCGAGAGATGATGTTCGGGTAGCTGACACGGCTGAACACAAAGCCGAGGTCTGCCATACGTGTCTGCACCAGACTGTGGATCTCCAATATCCCCCCGGGGGGCTTGTGAAAAGTGCGGCGTGCGTGATACGGTATGGAGAAAACAATTGCAAGGAGCCTTCAATGAACGTAAAAATGATCGCCGGACACGAGCTCACGCCCGGCAAAACCATCAAAGACCATATTCATGTGGAGGGTACCGAGCTGCACGTCCCGCATGTCCTTCTTTGCGGAGCCCGGCCCGGGCCTACGGTGCTGATCTCCGCCGGGATCCACAATGCCGAGTATGTGGGGATTCAGGCAGCAATTGAGCTGTCCAATGAGCTGGATGTGACAACGCTGCGCGGCAACGTGATCATTCTGCCGCTTGCCAATCGCTCCGGCTTTGAAAACCGAACCATGTCCCGGGTATACGAGGATGGGAAGAATCTGAACCGCGTTTTCCCCGGTGACCGTGAGGGCAGTGAGGCCGACCGGCTTGCCCATATGCTTTTCGAGGTATTCATTAAAAATGTAGATGCGTACATTGACCTCCATTGCGGTGACGGCTACGAGACGCTTGTCCCCTTCTGCTACTATCTGGGCGATACACCTGCGGAGGAAACGGCGAAGCGGATGGTGGAATGTGTCAACGTGAAATACGTTGTGTGCTCCCGCTGCCGTACCGGCGGCGCGTACAACCTGGCCTCTGTCCATGGCATCCCCAGCGTTCTCATTGAGCGCGGGCAGCTGAGTCTTTTCAGCCGTGAGGAAATCGAGGCGGACAAAGCCGATGTGCGGAATATTCTCCGCTGCCTTGGTGTATTGGATGGCGATTGGACAGTCTATCCAAAGCAGGAGCTTTTTGAATACAACGACGACGCCCCCTGCACAGGCTGCTGGTATCCCGAGCTAAAGCCGGACGACCGGTTTCAAAAGGGCTAAAAGCTGGGTGAGATCCGCGATTACTTCGGACGCAGTCTCTTTACAGAAACGGCCCCCACAGACGGCGTACTACTGTATCAGTGCGCGTCATTGAACATTATTGAGAAAGGCCCGATGGTGAGCTATGGAGTCCCGACAGACAATCCTTTCTGAAAACAAGGCATACTGGACCGATCGCGCATCCGGTTATTCTGAAGTCAATCAGGTGGAGCTGGAAACCGACCAGCGTAAAAAATGGAGCGACTGCCTTCATGGTGAGATTGTACAGCACTTTCCCGGAATCGCGGCAGCTCAGCTTCGTGTATTGGAGATCGGCACCGGTCCCGGCTTCTTTGCGATCCTTCTCTGTGAGTTGGGGTATGACGTGACGGCGATCGACCTGACTCCGGCCATGCTTGACGAGGCAAAGAAAAACGCAGGCGACATGGCCGACAGCATTCGCTTTATGGAGATGAACGCGGAGGCTCTTGACTTTGAAGACGCCTCCTTCGATGTGGTGATCAGCCGCAACCTGACCTGGAATCTTCCACACCCGGACGCGGCATACGCCGAGTGGGCGCGTGTGCTGAGGCCCGGCGGTCTGCTTTTGAACTTTGACGCCAACTGGTACGCCTACCTCTTTGACGAGAAGGCACAGGCAGCCTATGATCAGGATCGGATCAACAGCGCCGAGCAGGGCGTGTGGGATCAGAACGTGGGAGAAAACTTCGACGTGATGGAGGACATCGCCCGCCGCGTCCCGCTCAGCAGCATCCGCCGCCCCGCATGGGATTTGACGCAGCTGCACGGTCTCGGTCTGCATGCCCGGGCGGATGAGCAGATTTGGCAGCAGGTGTGGTCAGAGGAAGAAAAACTGAATTTTTCGTCAACGCCCTTGTTCCTGGTGAGTGCTATAAAAGGATGAGATACTCTGGATTCGTCTTGCTCTTGACTACTATTTTTTGCAAAACCTTTATTTCCGGAAAAGCCAGTGCTCATGCGGCTTTCCGGGAATCGGCGCAATAGTAGCCAAAAATGGAGCAAAACCCGCGAAGCCGCACCAAATCAGGCTTTTTGCAAATGCGGCCTGATAACTCCGGCTCTGGAGGTCGTGGGTTCGAATCCCGTCAGCCGTACCA
>CADBYZ010000105.1 GCA_902799075.1 Oscillospiraceae bacterium | reverse complement strand
AACAAGTGCATCGAGCTGTCCGAGGACCGTGACCTGATCCGCCACACGGAGCGCGACAAGCTCACGGGACTGCTGAACAAGGACTATTTCTTCCGCTACATCTCCCGCCTCGACCATATCTACAAGGACACGACGCTCGACGCCGTTGTCTGCGACGTGAACCGCTTTTACGCGATCAACCAGCAATACGGCAGGAAATTCGGCGACCGGGTGCTGAGCGCCATCGGCGCTGCCCTGCGGAAGCTGGCGCGGCTGACCGGCGGCATCGGCTGTCGGCAGGGCAGCGACACCTTCCTGCTGTACTGCCCCCATCAGGAGGATTATGCGTCTTTGCTGCGGCAATTCAACGCCGACGTAATTGCCGAGGAAGAGACGGCGGACAAGGTCAGGCTGCGCTTCGGCGTCTTTGCAAATGCGAAGCGTGAGCCGGATGCGGAAGAGCGCTTCGCCCGCGCATCCGCCGCGGCGGAAAGAATCAAGGACGATCCCGATACGATCTGCGGATACGACGACGAAACCTGAGCGGAGCCTCCGCGACGCGCATCTGAAACAGGCAGACGAAAATGTGGGAAACGGGGAAGTTTAATGAAAGCGAACAATACGGGAATCTCCATAAAAAGAACGACTCTCGTCATAACGGCGGTTGCGCTTCTGATCTCTGTACTGCTGATTCTGGCGACCTTTGATACCAACGCCCGGTATTCGGAAGTCCACGCGACGACGGATCGGTATATCCAGTGGCAAAAGGACGCATCGGCGCTCCAGGCGGGCTCGGATTACCTTACGGAGCAGGCCAGGGGCTTTGCGGAGACCGGAGATCGCGTCTATCTGGACAACTATTTCACGGAGGCGGAGGAGACCCGGCGAAGGGATCATGCCGTCGCCCGGATCCATGACTATGTTGGCGACGCCCCGGCTTACCGGGCGCTGGCGGCAGCCATGGAGGAATCCCTGGCGCTGATGGACAGGGAATATTACTCCATGCGCCTGAAGATCGACGCCTGCGCTTATGATGTCGACGACTACCCGGAGGCGCTCCGGAAGGTCACGCTTTCGGAGACGGACGCTGCCCTCAGCCCAGAGGAAAAAAACGCATTGGCCCGATCCAAGGTGTTCGATCTGGACTACCGCGGGAAGAAGGAGGCCATCTCCGCCGCGGTTCAGGAATGCCTCGCTTCTCTGGAGGCAAATTTTGAGGGACAGCGGACACAGACGGCAGAGCGGCTGAACAGGCTCCTTCTGATCCAGCGGATCCTGATCGCGTTCTCTATCGCCATCACGGTCCTGACGCTCGTGCTGATCCTCCAGGTGATCGTCCGGCCGCTGAACCGCTCCGTCCACTCCATCCGGGAGGAAAAGCAGTTCCCGGTCAGAGGCGCCAAAGAGCTGCAGTTCGTCGCCGAAACGTATAATACGATGTATGAAAACAGCCAGGAGCAGAAACAGTCGATGGATGCTCTGCTGAACAACATGCCCGCCATGAGCTTTACAAAGGACGCGGAGACCGGCGTCTATCTGGCCTGCAATCAGGCCTTTGCCGATTACGCGCATGTGAAAAGTCCGGAGGACGTCATCGGGCAGACGGACGCGCAGATCTTCCATCCTGAGGCCGCGGCGCATTTTGCGGAGCGCGACCGGAAAGCGCTGTCCATGGACGAGCCCTTGGTTTACTCTGAGGATGTGGCGGAGCGGGACGGCGTCATGCGCCATTTTCAGACGACGAAGCTCAAATTCGTCGATCCCGCGGGGCGCCTCTGCGTTCTGGGCATCTGCATGGATGTGACGGATACCCTCGCCAAGACCCAGGCGGACGCCATGATCACCGCCATGGCGGCGGATTACCGCTGCGTTTACTACGTCAACCTTGACGAAAACGACGGCGTTTGCTATCGTGATGATCCCACGGATCCGAGTCAGACGCCGGTCGGCATCCATTTTCCGTTCCAGGAGCGCATTGCCTGGTATGCCGAGAACTGCGTCACCGATCTGTATCGGGAGGGCTTTTTGGACTTCGCCGACCCCGACAACATTCGGGAGCGCCTTTCCACGCAGCCGATTATCGCTTACCGCTATCTGGCGAAGCGCGGGGACAGAGAGTACTATGAGATGATTCGCGCCGCCGGCGTCCGCCGCGCGGAGGAGCGCGACGACCACATGGTGCACGCCATCGGTCTGGGCCTTACCCGGATCGACGCGGAGATGCGGGAAACCATGGCAAAGAACGAGGCGCTGGCGGAGGCGCTGGCCATGGCAGAGGAGGCAAACGTGGCAAAAACCGCCTTCCTCTCCAACATGAGCCACGAGATCCGCACGCCCATGAACGCCATCCTCGGTCTGAACAAGCTCGCCCTGCACGACGAGACCCTTACGGAGCAGACAAGGGCTTATCTGGAAAAGACCGGCGACAGCGCCCGCCATCTGCTGGCGCTCATCAATGACATCCTGGATATGAGCCGCATCGAGTCCGGGCGTATCGTCCTGCGCCGGGAGGAATTCTCCTTCTCCGGCATGCTGGAGCAGATCAACACCATGGTCATGAGCCAGTGCGAGGACAAGGGACTGCACTATGAATGCAGCCTTCTCAGCCCGGTGAACGACTATTATATCGGCGACGATATGAAGCTCAAGGAGGTCCTCATCAACATCCTCTCGAACGCCATCAAGTTCACCGGCCCCGGGGGCAGCGTCAGGCTGACCGTGGAGCGTACAGCGGAGTATGAGGATCAGTCCACGCTCTGCTTCCGCATCCGGGACACCGGCATCGGCATGGACAAGTCCTACATCCCCAAGATCTTCGACGCCTTTTCCCAGGAGGACAGCACCCGCAAGAACAAGTACGGCAGCACGGGCCTGGGCATGGCAATCACGAAGAGCATCGTGGAGATGATGAACGGCACGATCAGCGTGGAGTCCGAGAAAGGCGCGGGCACGGAGTTTACCGTGGTGATCCCGCTGCGCAACAGCCTTCGCACGGGC
>CADBYZ010000104.1 GCA_902799075.1 Oscillospiraceae bacterium | reverse complement strand
TGAGCTCCTTTTGTTAGTGGTGTTGTGTGGTAGCTTCATTCTAACAAACTCAACCGCTTTTTTCTATCCCTTAGTCTCACATCTATTGTAACGCTACACATGATAAAAAATAACTTTTTTGCCGCCTCTTGCGTGAGTGAATTTGCAGTGGTAAAATATTATATTAGGAAATTTCTGCAACGACTGGAGAATTGGGCATGCAAACAATCATTGATAAGCTTCAGCAGTATACAGAGCAAAACCCCGGCGCGCCGATCCTCTTTGACGATCTGCATACCAAGGGCATCACCTACGCGCAGCTGGATGATATGTCGGGCCGTGTATACGCATGGCTGAAGGATAACAAAATCGGGCGGGAGGACTTTGTGCTCATCGACCTGCCGCGCGGCGTGCTGCCGGTGGTCGCCATGATCGGCGTCTGGAAGGCGGGGGCCGCCTGGGCGCTGGTGGAAGATACCTACGCTCCCGAGCGCATTCAATATATCCGCGCGGACTGCGGCTGCAAGCTGGAGATCAGCGCCGACAACTGGGATGACATCATGCGTGTACCGCCCCTTGCCGGTCATGTGGACCCGGACGCGCACGATGCGGCCTACGCCATCTATACCTCCGGCACCACCGGAAACCCCAAGGGCGTGCTGCACGAGTACGGCAATCTCCAGCGCGCCATCGACTCCATCCGCATCGACGGCGTGGTGCCCTTCAACGAGAAGGACAGGCTTGCGACTCTGGCCCCGATGAACTTTGTCGCCACCGTCATCGTCATCCTCGCGGCCCTGAATGTCTATTGCGGCAAGAACTATATCGTGTCCTATTCGACCATCAAAAACACGTCAGCCTTGGCCAAGTTCTTCCTCTCCAAGCGTATCACCATTACCTTCCTGACCCCGTCCTATGTGCGCAAGATCGGCAGCAACACCGGCCCCTTCCTGCGCATGCTGTTCGTGGGCAGCGAGCCCGCCAACAATCTCTATAATAAGAACCTCGACCTCATCAACATCTACGCCTGCAGCGAGAGCGGCTTTGCGGTGGGCTTTTTCAAGATCGACAAGCCCTATGAGACCTGCCCCATCGGCAAGCCCCAGGTGGAGACGGAGATCACGCTTATCGGAGAGGACGGCAGGGAGGTCGCGGACGGCGAGACCGGCGAGCTCTGCTTTACGAATCCCTATGTGCGCGGCTACATAAACCTCCCCGAGGAGACCGCGAGGGCCTTCGTAAACGGCGTCTACCACACGGGGGACCTCGCGGCGAAGGACGAAAACGGCAACTATGTCCTGCTCGGCCGCAGCGGCGACATGATCAAAATCAACGGTAACCGCATCGAGCCCGCCGAGATCGAGGCCGCCGTCAAGCAGGCCCTCAATATCGACTGGTGCGCGGCGCGCGGCTTCGAGGAGGAGGGCAAGAGCTACCTGTGCGCCTACTATACGGCGGATGTGAAGTTTGACCCCTCGGTACTGCGCGAGGAGTTATTAAAGCGCCTGCCTTATTACATGATCCCAGCCTACTTCATGAAGATAGACAGCGTCCCTCTCAAGGCAAGCGGCAAGCTTGACCGCAAGGCCCTGCCCGCTCCGGACGCGAAGGACTTCCAGAGCAGCTACCTGGCCCCTACGAACGATGTCGAGAAGGCGATCTGCAAGGCGATGGCCAAGGTTCTGGGCCTCAACCGGGTCGGCATCGAGGACGATTTCTACGAGATGGGCGGCGACTCCCTCGGCTCCATCGACGTTGTGACAAGGTGCGCCCTCGAGGGTCTGAACGCGGGGCTAATCTTCCGCGGCCGCACGCCGGGGAAGATCGCAAAGCTCTATATGGACAGTCTCGCCCAGAACGACGGCGTCGCGCCCGAGGTGAAGGAGCAGGAGGCGCGGGAAAAGGAGCACCCCCTCACCACCGAGCAGCTCTATATGGTGGACTACCAGCTTTACACTCCGAACTCCACCATGTATAACCTCTACTCCATGATGAAGCTTGACAAGGACGTCATCGACATGGAGAAGATGGCCGGGACGCTCAGGGACGTTATCTCCCACCATCCGGCCCTGCTGACGAAGTTTTCCTGGAATCGGGACCGCGAGCTCGTGCAAAGCTATCACCCGGAGGAGCTTTGGGATATCCGTGTGGAAAAGCTCACGGAGTTTGAGCTGCGCTACGTGCGCGATACCCTGGTCTATCCCTTCAAGATCGTGGGCGGCAGGCTCTGCCGCTGCCGGGTGTTCGAGACCGAAAAGGCGGGCTATGTCTTCTTCGACGTGCACCACTCCGTCTTTGACGGTACGTCCCTCAAGGTATTCATGAACGACATCGGCAAGACCTATCTGGGCCTTGATACCGATCCCGACTTTTATTATCTCATGCTCCAGCGCCGTGAGGACGCGGTGAACTCCGCCTTCTATGAGGAAAGCCGCCGTTACTTTGAAAAGCGCTATGACCGGGTCCAGTGGTCCTGCTTCCCGCAGACCGACCACGAGTCGAGAGACAACGAGATGGGCGAGCTCTTTGCGCCCCTCGGCATCTTACAGCCCCAGATGAACGCCATGGAGAAGGCGTATAAGATCAGCCGCAACGAGTTTTTCATCACGGTGGCGGCGCTCGCTATCTCCATCTACAACCACACGCCCGACGTGAAGATCTCCTGGATCTACAACGGGCGCGAGGATATGGAGAACATGACCACCGTGGGCCTTTTGTTCCGCGATCTGCCCATCGGCATCCGCTTCAAGGACCGGGACACCCTGCGCAATGTCTTTGCTGATGTGCACGAGCAGGTGCAGAAGGGCATCGAGTACAGCTGCTACCCCTATGTGGACAGCCGCAACCAGGCGGGGGAGAGCGAGTGCGCCTACCTTCTCTATCAGCAGGATATCCGCGACATGGGCGGCAAGGAGGGCTTTGACGTGGAGATGGTGGACATCCGCCAGAACCAGGCAGCCTCCCAGACCATCCTGGACATGGAGATCCTGGACGGGGCCGACGGTCTGACTTTGATGATCGACTTTGCCGCCTCCCGCTACAAGGAGGAGAGCATGGAGCGCTTCAAGGACATCTACGTGAAGCTTGCCCAGGCGCTCGTGACCCACAACTCCCAGGCGGACGTGACCATCGGCGAGATCAGGGAGAA
>CADBYZ010000103.1 GCA_902799075.1 Oscillospiraceae bacterium | reverse complement strand
TGCGCCCGGGCGAATGCGGAAACCGGACGCCGTACCGCCGGGACGCCGAGGGCGTCGTCCCCTACGATGCTTGTTCCAAGCGCGCAAAAAGGGCGCGGTACACCTCAAATCAGGTATACTGCGCCCTTGGTAATTCCGGGTATGGAAAGGCTGTCAGCGCGGACTTTACCGCCTGACTGACTGATGCTGCGCCGTGCGGCCATGTCTGTCAACCCCTTTCCGTGCGTTCCGCCAAAAATATGGATAAAAGTATTATAGCCGCATCTATGATATTTTTCAAGGGAAAATTTTATTTCTTTTCATTTTTATGCGATTTTCAGAACTTATTTACATAATTGCGTAATTGCTCGTTATGTCGCCCGCCGGCATGGACGGAGTACCCGCGCCGCCCTTCGCACTGTGCCGCGGAGAGCAAAAAAACAGCACCGGATTTCTCCGGTGCTGTGGGATGCGTGATATGCGATCAAAGGGCGTTTGTCTTGTTGACGAGGGCGGTGAGGTCCACGTACTCCTCGGGCTCGGTGGCGATGGTCTCGTCGGTCTTGACCTCGAAGTCGCGGTAGACCGTGAGGCCCGTGCCCGCCGGGATGAGCTTGCCGATGATGACGTTTTCCTTCAGACCCACGAGGTGGTCCACCTTGCCCTTGATGGCGGCGTCGGTGAGGACCTTGGTGGTCTCCTGGAAGGAAGCGGCGGACATCCAGGAATCGGTTGCCAGCGACGCCTTGGTGATGCCCATGAGCAGCTGGGTGCAGGTGGCGGGGATGAGGCCCTGTTCGCCCGCGGCGGTGCGGTCGGCGATGTCCTTGTTGGCGGCCTTGAAGACGGAGATATCGACGGTGGCGCCGGAGAGCAGATCGGTGGAGCCCGCCTCCTCGACGCGGACCTTGCGCATCATCTGGCGCACGATGACCTCGATGTGCTTGTCGTTGATGTCAACGCCCTGCTGGCGGTACACCTTCTGAACCTCGCTGGTGATATAGCTGCGCACGCCCTGGCGGCCGAACTCATCATCGTTGATGCCGCGGATGCGCAGGACATCATGCGGGTTCAAGGCGCCGGAGGTGAGCTCCTGGCCCTTGTCGACGTGGTCGCCGTTGTGCACCAGGATACCGGCGGAGTGCGGCACGGTGTAGACCATGGTGGCACCCTCGGATTCGTTTGTGATGGTGATGGAGTACATGACGCCCTTCTTGGCCTCTTCGATGCTGACGGTGCCGGAGATCTCGGCCAGCGTCGCCATCTTCTTGGGCTTGCGGGCCTCGAACAGCTCTTCGACACGGGGAAGACCCTGGGTGATGTCGTCGCCCGCGACGCCGCCGGTGTGGAAGGTACGCATGGTAAGCTGGGTGCCGGGCTCGCCGATGGACTGGGCCGCGATGACGCCGACAGCCTCGCCCGCGTTGACGGGACGGCCGATGGCAAGGTTGATGCCGTAGCACTTGGCGCACACGCCGCAGCCCGCCTCGCAGGTCAGGACCGAGCGGATATACGCCTTGTGGATGTTGTGGGCCTCGAGGACCTTGGCATCCTCGGGCATGAGCATGTGGTCGGTGTCAAACAGGAGCTCGCCGGTCTCGGGATCGGTGATCGGGAGCGCCGGGAAGCGGCCGTGGATGCTGGTGCCGAAGGACTCGACCTCCTGGCCGCGGTCGTAGACAGCGCCTGCCCAGACGCCCTCCTTCGTGCCGCAGTCCTCCTCGCGGATGATGACTTCCTGGCACACGTCGACCATACGGCGGGTCAGGTAACCGGAGTCCGCGGTACGAAGGGCGGTATCGGCCATGCCCTTACGGGCGCCTCTCGTGGAGATGAAGTACTCCAAGACGCTCAGGCCTTCACGGAAGTTGGACTTGATGGGGATTTCGATGGTCTTGCCGGCGGTGTTCGCCATCAGGCCGCGCATACCGGCAAGCTGACGGATCTGGTTCATGGAGCCGCGGGCGCCGGAGTTTGCCATCATGTAGATGGGGTTGTACTCATCGAGCGCGTTGGACAGGGCGTCGGTGACATCCTTGGTGGTCTTCTCCCATTCGGAGACGACCAGGCGGTAGCGCTCGTCGTCGGTGATGAAGCCGCGCTTGTACTGGCGCTCGATCTTGACGACCTCGTCCTCGGTGGCGTGGATGAGCTCGTACTTGGCGCTCGGCACCGTCATGTCCGCGACGGAAATGGTGATGGCGCCCTTGGTGGAGTACTTGTAGCCCATGGCCTTGATGGAGTCAAGGACCTCCGCGGAGATGGTGAAGCCGTACTTCTGGATGCAGCGGTCGATGATGTCGCCGAGCTGCTTCTTGCCGACCTGGAAGCTGATCTCATGGTCGAAGGCGTGCTCGGGATCGGAGCGGTCGACGTAGCCCAGATCCTGGGGGATGGGCTCGTTGAAGATGATGCGGCCGACGGTGGTGACGATGATCTTCTTGGTCTCCACGCCGTCCACGGTCTTGGTGACTCTGAGGCGGATGGGGGCGTGCAGGCCCACGATGCCCTCGTTGTAGGCCATGATGGCCTCGGCGGAGTCGCGGTAGAGGAGGGTGGGCTTGTAGGCGATGAGCTTTTTGTCTTCCTTCTTGAGCTCGAGGTTCTTGCGGTAGATCTCATCGCCCGTGACGATGGAGCCGCGCTCGAAGTCGCTGTCGCCCGGATCGTCCACCAGCATGCGCTCGGTGCCCTTCTCGGCGGCGTCGATGCGCATCATGGTGAGGTAGTAGGAGCCGAGGATCATGTCCTGGGTCGGGACCGTGACGGGGTGGCCGTCCTGGGGACGCAGGAGGTTGTTTGCCGAGAGCATGAGGATTCTCGCCTCGGCCTGGGCCTCGGCGGAAAGGGGCACGTGAATGGCCATCTGGTCGCCGTCAAAGTCGGCGTTGTAGGCGGTGCAGACCAGCGGGTGCAGACGCAGGGCGCGGCCCTCGACGAGGATGGGCTCGAACGCCTGGATGCCGAGACGGTGGAGCGTCGGCGCGCGGTTGAGAAGCACAGGGTGCTCCTTGATGACGTCCTCGAGCGCGTCCCAGACCTCGGTGCGCTGCTTGTCGACCATCTTCTTGGCGGACTTGATGTTGTTGGCAACGCCGTCCTCGACGAGCTTCTTCATGACGAAGGGGCGGAAGAGCTCGATGGCCATTTCCTTCGGCACGCCGCACTCGGCCGGAGTAGTCGACGCGCTTGCCCAGCAGGTTCTGGCGGAAGCGGCCCTGCTTGCCCTTGAGCATGTCGGAGAGGGACTTGAGGGCGCGGGAGTTGGCACCGGTGACGGCGCGGCCGCGGCGGCCGTTGTCGATGAGGGCGTCCACGGCCTCCTGCAGCATGCGCTTTTCGTTGCGCACGATGATGTCGGGGGCGTTGAGCTGCTGGAGTCTTTTCAGACGGTTGTTTCTATTGATGACGCGGCGGTACAGGTCATTTAAGTCAGAGGTGGCGAAGCGGCCGCCGTCAAGCTGGACCATGGGGCGGATCTCGGGCGGGATGACGGGCAGGATGTCGATGACCATCCACTCGGGGCGGTTGCCGCTCTGGCGGAAAGCCTCGACCACCTCGAGGCGCTTGACGAGCTTGGCCTTCTTCTGTCCGCCCGCGGTCTTGAGCTCCTCGCGCAGCTCCTCGGCAAGCTTCGTGCAGTCGATCTGGCTGAGAAGCTCCTTGATGGCCTCGGCGCCGATACCGGCCTTGAAGTCGTCCTCATACTTCTCGCGCATTTCGCGGTACTCGCGCTCGGAGAGAATCTGGCCCTTCTGCAGCGGGGAGAAGCCGGGGTCGATGACGACGTAGTTGGCAAAGTACAAAACCTTCTCAAGCATGCGCGGGGTCATGTCGAGCATGAGGCCCATGCGGCTCGGGATGCCCTTGAAGTACCAGATGTGGGAGACGGGGGCGGCAAGCTCGATGTGG
Organism: Oscillospiraceae bacterium; assembly: GCA_902799075.1. Lineage (GTDB taxonomy): Bacteria > Bacillota > Clostridia > Oscillospirales > Oscillospiraceae > Limivicinus. The sequence goes on along the minus strand of CADBYZ010000103.1, from coordinate 654 downwards.
CCCATGCGCTCGCGCCTGACCTTGCTCTTGGTGACCTCGACACCGCAGCGGTCGCAGATTTTGCCCTTGTAGCGAATCTTCTTATATTTGCCGCAGTGGCACTCCCAGTCCTTGGTCGGTCCGAAAATGCGCTCGCAGAACAGGCCGTCGCGCTCGGGCTTGAGGGTGCGGTAGTTGATGGTCTCGGGCTTTTTGACTTCGCCGTAGGACCAGTTGAGAATCATTTCAGGGGAGGCAATGCCGATCTGAATGGCGTCAAAGGTTGTATAGCTCATTACTGATCCTCCTCATCATTGTAATCATCGTTCAGGCCGAAGTCCGCGCCGAAATCGTCTTCGGGGGCGTTCTCGATGCTGAAGCCGCTGTCCGCAAGCTCCTCATCGTCGGCGGCGTAGAGCTCATCCTTGAGCTCGGGGATGAAGTCGTCCTCATCCTCGTCCTTGAGCTCGATCTCGTTGCCCTGCTCGTCCAGGACGCGCACGTCGAGGCACAGGGACTGGAGCTCCTTCACCAGGACCTTGAAGGACTCGGGCACGCCCGGGGTGGGGATGTCGGTGCCCTTGACAATGGCCTCGTAGGTCTTGACACGGCCGGTCACGTCGTCGGACTTGACCGTCAGGATCTCCTGCAGGGTGTAGGCCGCGCCGTAGGCCT
>CADBYZ010000102.1 GCA_902799075.1 Oscillospiraceae bacterium | reverse complement strand
GAGGCGTGTTCCCATTGCATTCTGTTGCTGTTTTTTCGCAGATAGAAGAAACAGTCTTGACGGCGAGGAAAAAACGGGCTATTATGAGCAAGACATCGGACGTCATATCAAATAAATGTGCTCCATAAAATCTCCATGCGGAAGAATCTGCACCACGATAAATGAAGGCTGACTCAGCATGGGGATTTTTGCGCATCTGTTCCAGTTGCCCCGTCAGGGGCAAGGAACAGGCGTTTTAAATCATATTTTATCTATGGAAGCGGAGCTTTCATAGGTAAAAGCAGGGAGAAGTCTCGGATGAATACTGGTCTTGTTTTAATGAGTAAGCTGCTGGCCATGATGCTCATGGTCATTGTCGGATATGGGGCTGTCAAATTCCATGTTGTTGTAAATGAAGATAGCAAAACCTTGTCCAGACTGATCGTGTATATCTTGCAGCCCTGCCTGATCTGCCGGGCGTTCCAAATCGACCTCACGCCGGAGCGGATGAGCGGATTTCTGTGCGCGCTTGGACTGGGGTTCAGTACTTACCTCATTTGGATCACGGCGCTGAGTGTTCTGAAGAAGCCGCTGATGCTGGACGCGGTTGATCGCAGCAGTCTGATTTACAGCAATGTGGGCAACCTTGCGCTGCCTCTCATCAACATGATCCTCGGCAGCGAATATGTCTTCTATGCAAGCGCGCTGCAGGTCCCCTTCAACCTTCTGGTCTGGACGCATGGGAACAGCATTATCAGCGGGGAGAAGCGTCTGAACTTCCGAAAGATCCTTCTCAACCCCAACATGATCGCGCTGGCAGCCGGTCTCGTGCTGATGCTTCTCCGAGTACGGCTCCCGGATGTCCTGGACACGGCGATGGAAGGTCTGGGCAGCATGGTCGGCCCCTGCTCCATGCTGGTGATTGGCATGGTGATCACCAAACACGATCTGCGGGAGGTCTTCACAAACCGAAGGGCCTACGCCATCTGTCTGGGCAGGCTGCTTGTCATGCCGGCAAGTCTGCTGCTCCTGTTTCTGGCGACCGGCATCTTCGGCAGGTATCCTGCCCTGGTGCCCATCTTCCAGGTCTGTTTTATTGCCCTGTCTACGCCGACGGCCTCGACCGTCTCGCAGCTCGCGGTGCTGTACAACAGGAAAGCCTATGAGTCAGGGGTGTACAGCGTGATCAGCATGGCGCTGTGCGTCGTGACCATGCCGCTGATGCTGGCCGTTTTCCAAATGCTGTTTGTCAGCTGATCTTGCATATTTTACGGATCGGAGTATAATACACAGCAGGACATAGCATGTCGGACATCTGAAAACAGGTATGGAAGCGGAGGAGCTATGAATTCTAAGTTTCTGGACGATGTTACCCATGTAAAATCGAGCAGCAAAACCTTGCCAGAGCGTGTGGCTGACCAGATCAGGCAGCTCATCATTGACCGCCACATGGAAAACGGAGATCAGCTCCCGAACGAGTTTGAGCTGGCGCAGCAGCTCAATGTCAGCCGCGGCAGCGTCAGGGAGGCGGTCAAGCTGCTGGTCGCGCGCAATGTGTTGGAGCTGCGCCGCGGCAAGGGCACCTTTATCGCCGACAACACCGGTGTGGTGGACGACCCCTTTGGCTTTGCCTATCTGGAGGATGAGCCCCGGCTGGCCAATGAGCTGATGGATATCCGTCGGCAGCTTGAGCCCTGGATCGCCGCGAAGGCGGCCGAGCAGGCGAACGATCAGGATATTGCGGAGCTCCGTGTGCTACAGTATAAGGTGGAAGAGCTGATCCAGTCCGGCCAGGATCATCTTGCAGCGGATCAGCAGCTTCATATCCGGATCGCGGACTGCACGGATAACAGGGTGCTGCATGAGCTGGTTCCGGTTCAGGAAACCATCGACACTCACGCCGCTGTGGTGGACGCCATCGCCGCCCACGATCCCGAAGCGGCCCGCGAGGCGATGCAGGAGCATTTGAAGCACAACCGCCTGTCCCTGACCGGCGCGTCCGAGTAAGTAAAGAGAACTTTGGAAAGACCTGTTTGCGAGAGATCGCAGACGGGTCTTTCGCTTTTTTAAACAAAAACCGGTTTGCGTGCCTATGCAAAACGCTAAAGATGTAAAACATGCAGGAAAAGCATTGACAGCATGAAAAGGCTGTGCTATTTTATACTCACATAAGACGTCAGACGTCCATTAGCTAATGCGTAGCCCGCCAAGCCAAATATGAGAGAAAGGAGAAATGGAGAAAGCGGAAACCGGCGACAGTGTGCTATAATGAAATGAGAAAATGAAACGGAGGATTTAAAAATGGCAGCAGAAGTAATGCTCGACCCCACTCGACTTGTCATCGCGGCTATTATCGGTCTGGTTATCCTGTTGGTTCTGATCATCAAGTTCAAGGTTCAGGCAATGGTCTCCATTCTGGTTGGCGCAATCTGCATCGGCCTGATCGCCGGTATGCCCGCCACCACGATCATCACCGCCGTCAATGACGGTATCGGTAACACCCTCAAGGGCATCGCGCTATTGGTCGGTCTCGGCTCCATGTTCGGCGCTATCCTCGAAATATCAGGCGGCGCACAAACCCTCGCCGTGACCATGGTCAAAAAGTTCGGCGATGAAAAAGCGGCCTGGGCCCTCGGCATCACCGGCATGGTCATCGCAATGCCCGTGTTCTTCGACGCCGGCCTCATCATCCTGATTCCCCTGGCCTTCTCTCTCGCCAAGCGCACGAAGCGTTCCACCCTGTTCTATGCCATTCCTCTTCTCGCCGGTCTCGCTGTCGGCCACGCCTTCATCCCGCCCACGCCGGGTCCCGTCCTCGTCGCCACCATGCTGGGCGTTGACCTCGGCTGGGTCATCCTTCTCGGCATCTTCTGCGGCGCCGCCGCTATGATCGTGGCCGGCCCCATCTTCGGCAAGTACTGCGGCAACAAGTACATGGTCCCCGTGCCCGACCGTATCGGCGCCCAGGAGGACATCGACGAGTCCAAGCTCCCCAAGTTCGGCACCATCGTCGCCATCATCTTCATCCCCCTGATCCTCATCATTATCAAGTCCATCGCCGGCGTTGTCCCCGCACTCTCCGGTATCCAGCCTGTCTTCAACTTCCTGGGCGAGCCCTTCGTGGCCCTGCTGATCGCCACCATCGTCGCCATGTTCCTCCTCGGCGTCAAGCACGGCTACAGCATGGAAGAGCTTGAAAAGATCATGACCAAGTCCCTCGAGCCCACCGGCCTGATCCTGCTGGTGACCGCCTGCGGCGGCGTCCTGCGCTACATGCTCCAGTACTCCGGTCTCGGCGATGTGATCGGCAATGCTGTCGCCTCCATGAATATGCCCATCGTGCTCCTCGCGTTCATCGTCGCGGTCCTTGTCCGCATCAGCGTCGGTTCCGCTACCGTCGCCATGACCATGGCTGCCGGTATTGTGGCCGCTCTCCCCGGCATCAGCGAGCTGAGCCCGATGTACCTCGCCTGCACGGTGTGCGCTGTGGCCGGCGGCGCTACCGTCTGCTCCCACTTCAACGACTCCGGCTTCTGGCTCGTTAAGTCCCTGGTCGGCCTGGATGAGAAGACCACCCTCAAGACCTGGACCATCATGGAGACCCTGGTCGGCCTGACCGGATTCCTGGTCGCGCTTGTCATTTCCTTCTTCGTCTGATAAAGTAGAGCCATCGAAATCTGAAAAAGGAGAATGAACCCATGAGAGATGCAAAAGAACTGACCAGTCAGAAAATGCGCAAGGTCGCGCCTGAGCTCGACCCCCTGCGCCTCGGCACCGGCTGGAAACTGGAGGATCTGTCCAAGCCCCAGATCATCGTGGAGAGCACCTTCGGCGACAGCCATCCCGGCTCTGGCCATCTGGATCAGCTTGTCGAGGCCGCCTGCCGCGGCATCGCGGACGCTGGCGGACACGGCGCGCGCTACTACGCCACCGACATCTGCGACGGCGAGAGCCAGGGCACGGACGGCATCAACTTCAGCCTCGCCAGCCGCGAGATGATCGCCAACATGATCGAGATCCACGCCAACGCCACGCCCTTTGACGGCGGCGTCTATATGGCGAGCTGCGACAAGGGAATGCCCGGCAATCTCATCGGCATGGCCCGCGTCAACATCCCCTCCGTGATGGTCACGGGCGGCACCATGAGCGCGGGGCCTGAGCTCCTGACGCTTGAACAGCTTGGCATGTACTCCGCGCAGTATGAGCGCGGCGAGATCGACGAGGCGCGCTTCACCTGGGCCAAATGCAACGCCTGCCCGAGCTGCGGCGCCTGCAGCTTCATCGGCACCGCCTCCACCATGCAGATCATGGCCGAGGCCATGGGTCTGAGTCTGCCAGGCTCTGCGCTGCTCCCGGCCACCAGCCCCGATCTTCTGGACTACGCCTACCGCGCCGGCAAGCAGGCTGTTGAGCTCGCGTGGCAGGGTCTCAAGCCTACCGATATCGTGACCATGGACAGCCTGGAGAACGCGATCTTGGTTCATGCGGCAATCTCCGGCTCCACCAACACCCTGCTGCACCTGCCCGCCATCGCCCACGAGTACGGTCTGGAGATCGACGGCGACACCTTTGACCGGCTGCACCGCGGCGCGCACTATCTGCTGGATATCCGTCCCGCCGGGCGCTGGCCCGCTGAGTTCTTCTACTATGCCGGCGGCGTGCCCGCCATCATGGAGGAGATCCGGGATGTCCTGCACCTGGACGCCATGACCGTAACCGGCAAGACCCTGGGCGAGAACCTGGACGAGCTGAAAGCCAACGGTTTCTATGAGCGCTGTCAGAAGTGGTTGGATGAGGCGAACGCCAAGTACGGCATCCACGTCACGAAGGAAGACATCATTCGCCCCTATGACAAGGCCATCGGCACCGACGGCAGCGTGGCTGTGCTCAAGGGCAACCTCGCCCCCGAGGGTGCGGTCATCAAGCACACTGCGTGCCCGAAGGAGATGTTCAAGGCCGTCCTGAACGCGCGTCCCTTCGACAGCGAGGAGGAATGCCTCGACGCCGTGCTGCACCACAAGGTACAGAAGGGCGACGCCGTGTTCATCCGCTACGAGGGCCCACAGGCCTCCGGTATGCCGGAAATGTTCTACACCAGCGAGGCCATCAGCACCGACAAGGAGTTGGGACGCGCCATCGCTCTGATCACCGACGGACGCTTTTCCGGCGCCTCCACCGGTCCCGTGATCGGCCACTGCAGCCCCGAGGCGCAGGCCGGCGGGCCGATCGCCCTGGTGGAAGAGGGCGACCTGATTGAGATCGACGTACCCGG
>CADBYZ010000101.1 GCA_902799075.1 Oscillospiraceae bacterium | reverse complement strand
GCGCTCCTTGATGTCCGGGCCGACGGAGCGGTCGCCGTCAAGCATGACGACAGTGAGATTGCCGATCTCCCGCGTCATGGTGTGGATCGTCTTCTCGGCATCAGCGGCCTTGCACTTCATTATACGGAGGAATATAACGTACACGGGGCTCACTTAACACTTGCCGAGTATCAGGCGTCGATGAATGCGGCGCTTCAGGCTACGGACATTCAAATGGGGCAGTTTCGCAATATGATTCTCAGCGGGGACTGGGCAGGCGTCCATTACTGGAATGTGATTACGGATGAAAACGGCGCGGCGCAGCCGATGGATACTATGGCTTTCATGCACTTCGTCAATACCGATGACGGAGTGAAGGTTGACATGTGCGCTATATATCAGGGATTCTGAACAAACGAAAGAGAGCCGGTACCGCGTTCATTGCGGTACCGGCTCATGGTTGTGTCAGTATCATCAGAGGGCTGCTGGCCTTGCGTTTCTGCAGTTCCAGCAGAATTCATAGGACTTTCACTCTCCTCGTGATCATCAAATACGTCAGTGACGCAAACCACGAGACAAGAGGATAGCACAAATCCGCCGTTTGGGCAAGTCCAGAAATTACCAAGGCAGCTTTTCAAGCATCTTGAGCGAGAAGGCCCATTATGGCCCCGCTTGTGTGAGGTGAAAAACCGCATTGACAAACCGCACGCATAATGGTAAAACATCAACAAGTTAGCAGAATCTAACCGCCATACCTGAACGATGGCGGTTCTTTTCTCACGAAGAGTTAGCAGAAGCTAACAATATGATAATATCCGGTTCATTATAATGCCGGAAGCAAGAAGGAGGATTCTATGAAAAAGCTGATCAGTCTGGCTCTGATGGTGTGCCTGTGCCTGAGTCTCGGCGTTGCTGCCAATGCCGAGGAAGGCGGCGCCTATGTATTGATGAACATCCCTTACCGCGATTTCTATGCCGCAGAGGGCGTCGCCATCACCGAACTTGACGCAGTGACATCTGCTACCATGGCAAAAACGCGCGTGCCTGAACAGGTCGGCGGCTCTTATCATGTAAATGCCGACGGCAGCGATGTAAGCGGTGTGATCTTCCCGGTCTATGTGGAGGATCCCTCTGTACTTACAGGTCTCGGCGGTACGGAAATCACGGATGACAGCAGCGTGGTCATCACCGTAACGCTGAAGGGTCAGGAGAAGACCACGGAGTATACCGGCAGGGAAGCTCTGTTTGAAGCACCGACCATGATCCGGGAATTTTCCCGGGATCCGGATAAGATGGTCATTGTGGTGGACCCCCGCCTCTCGGAGACGGCTCGCATGGCGGATATGCACATTCCGGTGCGGACGGGCTCGGACAGCCTGTTTCTCCGCGCGCTGATCGCCCTGATCCTGGAAAAGGGCTGGCAGGATCGGGACTTCCTCTACCGCTATTGTAAGGACTGGGCCCATGCCCGGGCCTGGTTTTTGGACTTCGATATTGACGGGGCGCTGCAGGTATGCGGCGTCTCCCGCGAACAGGCGGAGCGCTTCGCCCGTATCCTCACCACAAAAAAATGGGGCATGCACCAGGATCTGGGTCTGTATTTCGGGCGGCAGTCCACCATGTCCAGCTACCTGTGTCTGGTGCTGATGGCAGTGTGCGGTACGCTCCTTGTGCCCGGCGGCAACATCCCGCCCGTGCGTATCATCCAGCTCGGCCCGACTGACGAATACGATCCCAAGGTCTGGCGTATGCCGGTGACCGGGCGATTCCCGGTGGCGGGCATGTATCCTGAAGGCGCGCTGCCGGATGAGGTCCTGGGCGACAATGAAGACCGCATTCGCATGGCCTTCTGCAATATGTCCAACCCTGCCCGCAGCTACCCGGACTCCCAGAAGATGGAGGAGGCGCTGCGGCATCTGGAGCTGTTCGTAGCGATGGACTGTGTGGAAACCGAGACCACCCGGCTTGCGGACTATATCCTGCCGACGCCCAGCGCCTACGAGGCGGGCGGCGACTTTGACGTGTTTGCCTTCCATTACCCGGAGATCATGTATTTCAGCCGCCGCGCGGTGGTGAAAGCCCCTGGCGAGGCCCGCGAGGACGCCATGATCTACGCGGAGCTGACCGAAGCCATGGGCCTGATCCCGAAGCTGCCGCAGTATCTCTACGACGCAGCAGAGGAAGCCGTGCGAACCGGCGACCGCATCAAATATTTTATGAAGGTCGTGGGCTGGATCGCCAAGGGCGGCATGAAGTACTTTGACCAGGCGGCTATCATCATCGCCCTGACCCTGGGCAAGGCCATGGGCAGCGCGGGGCACGCCATGTGCTGGGCGGCGCTGCTGATCTCCAAGCTGCCGGAGCGGGCCATCATGGATGTGCAGCCGGATACGAAGCAGCACCCCATCCTTGCCCGCATGCCCATGCTCGGCGAGTACTGCACCATGGACGCGGCCTTTGAGCTGGTGGACAAGCATCCGGAAGGCGCTGTAATCGCCCACAGCGACACCGAACATCTGATGGAGCGCCACATCAAGCACAAGGACAAAAAGTTTCATCTTTGGTGCAAAGAAATCGACGAGGCGATCAAGACCATCACGCCGGAGCATGAGCGCGATGCGCTGACGCTCAAGGGCGGCTGCAATATGATTCTCTCGGCGGGGTGCCACTCAGATGGCGGCATGAATACCTCCATCGTCAACAACGTTGAGACCTTCGCCGTCATCCCTGAGATCGTAAACAAAGGGGCTGACTGGTTCGGATCCATCGGCGCGGAGAAGTTCCCCGGAACTAAGCTCATGTGTCTATCCGGCGACGTAAAGAATAAGGTCTGCGTGGAAGTGCCGACCAATGCCACCCTGCGGGACGTAGTGGAGAGCTTCGGCGGTGGAGTGACCGGCGGGAAAAAGCTCAAGGCTGTCCAGTTGGGCGGCTCCTCCTGCGGCTTCGTGACCCCCGATCAGCTCGACACCCCCATCGACTTTGACTCCATCCGCGCCATCGGGGCCTCGCTGGGTTCCGGCGCGGTCTATGTGATCGACGAGACGCGGAATGTGGTGGATATCCTCGCCGAGATCGCCAGATTCTTTCAGCATGAATCCTGCGGCAAGTGTACCCCCTGCCGGGAGGGTACTATGCGGATCGCGGAGCTTCTGGAAAAGCTCACGAAGGGCGAGGGAACCCAGAAGGATATTGAACTCATCAAGACGCTTTCGGGCTACATGCAGAGCACCTGCTTCTGTCCCCTGGGTCAGAGCGCGACTACGGCGTTTGTGAGCGCACTGAAGCTCTTCCCGGAAGACTTTGCCGCCAAGCTCAAATTAGGAGGCGTGAGGAATTGACTTCAAGGTCTGCACCAAGCCTGGTGCTGAGCGTATTGCCCGCGCCGCCTTCGACTTTGCCCGCAAAAACGGCAAGCACAATGTCACCGTCGTCACCAAGGCCAATATCGTAAAGCTCGTCGACGGCGACTTCCTCCAGGCCGTGCACCGCATCGGCGAGGCCGAGTACCCCGAGATCGAGATCCGCGAGGAGCTGGTGGACTCCATGGCCGCAAAGCTCGGGAGCGAGACCTTCATGAAGGGCATCGACGTGATCGTGCTGCCGAACATCTACGGCGATATTTTGTTCTTGAGCTTTGCCGCCGGGAGCGCGATCACCGCCACATCCAGCTTGCCCACCGGCAAAAGCTCTTCCAGCCTTAAGCTGTGTTCTTCCACGACATCCACATGTACCTCCGGGTACTTTGCGGAAAACTCCTTCAAAATCTTCGGCAGCGTCTGCGCGCCGCGAAAGGAACTGATGCCAAAACGCACATGTCCGCCCTTCATCCCCTCGTTATCCCAGAGCTCACTTCTTGCCTGCTTA
>CADBYZ010000100.1 GCA_902799075.1 Oscillospiraceae bacterium | reverse complement strand
GTCTGCCCGCCGGTCGTGATGGACACCGGGATCAGCGTTGTATCCAGGATGAAGCCGGGAAGGGTCTCGGTCTCCTGAATATAGTAGTCGCCCAGTGAGAGCACGGGGAAGAACATCTCGCCGTTATCGTCGGTGATGCCGTTGCCGCAGACGCCTTGGGAGCTGTCCAGCAAGTTGAAGCTGACGCCCTTGAGTGGGTTACCGTTTTCATCGGTCTTGACGATCTTTAGGCTGCCCTGGCCCATGCTGTTGGTCATGGTCTTCTGTACCGTCTGCCCGGCAGAGGAAATGGACACGGGATAGAGCGTCGAATCCTGCACATAACCGGGAAGAGCGGACGTTTCGGCGTAATAGTAGCTGCCGAGCTCGAGGCCACTAAATATCACGACACCGGATCCGTTGGTCGTTTTCGCGGTGATCGCCTGCTTGCTGCTGTCATACAGCGTGAAGCCGACACCGGACAGAGGATTGCCATTGGTGTCAGTCTTGGTGATCTGCAGAGATCCCTCCTGAGGCTGGACGACTGCGCCCGGGGTATTTACCTTCAGAAAACCGCGAACAAAGGTCTTTTCCATGTCATCAAGGACATAGGTCACGATCCTTTGCTGGCTCGCGGAGGCAGGCGCCCAGAAAAACAGCCTCGCAGCGGGAGTTTCATCAAAGCCGTATGCGCACAGTGTATAGCTGCTGTTCGGGTAGCTGATCGGGATCTGTATGGTCAGGTTTTCACTCTGCACCCCAGTGTGGCCGGTGATGATCTTGCCGTCCGGCATATCGTCCATCAGACTGTACTCGCCGGAGATGTTCTTGGTCAGATAAGTGGTGCCGGTAAAGTACTGGCCATCCTGGATAAGGTTTATTTCCGAAGGGCTGAAGGTAAGGCTGCCGTCGCTCATGGCGATGGACTGAGAGCGCGCAAGCTCAAGCAGCCAGAGGGACCAGTCAAAGAGATCCTCACAGCCGGACTTCCCGCGTATCCACTGACCGTTGACCGTCAGATTCAAATACTGCGGAACCCCGTCCGCATGGCATTCGGCCAGCCAGAATCTGATGGCGTTGGCGGTTGCGTATCTCGCGGGCTGGTCGCCGAAGCCGCCGTCATCGGCAGGATAGCCGTGGGTCAGAATCGCACGAAGACCCGCGAGTACATAATCGTCGTAGACCAGTTCGCCGTCTATACTGGTGTAGGCGGCGTTATACGGATTGTCCTTGCTGGTCTGGAGACAGTACGCTACCTCGCCGGTACTCGTGATCCAGTGTGCCGGGGTCTGCAGATCGACCCAGGTTCCGGAAGTGTTGTAGGTCTGAAAGTACGAATACATCGTGGTGGTCGAGATGACCGCGTTATCTGCATATACAGCCGGGGCAAGCAGGGAACAGAATAAAAGGACAGCGCAGAAGAGAGAGAACACTCTTCTGCGCAAAGGTGTTTTCATGTGTTGCAAGTGTACCTCCTGAATACATTTCTGAATGAGCATGTTATTATCCTCAAGTATTACAGGAGGTGCACGGGGGAGACGGGGAGGGGAGCGGCCGTTCATGTTTTTGCCTCCTTTACAGCTCATAGCGGGGAAGGGACGACTGAAGGTAGGCCTTGCTGACTTCAAGCAGACTCCTGGTGAGCGCTGTGCGATCAATGGGCATTTCTGCACGAAGTGCCGCAATATCTGTGGTTCTCACTGTCCGGTACTCGCTTACGATCACACCGCTGCCGATCACAAGCTGCATGTTGGCCACGACAGCGAAGCTGCCGTCGGTGAGCATCCAGAGTTCAAGCAGACGTACAGCGCCGTGCTCCCTATCGGAATACGGAGCAAGCCGTGAATACAGCAGTGTCGCCCGGACAGGGAACAGTTCCGTGCTGCGGTAGTCCCGTCCAATATCGTGTGCACTGTTGACCCGGTAGACAAAGACCGTTTCTGCGCGATGCCGTATTGCCTGCATCAGAGCGGTAAAGTCAATCCCATCCATCAGGGAGAGATGCTCCAGATCAAAGGATGTGGTATTTTCCAGAAGCTCGCGGATGCTCTGCTCAAATTGCTGGGCCTTGTTCATGATATAACCTCCAGTTTTTCGTTATTTCTTACTCAGAAGGGCGCAATAGCCTTTCTGCGCGTCGGCCAGACATCGATCCATAAAACGCTGAAGCTGTACGGAGGAAAGATCCTCAAACAGCCAGTGTGTTGCGCGAAAACAATAGCAGCCAACGTCCAGATTGAGGGAGTGGCTGCCGAGAATGCTGCTTATATTCGCCCGGTTTAGGGCCCGGTATGTGTTCACCGTCGCCTTTGACGTAAAGGGTCTGCAGAATGAGAAGACCATGAGCGGGTGCAGATGAGAAAAGCCTACGATCAGGTAGAAGCCGCCATGGTATCCGCTCAGCGTGCCGTCTTCCTCTGCTCCCAGACCCAGTTGGGCTTGAATGAGCGAGCGGGCATTATCCACATGTATGTGGTGATGAAGGATTTCGTCATCGGTCAGATTGAAAATAGTATCTTTCATGGCTTATTGAGGAAGGGCGATATGCGTGATGACGCCCCATATCCGGTTGGTGTCCTGACTGATGCCGAGAATCTTGACGGTAGCGCGAGCGCCTCTCGGGGGACGGCCGCGCCTTGGGTAGTTGCAGAGACAGTCGATCCCGCCGTCGAGTGCTACAAAGACACCGGTGGTGTTGACCATGCTCACGGTGCCGACATAGCGGTTCCCGACGGAATACTTTCGCACAGCCTTCTCGTAGGGGTTTTCGCCCGCCTGCTTGACGGAGGCCTCCACCGTGATCTCGCTCGGACGCTGCCCCTGAATACGAAGAATACGTACAAGGACACGCTGCCCGGGCTGGAAGGCAGTCGTGGCATCCATCATTCGCTGGTAGCTCAACTCGGCGAGCGGGACAAAGGTCTCCACACCGAAGATATCCACAAAGATTCCGGGGCGGATCACCGAGACGACGCGGGCTTCGGCGCACGCACCTGCGCGTACCCGGCGGTTTCCGTCTCGGTTTCTGGTGTAATACAGACTGCGCTTTGCCAGCATGGCCTCAAGCCTGTTGCCCACAGCGACGTGGTATTTGGGATCAACGGCTTTCACGATATAATCCACTTCCGCACCGAGCCTACGGGTGAGCATCTGATGCATTACATCCGAAGCGTCGCGGCCGCGGGAATCTTCGGGCGGACTGACGGCCATCTCAGCCGGGATGGCGACCTTATAGTCTCCGTGATAGATGACTGCCCGGGAGACCTCTTCGGTACCCGGCCCGCCTTCAACGCCCTGAATGATGCCGGCGAGGATACGTTTGCCTCGCTGGGATTCAAGCAGATCCAGAAGATCACTGCGGTCTTTGTCGGCGTCAGTCTGGACGGTTCGTGTGAGGCCGATCGGGATGACATCGGGATTTCGCCGGGTGACTGTGACCCGATGACTTGCTCGGACAGGTGTGTCAGACTGGTTTTTCTTTTGCTCTTTGACACCGGCTTCAGAATCAGTCTGGAGATCTTCATCAGGCTCAGTCTGTTGCGTGTCAAAATCAGGTTTGGGAGCATTTTCGGGATCAGACTCAGTCTGAAACCAGTCCGGTGGAGTACCGGATGTCAGTCTGAGATGCGGGGAATTGCTGGGGTTCGTTTTCGTGCATTCAAGTACCTCCTGAATATTAAAAATTTTGGGGTGGCTTAGAAGAGCTGTACAGTTTCTCTCGTTTCTTCTTCATTTTCTTCTCGACTTCAGAGCCGGATTGTTCCGGCAAGGCAACATCAGAGATTAGCATGGACGGCTGTTGTGGATGTTCGGGTTTGGTGGGCACATGGATCACAGGTGCATAGTCCAGAATCGAGCAATGCTGGAGTTCCTTCGACATACGGTGCCCGGTGTAGTCCAGCTTTTTCAGCCTGAGCATATTGCAGCCTCGGATCACACACAGCAGATCCGTATTCGGCAGACGCAGCACCTCATCCGGGGTCAGAAGCCGTCTCCGTCCCTGGCCTTCTGTTTGGCGATACTGGGGGATCATCTGTGCAACGGCCATCGTCTGCCGTACGGTCATGGTGGACTTGATCGTGACACTCATATCTCCGCTGCGGGCAGAAAAATACTCGGCTGTCACACCGTCGGTGCAGCCGAGCATGAGCTGAATATCG
>CADBYZ010000099.1 GCA_902799075.1 Oscillospiraceae bacterium | reverse complement strand
CTCCTTGGCGGGGCAGACGTCGGCGCAGTTGCCGCAGCCGGTGCAGTCCATAGCGCTGACCTGCATGCGGAAGTGCATACCGGCGAGCTCCTTGGGCATCTTCACGTCGATGGCCTTCATCGATTCGGGGGCTTTCTTCATCTCCTCGTCGGTCATCACGCAGGGGCGGATGGCGGCGTGGGGGCACACCAGCGAGCACTGGTTGCACTGGATGCAGTTGGCGGGGTTCCACTCGGGGACGACGGTGGCCACACCGCGCTTCTCGTAGGCGGTGGTGCCGGCGGGGAAGGTGCCGTCCTCATAGCCGACGAATGCGCTGACGGGCAGGTCGTTGCCGGTCTGTGCCACCATCGGGCGCATCACCTTGGCGATGAACTCGGGGTCGCCCTCGTGTTTCTCGACGGCGAAGTCGGTGCTGCAAGGCAGGTTGGCCCACTCGGCGGGGATGTCGATCTTGGTGATCTCACCTCCGCGGTCAACGGCAGCGTAGTTCTTGTTGACCACGTCCTCACCCTTGCGGCCGTAGCTCTTGACGATGAATTTCTTCATCTGCTCGACGGCGAGGTCGTAAGGTATCACCTCAGAGATCTTGAAGAAGGCGCTCTGGAGGATGGTGTTGGTGCGGTTGCCGAGACCGATTTCGCCGGCAATCTTGGTGGCGTCGATGATGTACATCGTGATGTGGTGCAGCGCGAGGTACTTCTTCACGAAGTCGGGCAGCTGGGCCTTGGTCTCCTCAACCGTCCAGGGGCTGTTGTAGAGGAAGGTGCCGTTGTCCTTCAGGCCGCGCAGGCAGTCATACTTGCGCAGGTAGCTGGGCACGTGGACGGCCACGAAGTCGGGTGTGCCGACCAGGTAGGGAGCGGGCAGGGGGTTGTCGCCGAAGCGCAGGTGCGAGCAAGTGTAGCCGCCCGATTTCTTCGAGTCGTAGTCGAAGTAGGCCTGGCTGTATTTGTTGGTGTTGTCGCCGATAATCTTGATGCTGTTCTTGTTGGCACCCACGGTACCGTCGGCGCCGAGGCCGTAGAAGCGGGCCTCGAAGGTGCCCTTGGGCAGGATGGAGATTTCGGGCAGGATGGGCAGCGAGCGGAAGGTCACGTCATCGACGATGCCGATGGTGAACTGGTTCTTCATCTCGCCTTCCATATTGTTGAACACGGAGATAATCTGAGCGGGAGTGGTGTCCTTGCTGGAGAGACCGTAGCGGCCGCCGATGATGGCAGGCTTGCAGTTGGCGGGGATGTCCTTGCAGCTGGCGAAGGCTTCCACCACGTCGAGGTACAGCGGGTCGCCGTTGGCGCCGGGTTCCTTGGTGCGGTCGAGGACGGTGATGCGCTTCACGGTCTCGGGGATAACCTGGCCGAGGTACTTCACGCTGAAGGGACGATAGAGGTGGACGGTCACGCAGCCGGTCTTCTTGCCCTGGGCGTTGAGGTAGTCAACGACGGTCTTGATGGTCTCGGTCACCGAACCCATAGCCACGATGATGTTCTCGGCATCCTTGGCACCGTAGTAGGTGAAGGGGGCGTAGTTGCGGCCGGTCAGCTTGCTGATCTCAGCCATATACTCGGCCACGATGTCGGGCAGAGCGTCATAGTACTTGTTCTGCAGCTCGCGGGTCTGGAAATAGACGTCGCTGTTCTGGGCGGTACCGCGGGTCACGTTGTGCTCGGGGTTGAGGGCGTTCTCGCGGAAAGCCTTCAGGGCCTTCTGGTCGACGAGCGGACGCAGGTCTTCCATATCCCAGGCCTCGATTTTCTGGATCTCGTGGCTGGTGCGGAAGCCGTCGAAGAAGTTCAGGAACGGCACGCGGCCGGTGAGGGCGCTGAGGTGGGCCACAGGGGCGAGGTCCATCACCTCCTGCACCGAGCTCTCGGCCAGCATGGCGAAGCCCGTCTGGCGGGCAGCCATCACGTCGGCGTGGTCGCCGAAGATCGAGAGGGCCTGGGCGGCCAGGGCGCGGGCGCTCACGTGGAACACGCCGGGCAGCAGTTCGCCGGCGATCTTGTACATGTTGGGGATCATCAGCAGCAGACCCTGCGAAGCGGTGTAGGTGGTGGTCAGCGCACCGGCCTGGAGGCTACCGTGCACGGCACCTGCGGCGCCGGCCTCGCTCTGCATCTCGACGACCTTCACGGTCTCGCCGAAGAGGTTCTTACGACCGCCGGCGGCCCACTCGTCGATGTACTCGGCCATGGGGCTGCTCGGGGTGATGGGGTAGATAGCTGCTACCTCGCTGAACATGTAGGCTACTGTCGCCGCAGCGCAGTTACCGTCGCAAGTCATAAATTTAGAGTGTTTTCCTGTGAGCATCATCTCTCTCTATTTTTTTTGCAAAAGTACTATTTTTCTGCGACATGGCAAAAAAAATATCGTTATATATAATTCACTGAAATCCAGGTATGGAACACAGGTATTTCTTTCCTCCTCTCGGTGTCCCTTCGGCGGTCTCTCGGCGACCCTTCGGCGAAACCCCCCGTATCTATCTGGAAACCAGCCCAATACGAATTCACGTCATAATTACCGTACAAGCCACTAAATCAACGTAATAGCCAAGATGCTCATAAATATTTAAGATTAATTAACAATCTCGTCCGGTGTAAAGACATTGTGCCTTGCACCAAAAACAGACAAATGCGGACAATAGGGGACGATTTGAGCCCGTCCCCTCATTTCTGACCTATTTTGTTTGACAGGTATATATAGAGCAGATTACTAAAAATCAAACAAAATGTCAGGATTTATTTTCAAACAGGATTTGGCCGGACGCTATTTCCCCGGCTACGACAAGGAGGTTTCCCGCCGCCTCTTCGCCCGCGAACTCCACACCAATTCCGCCCTCATGGCCGACCTCCAGGCCGCGCACTACGTCAAAAGCCAGAAACGCCTCACCCCATTGCAGGTGCAGATTATCTGCCGCCACCTCGGCGAGCCGTAAATGTCCCCTATCTTCGTGTCCCTTGTCAAGCGATGATATCGCTATATTAATATTTGTCCCGTGGCAAAACCTGTAGGTCTTGCCATGCGACACCTTGTCTTTTTTTCGGTGATTGTATCACAAATAAACTCTCATAGGAACGCCATCAGGCAGTCCATATTTATGTTCGCAACAATTTTAAAGAAAAATACAATAAAACCACAATTTTTTTTTACAAAACAATTATTTTTCGTATATTTGCAATAAGTTTATCCATAATTTATGGATAATATTATATTTGCGCAATATACTAAAAACAAGCATATTATCATGGGTCTTCCATATGATGTCCTTGTCGCCAAAACGAGGGACTTAGTGTGCAGATTGTCTTTGTCAAAGTGCGAAATGGGGTTATGTGGTTCGTTTTGCGTTGAACAATTGAGAGACAAAGAAAAAGAAGTAAAGTAATGCATATAAAAATTAAGTATATGAGAAAACATGTCATTTTCTTGCTGCTCGCGCTCTCAGTGGCGTCGATGCAGGCCCAGGAGTTCCAGTGGGCGAAAGGCTGGACCAGCGGCGACAATATCAGCGGTGTGCCGTCGAACACGATTGTGAAAAGCCTCTTCGACCGGGAGGGCAATATCTATATTCTCGGCACTTTCGGATATGGCGCGACGCTCGACGGGGTGGAGCTGCTGCCAATGCCCGACCCCGATTCGCTGACCTATTCCCAACGTCAGTTCTACATGACGGATGTGAAATCCACGCTGATTGCCAAACTCAGCCCCGAAGGGCATCTGCTGTGGCACAAGGTTATTAA
>CADBYZ010000098.1 GCA_902799075.1 Oscillospiraceae bacterium | reverse complement strand
GATGTTTTTCAGTTCAAGCATAATTTAAAACCTTTCTGGTGTTTTTCTCTAAGCAGCAAGTATTATAACAGATTTTAATGAAAGTACAAGACTGAAAGAGTGTGGAGTGTGGAGTGTGGAGTGTGGAGTTATGGTGCCCGCTTCGCGGACGGATTTGAAACAACGGTGTAGTCGCTCTTTAACTCCAAACTCCAAACTCCAAACTCCAAACTCCTAAGGCAAAACTGTACCTCACCCTTTCGCCGTGGTCAGGTACAGCTCGTAGTCCTCCGTCCCGTCGCCGGGGTAGGCGTAGGGCCTGGTGTAGCCCTCGTTCATGTAGATGGTGTACTCGTCCCAGCGCGCCTCCCAGGGGAGGTACTCCCAGTCGTCCGGGACCGTGACCGTCTCCGTCCGGGTGCGCGGCCCGCCGTCACGCCAGTCCTCCCAGTGGAGGGTGATATGCCGCATGGGGCCCTTCCAGCTGTCAAGATACTTCGCCTCCGGCGGGGTCTCGCCGTAGAAGAAGCCGGTCACGATGGGGGCCGTCTCCTCGTCGGCGCGGCTCACCGTCTCGCGCAGGAGAAGCCCGCCGCGGTCGACCGCCACATCTTCAAGCCAGTCGCCCATAAAGGTCACATGCATGCGCGTGAAATCGCCGTCTACGCGGTCAAGGTCCACGATCGCCGCGCCGTAGAGGTAGTTGGAGACATAGTTATCGCAAAATTCACTGTCGCCGCACTGTGCGTCAAAGCCCGCGATGCGCGGGCGCATCACGCCGTCCTCGCCCGGCTCGACGAAAAACCAGCAGCCGTTATACTCGCCCTCCACATAGTTTTCCTCCGTGCGCAATATGCAGAGCTTGCCGTCCCGGTAGAAAAGCCAGATGGGCATGACGCCCGCCACGCTGTTTTTGATGCGCACGCTGTCATACAGGGAGAAGATGTTTTTGAGACTGTTTGCCGCGATCAGCTCGTCCCATGTAAAGTCCAGGGCCGGGTCCCACGTGGGGCCGGGGTCCTCGGCCTCGGCGTTGAGGAGGCTGTAGCGGAAGGCGCTGCCCGCGCTGCGGTTGAGGGAAAAGCGCAGGGTATAACGCCGCTCTCCGGAAGCCCCGGCGGAAAAGTACTCCCGAATGCTGACCTTGGCCTCAAAGGGCGCGGGAGCATCCAGCGAGAAGGTGAGGGTCTGACCGAGCCTTGCGTCCAGGCGGAGCTTGTACCCCTGGAAGTCGTAGAGCCGCGCCCCGTCGGAGCTTTGCAGGATGCGGATATCCGGTGTGTCCGGGGCGTCCGGCGGGTTCTGCACCCCGAGCGAGCGCTGAAAGTCGCGCAGCATGTCCTCCGTCAGAAGGTCGATGCCCTCCGTGCGGTAAAGCCAGGCGGCATACCAGCCGCCGGCCTCCCAGAGGAAGGCGGGGTCGAGCGGGGTGACGCTGTCAAGGAAGCCGCCCTCGTGATAGGCCATGGACACCGCGAAGGCCTGGGCCTCGACGGCGGGGGCAAAGCCGGGGTCGTCCTCCGCGAAGGCGGACAGACCGGGGCTCAACAGCAGGCACAGGGCGATAAATAGGGAGAGATATTTTTTCATGGGCAGAAGCCTCCTTTGCGGGTGGAGCTTATGATAAAGTTGCATTTAAGCTCTGTATGCGCTATACTAAGCACAATCCTGTAGAAAAAGCGAGGGATGAACGTGAACAATTCCTTTTCCGTGAACAATACCGTGTCGAAAATCGTGATCTGCGCGGCGCTCATCATTCTGGCGCTGGTGTCCTTTTTCCCGCTGGCGAAGCGCTTTCCGGATTCAAAGCTCTATGACGGCACCGTGAAGGAGTGCACCGCCTCCATCGACGAGAAGACCGCCACCGTTCTGCGCCTGACCGCCACCGCGACCGTGACCTCGGCGGGGCTGTCCGCCATCCCGGGGGACACCGCCACGCCCATCGCCGAAAAGCTGGCGGATTTTTCCGAGTATTTTCTGCTGATCCTCTGCGTGCTGTACGCGGAGAAGTACCTGCTGGCCATCATCCCGGCGGGGGTGTTCCGGCTGCTGGTGCCGCTTGCGTGCCTTGCCTTTCTTGTGGGCACGCTGCGCTCGTCCCGGCGCTGGGCGGTGCAGGGCGGCAAGCTTCTGCTGGTGGGGCTTCTGTTGCTGTGCGTCATCCCCGTGAGCCTGAAAATTTCCGACGCCATCTATGACCGCTACCAGGAGTCCATCAACGTCACCATCTCCAACGCCGAGGAGCTGAGCGAGACGGCGGACGAGCTGGTGCAGGCCCAGGAGGACCAGGGTCTTTTCGACAAGATCCTCGGCACCATCAAGGAGACCACCGGGGGGCTGACCCAGCGGGCGGCGGAGACGCTCAACCGCTTTGTGGAGGCCATGGCGGTCATGATCGTGACCTCCTGCGTGATCCCGATCCTGGTGCTGGTGTTCTTCGTGTGGGTCGTCAAGCAGCTGACCGGCGTGGACCTGCGGGACTTTGCGCCCCGCCGCCCGAGGCGTGAGGCGCGCGAGGAGGAAGAGACTCAGCAGCGCGTGAGCATCTGAGAGAGGATATCCCCGACGGCCTCCAGCCCGGTCTGATCCTCTTCGGTGAAGCGGCCGGGCCAGGGGCTGTCCAGATCCAGCACCCCCACGACTTTCCCATTCACGCGCAGCGGCACCACGATCTCGGAGTTGGATGCGCTGTCGCAGGCGATGTGGCCGGGGAAGAGGTGCACGTCCGGCACGAGCCGGGTTTTGTTCTCCTGCGCCGCGGTGCCGCACACGCCGCGCCCGAGCGGGATCTCGATGCAGGCGGGCCTGCCCTGGAAGGGGCCAAGCACGAGGGTGTCGCCCTCGAGCAGATAAAAGCCCGCCCAGTTGAGGTCCTCGAGCGTTTCATAAATGAGCGCCGAAGCGTTGGCGAGGTTTGCGGTCCGGTGCGGCACGCCGTCCGTCAGCGCTGTGAGCTTTAGGCAGAGAGATTCATAATCGGTCATCGTAAGTGGCTCCTTTTTTCAAAATTGTTTTTGACGAGGCTTTGCCTCGGCAAAAACACCATAGGTGAGCAAAGCGAACCCTCGCGCCGACCAACCGAGGCGTCTCCCGCAAGCCGAGGGCGATAAGCGCGAGTATTTTGATTGAAAGCACTGCTTTCAATCGAATATGTACAGTATAGACCATACTGTACATTTTTTCTACTATTTATATTGTAAACACGCGGGAAAAAAGGTATAGTAGGGCCATTGAATCAGAAACGGGAGAGACAACGTGGAAACGATCAGCGGCCTTACAAACTGGCGTCTTGTGGTGAAGCGGGAGGAGAGCGGCGTCACGATCCTGCGCGCCGTAACCTGTGACGAAAACGCCGTGCTGCCGGACGAGCTTTTCGGTCTGCCGGTGACAAGGCTTTCCGACCGCGCCCTGGCCCACGGGGCAAAGCCCCTGGAGGGCGAGGAAGTGCGCGTGCTCGGCGGGGCGGAGTCTGACGACTGGGACAACCGGAGCATCCGCAGTCTGAGCCTGCCGCAAGGGCTTGAAAGCGTGGGGGACTACGCCTTCATGAATCTCAAGAGCATGGAGACGCTGCGCCTTTATGACGCCGTGCAGAGCATAGGCAGCGCAAGCTTCATGAACTGCCGCCTCTTTTCCCGCCTGGAGCTGACGCGCCTGTCCCATGACCAGGGCCCGGCCCTCGCCGCCATTGTGGGCAGCCTTCCCCAGGAGCTGGACGCGGCGGTGTACAGTGCCGACGGCTCCGCTTATCGCCTCATTTTCCCCGAATACTATGAAAACTATACCGAGAACAGCCCCGCCCACCACTTTGAGCTCAAGATCGTCGGCGGGGGCTACGCCTACCACGGGGTGTTCCGGGC
>CADBYZ010000097.1 GCA_902799075.1 Oscillospiraceae bacterium | reverse complement strand
TGCCACGACGTTGGCGGGGTTGTTGGTGCGCAGGCACTTGGTACGGATATTGGAGATACCCGCAGCCTCGACGACCGCACGCACGGCACCGCCGGCGATAACGCCGGTGCCTTCGGGGGCGGGCTTGAGCAGCACGCGGCCGGCACCGAACGCGCCGAGGACCTCATGGGGAATGGTGGTACCCTGGAGGGTGACGGTGACGATATTCTTCTTGGCGTCCTCAAGGCCCTTGCGGATGGCCTCGGAGACCTCGTTGGCCTTGCCCATGCCGAAGCCGACGCGGCCCTTGCCGTCGCCGACGACGCAGAGTGCGGAGAACTTCGCCACACGGCCGCCCTTGACGGTCTTGCTGACGCGGTTGAGGGAAACTACCTTTTCGATGAACTCAGAGGGCGCCTCTTCCTTATTGCGGCGGTCTCTTCTGTCATTGTTGTAAGCCATGTTGTTGTCCCCCTCCCTTAGAATTTCAGGCCGCCCTCGCGGGCGCCGTCTGCCAGTGCCTGGACGCGGCCGTGATAAATGTAGCCGCCGCGGTCAAACACGACTTCTTCAATGCCCTTCTTGAGGGCGCGCTCGGCGACCATGGCGCCGACCTTCTTTGCGGCCTCGATGTTGCCGCCGTTGCCTTCGAAGCCCTTCTCAACGCTGGAGGCGGACACGAGGGTGTTGCCGGCTACGTCGTCGATGATCTGGGCATAGATGTTGTTCTCGCTGCGAAATACGCTCACCGGAGATCTTGCCGCGTACTCTCTGATGGCGCTTGATGCGCTGGCCTCTGGTATCGGGTCTCTTAATCATTCAGGCACACCTCCGTTTACTTGGCGCCGGTCTTGCCTTCTTTGCGGCGGATCGTCTCGTAGTCGTACTTGATGCCCTTGCCCTTGTAAGGCTCGGGAGGTCTCTTACCACGGACTTCGGCTGCAAACTGGCCGACCTTCTGCTTGTCGATACCCTTGATGACGATGTGGTTTGCGTCGGGGACGTCGATCTGGATGTCCTCGTTCTCGCTCATGATGACCTGGTGGGAATAGCCCAGGTTCATGAGCCGACGCCGTTGATCTCCAGCTTCTTCTCAAAGCCGTGGGTCACGCCGACGACCATGTTGTCGATCAGCGTACGGGTCAGACCGTGCAGGGAACGGTTTTCCTTGGTGTCGTCGGGACGGGAGACATGGATGACGCCGCCTTCGATGTCGATCTTCATCTGGGGGACGAGGGTGCGCTCGATGCTGCCCTTGGGGCCCTTGACGGTGACGTGGTTGTGCTCGTCGACCTTGACTTCAACGCCGGCGGGGATGGTGATGGGTGCTCTACCGATTCTAGACATTGTGACTTCGCCGCCGACATGCTCCTTGCGAGCCTGCTTGTCGGTCATGACGCCCTTGGAGGTGGAGATGATGGCAATGCCGAGACCCTTGAGCACGCGGGGGAGCTCATCGGCGCCCGCGTAAACGCGGAGACCGGGCTTGCTCACGCGGCGCAGGCCCTGGATGGCCTTTTCTTTGCCGGGGAGATACTTGAGGGTGATGCGGATGATGCCCTGGGTACCGTCGTCGATGACCTGGTAGTTCTTGATGTAGCCCTCGCTCAGAAGGATCTCGGCGATGGCCTTCTTCATTTTGGACGCAGGCACGTCAACGGACTCATGCTTGGCGCTTCCGGCGTTGCGGATGCGGGTCAGCATATCGGCAATGGGGTCGGTGATCTGCATGTGGTTTTCCTCCTGTATTTAGAGTTACCGGGGCTTTGCCCGGTTTCGCACAGAGGTCCTGCGCCAATGCCTGATTGGCCGCAGCCTTTCTGTGTGGCAGAGAAGCCCGCTCCACTCCGCTTTCGATCTGCCCCTCCGCCTTCCGCTTTATCCGCCTGCCCGGCATCTCTGCCGACGGTTCGGACTTTCACGCAACGCATCCGGGTGTTTCGCGTTTTCGGCTGAACTTTGCGCTGTTTCCGTCGTGAGCTTGAAAACAGCGCTTTGCTCCCCCGAATTTCCACGCCAGAAATGTGACCTGTAAGCGGCGGTCCTTTCCGTCATGCGCGGGATTCGAAAGGGAGTGCAATCGTGCTTCTTTATTCGGTTCGACGAGAGTGATCGGTTCCCGCCGGACAAATCCATATATTACAGGAACGACACCGGTTTGTCAATCCTTTTTTCGGCGTTGCGCCGAATTTTTTTAAAAAATTTTGTGAAGGATTTACGAAAAATTGAAACGTGCAAAGCGGAAAGTGAAGTGATGGTGTCCGCTTCGCGGACGGATTAAAAATGGCATTGGTCCTTTAGGGGCCGTTCCTTCTTTCCACTTTCCACTTTCCACTTTCCACTTTTCACTTTCCCGCCTGCGTGGTATAATACCCTCACTTTAGGAAAGACGGTATGCGCATGTTTTCTGGCTTCAGTAAAAAAACCGGCGGCTTCCTCTGGGAGCTGGCCTTCAACAACGAGCGGCCCTGGTTCCTGGCCCACAAGCAGGAATTTGAGGACTTTGTCAATACCCCATTTAAAACGCTTGCGGCTGAGTCCTTCGCGCTCTTCACGCAGCGCTGCCCCGATTTTTCAGGAAGCGTCCACGTCTCACGCATCTACCGCGACGCGCGTCGGCTCTTCGGGCGCGGACCGTACAAGGACCATCTCTGGTTTTCCGTCACGGACAGCGCCGTGGTCCACAACGGGCCCATGCTCTGGTTTGAAATCTCGCCCGCGCAGTACAGCTACGGCATGGGCTGGTACGGGGCGACACCGGCGCAGATGGAGGCATTCCGCCGCTCGATCGACGCAAACCCCGCCCGCTTCCGCAGGCTCGCCCAGGCACTCGAGCGCAAGGGCTGGCTGCTTGGCGGCGAGAGCTACAAGCGGCCCAAGGCCCTGCACGACGACGCGCTCATCGACAGCTGGTATAATCGCAAGTACGCGGGCGTGCACAAGGAGTTTGACCTGGGTGGGGACGCCTATACCGCGGCGCTGCCCGGCATCGTGGCGGACGCCTTTCAGGAGCTTCTGCCCATGTACCGCTATCTGATGGAGGTCTATCTCTCCTGCCCGGAGGAAATGAAGCGCGAGCGATAAAGCTTCTTCGCTCTGCTCAGAATGACATTGCTTTTGGAGGTCTGACCATGGAACAGCGAGCGCCGCGGGCGGCGGTCATCATGCCCGCCTACAACGCGGAAAAGACAGTCGAACGCACCGTGCGCAGCATCCTGGAGCAGACCATGGGGGACCTGCTGCTGCTGGCGGTAAACGACGGCTCCACGGACGAAACCGCCGCGATCCTCGAGCGCCTGCACGAAGAGGACGCGCGCGTCTGCCCGATCACGGCGGAAAACAGCGGCCCCGCAAGAGCGCGAAACCTCGCCCTCGACCTGGTGCCGCCGGGGACGGAGTACCTGATGTTCTCCGACGCGGACGATCTGCTTGCCCCAGACGCGCTGGAGTACGCCATTGAAAACGCCGGAGACGCGGATCTTGTGCTGATGGGCTTTTCGATCCTGAACCCGGACGGCAGCGAGGCAAAGTACTGCGAGCCCGCCGCCCGCTACTCGCCAGACACTCTCGGCCCCGCGCTCGGGCGGCTGTACAAGGCAAATCTCCTGAACCAGGTCTGGGGCAAGCTGTTCCGGGCAGGTCTCATTCTGGACAACCGTCTGCGCTTCCCCGACTACCGCTGGGGTGAGGATCGCCTGTTCATCTACGACTGCCTCGAGCACGCCGGGAGCGTGGCCGTGCTGCCCGAGTGCAAGTACCGGTACATCATGTACCCCGGTGAGAGTCTTATCACAAGATATTATAATAGGAAGCTCGACATCTGCGTGGAGTCCGACGAGCGCATGGAAGCGCTTTGTGAGCGCTTCGGCGTGACGGACCAGCGGGATCACCGCTATATGTTTGTAAAGAGCATCTTCTCCTGCCTGACCACGCTCTTCTCCCCCCACTGCACCCTCACGCGGGAGGAAAAGCGCGCCGAGATCCGCCGCGCGATCCGGAATGAACACGTGCAGGAGCGAAGCCGCGATGTGTTCGGCGGCGCGCCGGTACAGGCGCTGTGCGCGGTGATGCACACGAAAAACGTCACGCTCAACTATCTGGCGTTCCGGTTCGTTGCCCAGGCCGGGGCGCTCGCGCCGCGGCTGTTTACGGCGATCAAGCACAGAAAATGATATCCGGAGGATTGTATATGCGAACCATGGCCATTGACTACGGCGATCAGCGCATCGGGCTTGCGGTGTCGGACCTGCTGGGAATGCTGGCGGGCGAGGCCTGGACCATGCAGGAGTGGGATATGGAGCGGGCGGCCAAACGCATCGCCGAAGAGGCAACGGCCCGCGACGTGGGGACGCTGGTGCTGGGGCTGCCGAAGAACATGGACGGCAGCGAGGGCCCGCGCGCCGAAAAGAGCCGCGCCTTCCGTGAATTATTAATAAACGAAAGCGGCCTGCCCGTCATTCTCTGGGACGAGCGGCGCAGCAGCATCGAGGCCCACGCCATCCTGCACTCGGCGGGCAAAAAAGAAAAGCAGCACCGCAAAAACGTGGACGCCGTCGCGGCAAGCCTGATCCTCGAAGGCTACCTCGGCAGCGCGCGCTGACGAAACCCAAAACTTGACAAACGGCGGAAGTGCCTGCAATCGTTGGTTTTGCGAAAAAACCGGCGCAATTGTCAGACAGTTCCGCCTTTATTTTTGCCTCCCGCGCACATACTGATTCGTGTGAAATTGAAGTACGGGAGGCATCCTTTATGAGAAAATGGATCGTGACGGGGCTGTGCGCCCTGTTTTTAAGTCCGCTGACGATCTCACGGGCTTATGCCCAGGAGCTGCTGGTGGGCGGTCAGGCGGTAGGCATCCAGATCAGCACCGACGGGGTGATCGTGGCGGGCTTCTGCCCGGTGGAGACCGAGGAGGGCGCGGTGAACCCGGCGGAGGACGCGGGGCTCAAGGCGGGCGACCTCATCTGCGGGGCCGACGGGCAGAGCGTCTCGGACGCGGCGGGTCTGATCGCGGCGCTGGAGGAGGCCGGGGAGCAGGTGGAGTTGGAGGTCAGGCGCGGCAGCCAGACCCTGAGCCTGCCGGTACAGACCGCCGTGGGCGAGGAGGGGCGCCCCATGCTGGGGATTTTGCTGCGCGACGGGCTGAGCGGCATCGGCACCCTCACCTTCTGCGACCCGGACAGCGGCGTCTTCGGCGCGCTGGGCCACAGCATCAACGACAGCGAGACCGGCCTTGCCGT
>CADBYZ010000096.1 GCA_902799075.1 Oscillospiraceae bacterium | reverse complement strand
TCATTTTCGACAGATACCTGGCGCAGAAGGGCTTGATTTTTCCGCCATCGTACACGTGTAAAGAACATCGGTGCAGGCGTTCGATATTGAGGTTCATGGCATCCTGAAAGGCCATGGCGGATAGTGTCAGGCTCTGGTGCCGAAGGCGGTAGAGGAAGGTGTCAAAGTCCATCTCGTCCGAAAAGCTCCCGGCGGGGGGCGCCTCCTCCGGCGCGCGGCGCCAGTGGCGGGCCACGTATTCCCGGTTGTCCTTTGCACAGCCTCGGCTGTGGGAGGAATGGGTGATGGAGCTGAGCGCTTTCAGTCCCCTGTCGTGCTCAATGAGAAAGCTTGCGTGAAAGCCGCACAGCGGATGGTCGCAGCGAGAAGGCATAAAGCTCTCAGGCGGGATCTGCGCCTGGTCGGCGATATCGGTCATGAGCATGTCGAGGGTATAGCGATCCGCCGCCTCAGGCGCTGTCGGATAGCGGCCGAAGTAGGACACCGGCTGGAAGTGCACCCCGCGCACGCCGGGTGCAAGCCGGGCAGCCAGCTTCACGATCTCACCCAGATTGTCGTCGTTGACGCCTTTGACCACCGTGGGCACCAGCGTCACACCGACGCGATGCTCCGAGCACACGCGGATCGCCTCGAGCTTGGTTTCCAGCAGGTCCCTGCCCCGGAGTGTGCGGTAAATGTCGTCATGTGTGCCGTCGAATTGAAGAAAGACGATATCAAGTCCCGCATCTGCAAGGCGCTTTGTGTAAGCGGGGTCTTCCGCGAGGCGGATGCCGTTGGTGTTCACCTGGGTGTAGCTGCACCCGGCCTCTTTTGCATAGCGCACAAGCTCCGGCAAATCGTCGCGCAAAGTGGGTTCGCCGCCGGAAAACTGCAGAAGCGGCTGCCCGCATTGGCGGACGATTTCACGGATGGCGGTTTTGCATTTCTCTATGGGCAGGTCTTCTCCCGTCCCGCCGTCTGCAAAACAGAACTTACAGCGCAGATTGCAGCGCCCGGTTACTTCCAGCAGCGCGCAGCAAGTGCCGATCTCATGTTCCGGACAGATGCCGCAGTTTTCGGGACAGCTAAGGCCGCAGCTGGCCGACAGCGGCTGTGTTCCCAGAAGCCACTTGTCAAAGTCCATCCGCCCCTGCCAGACCGGCACCTCAAAGGAGCCGTGGTCCGGGCAGGTCTTTTCAAGCCGGATCTGCCCATTGTCCCTTCTTGTGAGGACGGCCGGAAGGTTTTTAAGGCACACCGGACAGACCGAGCGTGTTTTTCGTATCATCGTTTTCATCAGCCGCCCATGGCAAGGCCCTCTTTTTTGAAGACCGTCAATTCTAACTGGTATTTGTCAGATACCGTGTTCATCGTATTTATGAGGTTTTTTTCCAGTGTGTCCACCGGGCATGCGGCGCTGGCGTTGAGGATCACCGCGATGTCGGTGCAGGGCCTTTCAAAGCGGTGTGTGATCTCGATCTCCCGCTCTGTGCCGATGAGGTCCATCTTGCCGAAGTCGCCCTCCGGCTCCCAGGCCAGGAGCTTGAGATGAGGGATGAGCTGCCCGGCTTTCCTGATCCCGTCCTGCACGGCACGGGCCATGTCCAGCAGATAGGCATTGCCGTCAAAATCATTGCAGCAGACCACGGCGCGGTACTGAATATAGTACTCGCTGATCTTGCCCATGGCGTGCTGAAACGCCTCGCCGCCGTAGCCGATGTCCGGGCGGCGCATGGAGGCCTGCCCGCGGGTGAGCGCCCGGGACAGTTCCTCCAGCCCCTCCCCTTCCCGCGCGCTGATGGCGATGACCTGCGCGAACGGATAAGCACTTATTCAGAACAATGAGGTCGGCCTCCACAAGCTGGGTGTTGTAAAGGTACTCCTGATCGCCGCCTTGTCCGCTGCGCAGAAGCTCGACGGTTTTGGGCTCCGCCAGCACCGTGAAGGGGGCAAGCTCGAACTGTCCCGGAAACTTCTCCGCGAGGCCGTGGTACACATGCTCCAGCGCCCCGACGCCGAAGCCGGGAATGTCCGACACCACCAGCTCGCAGCCCTCGTCGTAATAATCGTTGAGGCGGTCGGCAAGCTGTTCGTTTACATAACATATGCAGTCGTCCGTGATCTGGGAGGCTCTGCAGCCGCTGAGGCGGGCGAAGCGGTCGTCCGCCAGGCTCACCCCGTGGCCGAGATCGTTGGAGATCATGGCGGCCTTGCCGTGGTGCGCCGTGTGATACTTTGTCAGGGCCATCATGGTCGTGGTCTTGCCGGAGCCGAGAAAGCCGCTGAACACCGCGAATTTTTTCATACGAGTTCCCTTCCTTGTTGTTTAAGGCTAACCATCTGTTTGGTATCAATATAGCACACTCTAATAAAAAAGCAATTGTAAAATCATTTTCAGCGCGGTATGATAGGAATATAAAAATTGTGGAGGGTACGTGATGAACGTCTATCAGGAGATACTGGCAAAACTGGAGGCCGGAGAGGCCGTCGCGCTGGAGACAAAGTTTAGGGGAGAATCCGGCTTGATGGCAGAGGATATGACATGCGCGCCTGTCCCGGTCGTGCCGGAGGCTGACGCGAAGGGGCGGCTGTGCGCGAAGGTGACACTGCGGGAAACGGACGGCACACTCACCGTCACCGAGCCGATGCTCCCGCAGGAGCGGCTGCTGGTCCTGGGCGGCGGGCATATTGCGCTGCATGTAGCCGAGTTTGCGGCAAAGTGCGGCTTTCACGTCATAGTTGCCGACGACCGGCCCGACTTTGCCAATCACGAGCGCTTTCCGCTGGCAGACGAGGTGATCTGCGACAGCTTTGAAAACGCGATCCGGAGGGTAAAGCTCACGCCCTACGACTATGTGGTCATCATCACCCGCGGCCACCGGCACGACGCGGACTGTCTGCGCATACTTCTGCCGGGCGTGCGGCCCGCGTATACGGGGCTGATCGGTTCGAGGCGGCGGGTCAAAGGACTTATGGAGATGCTCGCGGAGGAAGGGTACTCCACCGAGCGCATGCAGGAGATCTGCACCCCCATCGGTCTCAGCATCGGGGCTGTCACGCCGCAGGAGATCGCGGTGTCTATCCTCGCGGAGCTCATCGCCTACAAGCGTCTGCCCGAGCATTCCGACGGTACGCGCTGCTGCTGCGATTCGGACATGGAGCTGTCGACCTTACAGTACCTCGCGGAAAACCGTGATCCGAAGGCCATCGTCACCGTGATCGAGACTAAGGGCTCCACCCCGCGCGAGGCCGGGGCCAAGATGGCGGTGAGCCCCCTGGGACAGGTCACCGGCTCCATCGGCGGCGGGTGCAGTGAGGGCGCGGTCATCCGCGACGCGGTGCGCATCATCGGCACGGGCCGCTATATGACCGTGGATATCGATCTCACCGGCGATGTTGCAGAGTCCGACGGCATGGTCTGCGGCGGCACGATGAAGGTACTGATTCAGGACGGAACCGAATAAAAGGGCGGGACAATGCGTCCCGCCCCTTTTGCTGACCTGTTTATTCGTCGACGCCGATCATGACAGAGGTCGCCTTGATGACGGCGTAAGCCTCCTTGCCGACAGCGAGCTCCAGCTCGCGAATGGCCGACATGGAGATGGTGGAGCTGATGATGTTTCCACCGCCGATGTCCAGCTTCACGATGCCGTTGACAGCGCCTTCATTGATTTCCACGATCTTGCCTTTCAGCTGATTTCTTGCACTGAGTTTCATAATCATATCTCCTTATTATTCGTACAACAGTAAAATATTGGCCCCCGCGATCCCCAGCTCTTCCGGGAAGCTCGCGGGCCGTTTGTCCTTGGGCAGCCGCCACCAGACGGGCGGGCTGTCCTTTTTCTGGTTCTGATAACGGAACTGGAGGATGAGCTCGAAAGGCTCCTCCATCTCCTCCACAAAGCGCACAGGGAAGCGGTTTTGCTGCGCGCCCGGACTGAAATAATGCGCCCGCAGGCCGACGGCGCAAAGGCCCTCCTTGACCTCCTGCCTTGTCTCCATCCGTACGCCCCAGTCCGGGATCTCCACCGTATGGGCGTCTATGCACCGGGCGGGGACTACGTTCTTGCATCCGGTCAGGATCGCCGCACGGACACTGCCGGGATCGGCAAAGAGCGCCTTGGTGGGCTTGACGGTCAGGAGCCGCCCCTCGTCCATGACGGCGATGGCCGCGCTCATGTTGTAGGCCTCGGTGCGGTCATGGGTCACCATCAGCACCTCCCGTCCGAAGCGGGCGAGCAGGTCTCTGAGCTCGATTTTCAGCGCGTCGCGCAGGTGCCCGTCAAGGGCAGAGAAGGGCTCGTCCAGCAGCAAAAGCTGCGGATCGCTGACCAATATGCGGGCCAGAGCCACGCGCTGCTGCTGCCCGCCGGAAAGCTGGTGGGGTCTGTGGTTTTCCAACCCTCCGAGCTGCATGAGGGCAATCATCTCATCGGCTCTGCGTTTCTTTTCCGCGCGGTTCTTTTCCCGGCACAGGCCGCAGAGGATGTTCTGCCGCACGGTCATGTTGGGAAACAACGCGTAGTTCTGGAACAGGTAGCCCACGCGCCGCTGCTGGGGCTTGAGGTCGATGTGCTTCTCCGAGTCGAACAGTATGCGCCCGTCCAGTTCGATGCGGCCCTGATCGGGCCTTTCGATCCCGGCGATGCATTTCAGGGTCATGCTCTTGCCGCAGCCGGAGGCTCCCAGCAGACAGGTTACGCCGTTTTCCGCCGTGAAGTTCACATGAAGCGTAAACGATCCGAGCTGTTTTTGGATGTCCACAAAAAGGCTCATTTCGCCACCGCCTTTTTCTGCCGCGTCTCCAGCATATTCACCGTCAGCAGCACCACCGTGGAGATGGCGAGATTCACCATCACCCAGAAGAAGGCGCCGCGCTCGTCGTTGGTGCGCCAGAGCTGATAGACCGTGGTGGAGATGGTGGCGGTGCGGCCGGGGGTGTAGCCGATGAGCATGCTGGTGGCGCCATATTCCCCCAGTGCCCGCGCGAAGGCCAGCACTGTCCCGGCCAGGATTCCCTGACGGCAGGCGGGCATGCGGATGCGCCAGAAGATGTAGGTGTCGGGAAGGCCCAGAGTCTGCCCGGACCAGGCGAGGTTCTGGTCGAAGCTTTCAAACGCGCCGCGGGCCGTGCGGTACATGAGCGGAAAAGCCACCACCGCCGCGGCCAGCACGCCGCCGTACCAGGTCATGACGAACTTGATGCCGTATTGCAGCAGGAAGGCGCCGACAGGCCGCTTCACGCCGAAGATGAGCAGCAGGAAATAGCCGCACACCGTGGGCGGCAGCACCATCGGCAGCGTGAGGATCACGTCCAGCACGCCCTTCACCGCACGCGGCAGTTTTGCCGCATAGTAGGCGAAGAAGATACCGGTAAAAAACACCAGCACACAGCTTATGGCGGCGATGCGCAGGGAATTGAATAAGGGATACCAGTCGATCATTTGTTTACTCCGTTCAGCACAGGTGCTCCCGTCTGCCCTCGGCATACTCCTTCCAGAGCGGGGACATGCTGCGCAGGGACTCCACCGTGCGAGGTACGGCTTCAAGGATATAGTCGATCTCTTTGTCGGTGTTGTATTCGCCGATGGAGAGCCGCAGCGAGCCGCGCGCCAGCTCATAGGGGATGCCGAGACTCAGAAGCACATGGCTCGGGTCCAGCGAACCGGAGGCGCAGGCACTGCCGGATGAGGTGCAGATGCCCTCCTTGTCGAGCGCGAGCAGCAGGGTCTCCCCTTCGATGCCCTCAAAGCACAT
>CADBYZ010000095.1 GCA_902799075.1 Oscillospiraceae bacterium | reverse complement strand
TGTCAGGGCGGCGGCGGGCAGTCCTTTGGCGCGTTTATCCCGAAGGGGCTCACGCTGCGGCTCGAGGGCGACTCCAACGACGGCTTCGGCAAAGGCCTCTCCGGCGGAAAGCTGATCCTGTACCCGCCGGAGGGCTCGACCCTCCCGGCGGATGAAAACATCATCGTCGGAAACGTCGCGCTCTACGGCGCGACCTCCGGCGCGGCCTATATCTCCGGCGTCGCGGGCGAGCGCTTCTGTGTGCGAAACTCCGGTGCCACCGCCGTTGTCGAGGGCGTGGGCGACCACGGCTGCGAGTACATGACGGGCGGCAGGGTGCTCATTCTGGGGCAGACCGGCAAAAATTTTGCCGCCGGGATGTCCGGCGGCGTGGTGTACGTATTGGATGAGGCGCACGATCTCTACACGCGCATGAACAAGGACGGTCTGCATGTCGGCCCGATCAAAGACCCGAGCGACGTGCAGGAGCTGCGCGATCTCCTGCAGGCGCATCTGGACGCGACCGGCTCAAAGAAGGCCGCCGCGATTTTAGTGGATTTCAAGGGGTATCTGCCCGCCTTCAAGAAGATCATCCCCGTGGACTATGAGCGCATGCGCAAGGCCATAGAGGACTTTGAAAGCCGCGGCGAGACGCAGGAGCAGGCCGAGGGACTGGGAGGAGTTTCATCTCCCCTGTTCAGAGTCTCAGCGCCGCGAGCAGGGTGCAAGGTGCATGAACTGCGGCGTCCCCTTCTGTCAGGCCGGGGTGCAGTTTGAGGGAAAGCAGCTCGGCTGTCCGCTGCACAACCTGATCCCCGAGTGGAACGACAGTGTCATGGACGGAAACTTCGCCCACGCGCTGACAAGACTCTTGAAAACAAATAACTTCCCCGAATTTACCGGGCGCGTCTGCCCCGCTTTCTGCGAGCAGGCCTGCACCTGCGGGCTGTACGGCGATTCCGTCACGGTGCATAACAATGAGCTGAGCATCATCGAATACGCCTTTTCCCATCATTTGATGGAACCGCGCTTTTCGCCTCACAGCTCGGGAAAAAATGTGGCGGTGGTGGGCTCCGGTCCGGCGGGACTCGCGGTGGCAGACCAGCTCAATCACCGGGGGCACAGCGTCACCGTGATCGAAAAGCGCGCCCTGCCCGGCGGGCTTTTGATGTACGGCATCCCGAACATGAAGCTGCCGAAATCCGTCGTCCGCCGTCGGATTGAACTCATGACGCGCGAGGGCGTGAGCTTTGTGACCGGGCTCGACGCCGCCGATCCCGCGGTAGCCCAGCGGCTGACGATGGAATACGACGCGGTGGTTTTATGCTGCGGGGCGGAGAAGCCGCGCCCGCTCGGCATCGACGCGGAGGGTGTCCGGGGCGTGTGCTTTGCCATGGACGCCGTGGAGCGGCAACAGTTGTCCCGCTCCCCCGCTGTCCCCTCTGCCAAGGGGAAAAATGTGATCATCATCGGCACCGGCAACACCGCGAGCGACTGTGCGGCAACTTCCATACGCCAGGGCTGCAAAAGCCTTGTACAGCTTGTACGTCGACCGATGGAGGACTATCTCGCGCCGGACGGCAGCCTCCCGCAGGACTACGCGCAGGAAGAGGCTGAGGCTGTTTTCGGCAGTGACCCGCGTCTCTTCTCGCAGAGCGTGGCAACGCTTGAAACCGATGAAGCAGGCAATCTCACGGCTGTGGTCACGAGGGACGGGACAAAGCTTCCCTGTGGGCTTTTGATCGCAGCGACAGGCTTTTCCGGGTGCCGGGATGATGTGTGCGCCGCTTTCGGTGTGGAGCTTGACCGCACGGTGAAGACTGAGACGGGTTCCTTCCAGACCAGCATCCCGCACATCTTCACCGCCGGCGATATGCACCGCGGCCAGTCCCTGGTCGTCCATGCCATAGCCGAGGGCCGTGCCTGTGCCGCCGAGGTCGACCGCTTTCTCATGGGCTATACAAATCTAACATGATCGGAGGGTAACGCATGGCTGCTTTTGAACCGATTCTGTCTGGCATTCCCGGGCTGGATCAGTGTCTTGATTCCATCCGTCTGGGTGACAACGTGGTGTGGCAGGTCTCCGACCTGGATGAATTCCGCTTTTTTGCGAGAGCCTTTGCCGAGCAGGCCGTCCGGGACGGCAGAAACATCCTCTACATTCGTTTTGCCGGACACGATCCCATCCTGCCTGCCTTGCCCGGCGTGCGGGAGGTGCATGTGCCCCTTTCCCATCTCTTTGAATCATTCACCGTTGATATTCACAATCTGATCGAACGGGAAGGGCGTGACGCCTTCTATGTCTTTGACTGTCTTTCCGAGCTGGAGGAGGCCTGGGCCACTGATCTCATGATGGGAAATTTCTTTCACCTGACCTGTCCCTTCCTGTTCTCTCTGGACACCGTCGCGTATTTTCCGATCCTGCGCGGCAGGCACTCCTTTGACGCGATCGACATTATTGCGAGCACCACACAGCTTTTGCTGGACGTTTTTCCGGGTGGGCGGGACAAACTCTTTTTCCGGGCGGAAAAGGTCTGGGAAAGGCCGCTTGCGCACCTGGCCCAGCCCTACGGCTGCGATCTCAAAGACATCAACTTTTATTCCGTTTCGGAGAGCGTGGAGCTCAGCCGCTTTTACCGCAGTCTCAACGACGCGAAGGGGCTCAAAAACAGCCAGAGCATGGACAGCTGGGAGCGCTTCTTCCACGCCGCCCGTGTAAAATATGATGCTGGTCTGGACATCCGCAGCGAGTGCGACCGGATGTGCGACATCATGCTCACACGCGATAAACGCATGCGGGATATGATCGTAGAGCAGTTTCAGCCCGGGGACTATTTCGAAATCCATGACCGCATGATCGGCACCGGGCTGATTGGCGGCAAAGCCTGCGGGATGCTGCTGTCAAGGAAGATCGTCCAAAACCGGGACGCGGAACTCTTTGATCGCATCGAGCCGCACGATTCCTTCTATATCGGCTCCGATGTGTTCTATTCCTTCATTGTGGACAATGGTCTTTGGGATCTCAAGCTCAGTCAGAAGACGGCGGACGGGTATTTCTCCAAGGCGCAGGCTTTCTCGGAGGCCCTGCTGGGCGGTGCATTTTCTCCGCCGCTTCGCATGCAGTTTCGCCAGCTTCTGGAGTATTACGGCAACGAGCCCATTATCGTGCGCTCAAGCTCAATCCTCGAGGACGGCTTCGGCAACGCCTTTGCCGGGAAATACGAATCCGTTTTCTGCAGCAATCACGGTTCACCGGAAGAACGCCTGCACGCGTTTGAATCCGCCATCCGCACCGTCTACGCAAGCACCGTCAGTCTCTCGGCGCTGGATTACCGGAAGCGGCGCGGGCTCGAACATTTGGATGAGCAGATGGGAATCCTTGTCCAGCGGGTTTCCGGCTCTCATTATGAGGGCTTTTTCATGCCGTGTGCAGCGGGCGTCGGCTATTCCTCAAGTCCCTACCGCTTCGGGGTGGATCATCCCGAGAAGGGCATGCTCCGCCTGGTGTGCGGCCTCGGAACTGCCGCGGTGGATCGCCGTACGGGCTCCTATCCGCGTATGGTCGCGCTGGACAAGCCGTCTGTCGTATGGCAGACCTCCTCGGCGGATCGCCATCAGTTCTCCCAGCGTCTTGTGGATGTGGTCAGTGACGGCTCCGACGGTGTGGAAAACTGGGACGCCGAGAGTATCCGCGCCGCACTCCCGCCCTATCTGAGCGCTCTGCTCTATTCCCATGACCGGGAGACGGAGACGATCCTGCGGGAACAGGGAATCCGCGAAGATGTGCTGTACGTCTCCTGTGAAGGCCTTGTAAACAACAGGAGTCTGATGCGGGATATGGGTGAGATCCTGCGTCTTCTGCAGGACACCTACGCCTATCCGGTCGATATTGAGTACACCATCAACTGCGCCTCCACGGGCGAGTATGTGATCAGCCTGCTGCAGTGCCGCCCCCTGCAGCTGACCCGTACCGGCGACAAGGTGTCTATCCCGGCAGATCTGCGGGAGGAGGATATCCTGATCGAGACCGTCGGCACCTCCATGGGCTTTTCCCGCAGCTTTCCGCTGGATGTGCTGGTATATGTGGACCCGGTCGCTTACTATAACCTGCCCTATCGTGACAAATACCGCGTCAAACAGCTGCTATCAGCCATCAACTGGCGTCTGCGTGGACAGAATAAACGCATGCTTCTCATCACACCCGGCAGGATCTGCACGAGTTCCCCGGAGCTTGGGGTGCCGACGGAGTTTTCCGACATCAGCGAGTTTGACACGATCCTGGAGCTTGCAGACCGCCGGGCCGGGTATATGCCCGAGCTCAGCTACGGCAGCCATATCTTTCAGGATCTTGTGGAGGCGGAGATCCTGTACTCGGCAGTCTTTGAAGGGGCAAGCACCCGCATTTTCCGGGAGCAGGAGCTGAAATCCGGGAATGACCTTGCAGAGCTTGTCGATTCACCCGATGGCATGGAGGATGTCATCTACCTGCATCAGTTACAGTCTGGTGATGTGTGGGAGTATTACGACCTTTCCAGTGAGCGTTTTCTTATTGCACGGAGGGTCCGTTTGTCCCGTTAAAAGATGCCGTTGCCCGCTTCTTTGCATAGTTTACGCCCGTCGGCTGCTCTGAAAATTGAGCAGTCGGCGGGCGTTTTTTGTTTATGATCTCCTTGGGTGGGCAGCTTTTGTCTCCTCATCAAATTCCTGTAAGAAGTTCACCATAAAGAGGTGCCGGCTTTCGGCGATCTTCTTTGCTGTCTCGGTGTTCATTTCATCTTTCAACAGCAGCAGCTTATCCTGGAAATGCTGAATCGTCGCTTCCAAAGGTCTGCCGTGCTCACCACCGAACGCGAAGGTTCTCGCAATCCCGATCGCACCGATGGCATCAAGACGATCCGCATCCTGAACGATCATCCCTTCCAGGCTGTCAGGGCGTTTTTCTCTGTTCTGGCTGAATGAAACAGCGTTAATTACTCTGCAGATATATTCGATCTTATCCGGCTCAACATCATGCTGCGTCAAAAAAGATCTCGCGTTTGCATTATTCTCTGTATGGAACAACTTATGGTCGTCTGCATCGTGAAGCAGAGCGCTCAACGCTACTGTTTCCAGGTCGCAGTCTGGCTCCTGCCGGGCAATCAGCATCGCGTTTTGATAGACACGCAAGGTATGAGCGGCGTCATGCCCGCCGGCATTATCCCGAAACAGCGAATACACATAGTCGATCGCTGCATCAATCAAAGACATATACTTACCTCGTTCGCTCAATGTATGATCACAATATCCTCATCGGTTTCCATTTCAGATAATCTCCGGAAACCAGGCTGTATTGAATCCCGTTTTTCTCTCCGAGGATACTGTCATGGAAACGGCTCTCTCCGTGGCTGTGCGCATATATGACCTGTTCCGCCCCGTACTCCTCCGCCATGGCGGTAAACAGGCTCTCGTCTTCCAGGATGCTCGTCGGCGGATAATGCAGAAACAGGATATATCTGCGGTACCCGGCTGCTCTCGCCGTCTCAAAGGAAATGCGCAGCCTTTCAAGCTCCCGGTCCACCAGCTTTTTCGCGTGCTCCGCTTTCTCCTC
>CADBYZ010000094.1 GCA_902799075.1 Oscillospiraceae bacterium | reverse complement strand
GATGTTCGGCCTGTCCGCCGTGGCAAAGCCGCTGGTGCTGCTGCTGCTCAAGGAGCAGTGGCTGCCGACGGTGCCGCTGCTGGCGATCCTCAGCATCGCCGAGGCCCAGATCCCGCTGACGAGCGCCAACACGGTCGCGCTCAAATCCCTCGGCCGCTCCGACCTCTACGCAAAGCAGGAGGTCCTGCGCCGCACGCTCATGGTGGCGGTGCTGGTGGTCAGCATCGTGGCCTTCCGTTCCCTCACGGCCATTGCGATCGGCTACGCGGTCTCCGCCTGGCTCGACGTGTTCGTGACGAGCCTGCCCATCAAAAAGCTCCTGGGCTACGGCGCGCTCGACCAGCTCAGGGATGTGTGGAAAAACGGCGTCAGCGCGGCCGTGATGTTCGCCGCCGTGCGGGCCGTGGGGCTGCTGCCGCTGCCGACGGCGCTGCTGCTTCTTGTACAGGTAGCGTGCGGCGCGGCGGTCTATGCCGCGCTGAACCTGATTTTAAAAAACGACAGCCTGCTGTATATCCTGTCCATGCTCAGACAGCGCCGGGCTGCAAAGGATAACCCATGAAAAAAGAAACTGTAAAGTGGATAGTCAAGGCACTGCTCGCGGGCCTTGCCGCGTTCGCGCTTTTGTGCGCGGCCTGCGCGTTTTACTTCAATGTCCCCGTGCGCGTCTCCAATCCCGACGATACCACCGAATACCGCTACGAGCCGAACCGCCGCTACTTCCGCGGGACCGAAGGCTTCGGCACAGGCCGCACCAACAACGAGGGTTTTAATAATCTTCGTGATTACAAGCCCGGAGATGAAATCAATATTCTGCTGATGGGCTCGTCGCACATGGAGGGCTTCTGCGTGCCCCAGGCCGATTCCGCTGCCGCGGTATTGAACCGCCTCTTTGACGGGGAAAAGTACGTCTACAACATCGGCATGGCGGCCCACACCTTCCCCTACTGCGCCGAGCATCTGGACAGGGCCCTTTCGGTCTACGCGCCCACGGACGCGGTGGTCATCGAGCTTGCAAAGCTCGGCTACGCGCCCGCCGAGCTGGACGCCGCCGCCGACGGGACGCTGCCGGAGATCCGTGCCCACGAGGGCGGGGTCGTCACGGCGGCGCAGAAGATCCCCTATCTGCGTCTGTTCTACACCAAATACTTTCAGGGCGGCGGAGGCGCTGCCGGAGAAGACAACGCGGCGCAGCCCCCGGCAGGGGAGTTTGAAGCGTCCCTCTCCCGTATTCTGCAAAAGCTCGGCGAGACGGGCCGCGCCCATGGGGTGGACGTGATCCTGGCCTACACCCCCACCGTCCTGCCGGACGAGGACGGGCACATCGCCGTCCAGGAGCAGCCCGATGAGCGGGTGCTTTATCAAAGGCTGTGCGCGGATAACGGCCTTGTTTTCCTCGATCTGACCGGGCGGAACATCGCCGCCGCCGAGGAGCTGGGGCGGCTGCCCTTCGGCTTTGCCAACACCACCCCCGGCACCGGGCACATCAACTGTCTGGGGCTTCGCATCTTTGCCGAGGGCCTGTATGAGCAGCTGAGCGCGGGGAGGGCAGAGAAATGAGCTTTGTAAGCCGTCCCTTTCTGATCTTTTTCCCCACGGTCTTTGCCCTCATGGCGCTGACGAATCTGCCCGCCTTCCAGGCCATGGAACAGGAAAAGCGCCTGCGTATCCGGCACATTGTCCTGCTGATCGCAAGCTATGTGTTCTACGGCTGGTGGGACTGGCGCTTCTGCTTTCTGATGCTTTTCCTCACGCTGGTGGCCCATGTCTGCGCGCTGCAGATGGATAAGCCCTGGCGCAAGACGGCGCTTGTGATCGGCGTGGTGGTGCCGCTCGTGGTGCTGGGCATTTTCAAGTATTACGATTTCTTCATTAATTCCTTCTGCCATCTCTTCGGCATCGTGCGCACCAACACGACCGCCCTCGTCATCGCCGTCGGCATCAGCTTCTACACCTTCCAGTCCCTGAGCTATACCATCGACGTATACCGCGGCAAGATCGAGGCGGAGCGGGACTTTGTCCACACGGCGCTCTATATCGCCTTCTTCCCGCAGCTGGTAGCCGGCCCGATCGTCAAGGCCGGGGACTTTCTGCCCCAGCTCAGACAGGAGCGCAACATCTCCCTTCAAAATCTCGAGCCGGGCCTGCAGATCATGCTCTTCGGCTTTTTCAAGAAGGTCGTCATCGCCGACAACATCGGCCCCTTTATCCAGGCCGTGCACAGCGCCCCCTCTGCCTACAGCGCCGGAACTCTGCTGCTGGCCGCCTACGCCTATTTTGTCCAGCTTTACTGCGACTTCTCCGGCTATTCGGACATCGCCGTGGGCTGCGCCAAATGCCTCGGCTACGACCTGACGCGAAACTTCGACATACCCTTCATCTCGCCCAACGTCAACGAGTTCTGGCGGCGCTGGCACATCAGTCTCTCCACCTGGCTGACCGAGTACCTGTATTTCCCCCTGGGCGGCAGCAAAAAGGGCGAGGCGCGGACCTATCTCAACATCCTCATCAACATGACGGTCTGCGGCCTCTGGCACGGCCCGGAATGGAAGTATGTGATCTGGGGCTTTTTGAGCGGCGTTGCCCAGTGCGTCTTCCGCGCGACGGGACCCATCCGCAAAAAGATCCCGAAAACCCCGCTGACCAACGCGCTGAATATTTTCGTGACCTTCCACTTCTTCTGCTTTATCGCGATCATCTTCTGCGCAAAGGACATCGGCACCGCCCTGCAGTACATCGGCTACATCTTCACCCTGCACCGCGGCATCCGCTTCGTGAGCTTCTGGGGCATCTTCGGCCTTGTGCTCGTCTGGGGCGCGCACCTGGTGGCCTGCGCGCACAGCCGCCACCTCGGCATCCGGCCCACAGGCTACTATCCCCTGGTGAGCCTTGGAAGCTTCACGGGCCTGCTGGCCTTCTTCCTCTTCCTCGGCGTCACCGTCGCCCTGGCCTACACCGGACAGAGCCCGTTTATCTATTTCCAGTTTTGATCGCATAATCTGTCCCGCCCCTCCATACACTTTGGAGGGGTGGTGATGTTTTTATGAAGCATAAGATCCGGTACGGGCCGCTGGCAATTTCGCTTTTGATCCCGCTGGCGGTCGGCGGCTTTTCCGCTTTCCTGACGCGCGACGGCATGGAGTATTTCAAAATCGTCTCAAAGCCGCCGCTCAGCCCGCCCGCGTGGCTCTTTCCCGTGGTGTGGACGATCCTGTATGTGCTGCTGGGCTGGGCGTCGTACCTCGTCTGGGCAAGCGGTGTGAGCCCCGCGCGGCGCGACCGGGCGCTGACCGTGTACGGCCTGGGCCTGGCGGTCAATTTTCTCTGGCCCATCGTGTTCTTTACCATGCGCTTTTATTTTACCGCCTTCCTGCTGCTCCTGCTGCTGTGGGTGCTGGCGGTGGTCACGGCCCTGCTCTTTTCCTGCATCGAGGAAAAGGCGGGCAAGCTCCTGATCCCCTATATCGTCTGGCTCACTTTCGCGGCGTACCTCAATGTCGGCGTGTGGGTGCTGAACCGGTGACGCATGATCCGTCATCCTGAGCGAAGCGAAGGATCTTTTCTTCCGTCCTGTACGGACTTCCGGGATAAGATCCTTCGTCACTTCGTTCCTCAGGATGACGGATTTCTTTTTGCCCGCCGCCTCCCTTTACGTTTCGGCCCATACTGTCCAAACAATTTGCGGCAATTCACACAACGATTTGAACAAAAAGTTTCGACAGCTCTATTTTTAAAGTGTTTATCTTGCATAATGCATGGCAGTGTGTTAAAATAACCACGATAGTAATATCCGCATACTGCACACTTTTTCTCGAATGGGGGAACGCACATGGAACAGAAAGCCAAGATTCTTACGGTTGCCGGCAAGGGCGGTGTCGGAAAGACCTCCATCTGCGCTTCGATCGTGCGCCTTCTGGTCGAACAATATCCCGACAAGAAGATCCTCGCCATCGACGCAGACCCCGCCGTCGGCCTGTCCGTTGCTCTTGGTGTTGACGTAAAGCTGACGCTGGACGATATCCGTATGAGCATCGTCGACAGCGTGGAAAACGGCGAAACCAAAGAGGCTCTGGAGCTTTTGAGCGAGGCGCGCTTCCGCATCTTCGACGCGCTGGTCGAGATGCCGGGCTTTGCTTTCCTGGCCATCGGCCGCCCGGAGAGCTCCGGCTGCTACTGCAAGGTCAATTCCTACCTCAAAGAGGTCATCAGCATCCTCGCCAACAGCTTCGACTACGTCGTCATCGACGGCGAAGCCGGGATCGAACAGATCCAGCGCCGCGTGATGGAAAAGGTCACGCACCTCATCCTCGTCAAAGCAGGTGGCCGATGAGCTCATCGCCTACGACCGCATCGGCGTCATCGTCAACCGGGTCACGAATCCCGAGCTTGTAAACGAGTTCAAGACCCCCGGCGTCGACATCCTCTCCTTTATCCCCGCCGACAGCGCCTTTGCCGCGAACGACATCATGGGCAAGAGCGTCATGGAGCTGCCCGCGGATTCCGCCATGCTCAAGGGAGTGAAGGAAGCACTCCAAAACATAGAAATACTGTAAAAGAGGTGTAACATTTGAAAGATCTTAAGCATCTGATTTTCTTTGAAAAACTGCTTGAGAACGCCGACAATGAGCTGGTCAGACAGGCTCAGAAGGAGGGCGGCATCGCCCTCGGCTATACCTGCTACCACATGCCCGAAGTCCTGCTCAACCTCGGCAACTGCTTCTCGGTACGTCTGCGCGCACCCAACACCGGCTCCATCGACATCGCCACCTACTACATGTCCAACTACACCTGCGAGTACGCACGCGCGCTCGTGGAGCGCGGCATCGAGGGCGGCTATCAGTTCCTCGACGCCATGATCGGCGTGGACGCCTGCTCGATGATGAACCGCGCCATGGAGCACTTCGAGATCCTCCAGGTCAACGACAAGCCCAAGTTCTTCGTTTCCCACTGCGACATCCCCTTCAAGGTGACCGACTACACCCTTGACTCCTATGTCCGCCAGATGGAAGTCCACGTTCTGGACGAGCTCAACAAGCGTTTCGGCGTCGACACCTCCGACGAGGCCATCCGCGCCGCTGTCAAGGAGCACAACGAGGTCTGCGCCATCCTCACCGAGATCGGCCAGATGCGCAAGGCCGACAACCCCGTCATCACCGGCTATGAGTTCCATGTCCTCAACCTCGTCTCCTTCACGTGTCCCAAGAAGCTCATCCTGCCCTATCTGCGTGAGACGCTGGAAGAGCTCAAGACCCGCGAGCCTGACAAAAAGCCCGCCTTCCGCGCGAGAGTTGCGATCGTCGGCTCCGAGATCGACGACCCCAATCTTACCAAGCTCATCGAGGGCTGCGGCGCGCTGGTCGTGTCCGACCGCTACTGCTTCGGCTCCACCCCCGGCCGCGAGATCATCGAGCTTACGGACGACAAGCCCGCCCTGCCGCAGATCTGCCTGCACGTTATGCAGCACTCCGAGTGCGCCCGTTACATCGCCGACGAGAAGGTCCTGCAGCGCCGCGAGACGGCCGACCGCCTCGCCAAGGAGTACAAGGCCGAGGGCATCATCTACGAGCAGATGAAGTACTGCGATTACTGGGGCTTCGAGCGCGCCCTCGTCTCCCACATCATGCACGACGAATACGGCTGGCCCGTCCTGTCCATCGACCGTCTGTACAATAACGGCAACTCCGGTCAGCTGCGCACCCGTGTTCAGGCCTTCGTAGAGTCGCTTGAGATCAAACGTATCCACAAGGAGGCAGAGAAGAATGGCTAAAATGGAAAAGATGGTCTACCCGAACCCCAAGTTCTGGAAAGCCAAAGACAATATGAACTGGAAGAAGCAGGGCGAGAACGCCGCGGAATTTCTCGGCATTGCCTGGAAGCTTCTCAAGGCCACCGACTGGAAAAAGTTCGGCGCCGACCGCGTCAACGACTGCAAGGCCGACTTCGAGCGCGTCAAGGGCGAGTATGCCGACTTCATGGCCCTCGACAACAACGAGAAGTGGGACCGCGTGGTAAACGGCGAGAGAAGCCTCGGCCGCCTCTACCGCAAGGGCGCGATGGCCACCGTCCGCCGCGAGTGGCGCGGCGTGAAGGACACCGCCTACGACTTCTATGAGTGGGGCAAGCTGTGGGTCATGCTGCTCGGCACCTTCTCCAAGGACCTGATCCCCGCCCTCAACGGCGCGCTGTGGTACCGCTGGATGATCTCCTACTTCTGCTGCCACGGC
Source organism: Oscillospiraceae bacterium (assembly GCA_902799075.1). Classification (GTDB taxonomy): domain Bacteria; phylum Bacillota; class Clostridia; order Oscillospirales; family Oscillospiraceae; genus Limivicinus. The sequence goes on along the minus strand of CADBYZ010000094.1, from coordinate 1,657 downwards.
TTCATGGACTCGGCCTGCGCGGCTCCAACCTGCGCATGAGCCATGAGCTTACCTATCAGATTTTCCGCTACGTCGCCGAGAACCTGGTCCTCCTCAACAAGGCCGACCGCAAGAACGGCAACAGCGATGAGCTCAACCGCATGATGGTCACCTTCGACGAGATGACCATGGGCCAGATCATGGCGGGCTTCCCGGACCTCTGCGGCATCCCGCACCAGCTGCTGCCCATGTTCCTGGTCTCCGAGATCGACCAGCTTGTCTGCATCCCGTACATCGACGCGGTCGAAAGCTACGGTCTGCCCGCCGATACCTGCCCCGTCCCGTCCTCCGAGTGCGGCGCGCTGGTCATCAACGCCCTGCCCGACATGGGCTCCGGCTTCATCTCCAGCTCCATGCCCTGCGACGGCTCCACCATGGCTTCCTCCTACTTCTCCCGCCGCTTCCCGAATATCCCCGTGTTCCACCTCTGCTTCCCCGTCCGCTACCTGGATGAAGAGACCGTGCAGATGGGCGCCGAGGATATCAAGGCCTGCATCAAGTGGATCGAGGAGCGCACCGGCGCCAAGTGGTCCTGGGAGCATTACTTCGAGTGCATGAAGCGCTTCAACCAGGAAACCGATCTGGAGCTCAATAAGTGGGAGATCAACAAGTCCTCCCGCCCGCAGCTGATCGGCCCGAGCTATGAGCTGTTCCGCAAGTGGAACTACGAGATGGACGGCGGCATCGACCCGCGCGTTCTCCCCTCCATGAAGAAGGTCGACAAGATGCTCATGAAGGCCTACGAGAACGGCGAGACCGCATGGCCCGAGCGCAAGATGAAGCACCGCGCCATCGTCTGGTCCTGCCCGGCCCACTACTACGCAAACTTCTCCAACTGGCTTGCAAACTGCTGGGGCATCGACGTGCTGGTCGAGATGGAGTCTCTGAACTTCACCAAGCACCTCGAGACTGAGGACAAGGAAGAGGCTCTCAGAGACCTTGCCCGCCTGTACGAGCGTATGGTCATGCGCCGTCACACCAACGGCGGCTACCAGAACGTCGTCGACGAATGCTGGGCCCAGTGCGAGGCCTGGAACGCCAAGCTCGTTATCATGTACCAGAACGTGGCCTGCAAGAACATGGCGACCGTTCAGGGCATTCTGGACGAGCAGGGCCGCGCCCGCGGCTACGACCTGATCTGGATCGAGCACGATCTGATGGACCCGCGTACCGTCTCGCGCCGTACCATGCGCGACAAGGTCAACGAGTACATGCGCACCGTCATGAAGGCCGAGCCTGTCGACCCGTCCCTGGTCGAATTCGAGGACGAAGTGTGTATGTAAATTTAACGGCTTTTGCCGTTAAATTTAAGGGGAATACAGACTGCTGCATGCACTCGCTTGCGGGGGACGCTCGCACACTTGCAGTCTGAGAAGTGTTTTTCCCGAGGCACTTGTCCCCGGGAAAAACGGATCTGAATTGTTTTTCGCCTTGCGAGGCGAAAAATCAGAGGGGTGATCCCCTCTGAACTCCCCCGCATGTTATTAAACATACAAGGAGATAATGATACATGAAATATTTCGGCGGTTGTGACGTAGGTTCCACCTACACCAAGGCAGTCATTCTGGACGAGGACGGCAAGATGATTGCCGACACCACCATTCGCAGCAAGATCAAT
>CADBYZ010000093.1 GCA_902799075.1 Oscillospiraceae bacterium | reverse complement strand
ACCCGCCGCGAGGCCCGTCAGATGGTCAACCACGGCCACTTCACCGTCAACGGCCGCAAGGTCAACATCCCCAGCTACCAGGTGAAGCCCGGCATGGTCATCGCCATCAAAGAGAGCAGCCGCAGCATCGAGCGCTTCAAGGCCAATCTCGAGGCAAACGCGTACCACGTCATCCCCAAGTGGCTTGACTTCGACGCAAACAACATGGTCGGCAAGGTCGTCGCCGTCCCCGCCAGAGAAGATATCGATCTGCCCGTCGAAGAGCGCCTCATCGTCGAGTTGTACTCCAAGTAATAGACACCCTCACGAAATTGGTAAGCTGAATCACCGCAGCCCATTACGGGCAATCTTATAAGGAGGGTTATATAACTATATGATCGAAATTAAAAAGCCGCGTATCGAGTGCATTGAAACGCCCGCAGACAGCTCGTACATCATCGAGCCTCTGGAGCGCGGCTATGGTACTACGCTTGGTAACTCTCTTCGCAGGGTACTTCTCTCTTCCCTCCCCGGCATCGCATGCACCAGCATCAAGATCGCCGGTGTTCAGCATGAGTTTTCCACCATCCCCGGCGTCAAGGAGGACGTGACGGAGATCGTGCTCAACGTCAAGAGCATCATCGCCCGTCTGCACTCCGAAGGCCCGAAGACCGTCTACATTGAAGCCTCCGGCGAGGGCCTTGTCACCGCCGGCGACATCAAGCCCGACGCCGAGGTGGAGATCCTCAACCCCGAGCAGCCCATCGCGACCCTCGGTCCCGACGGTGCCCTGAGCATGGAGCTGGTCCTTGACCACGGCAGAGGCTATGTCTCCGCCGACAAGAACAAGAACCCCCAGATGCCCATCGGCACCATCCCCGTCGACTCCATTTACACCCCGGTCCTCAAGGTCAACTACACGGTGGAAAACACCCGTGTCGGCAATCAGACCGACTTTGACAAGCTGACCATCGAGGTCTGGACGGACAAGACCATGACCGCAAGGGACGCCGTCTCTCTGGGCGCGAAGATCCTCTGCGACCATTTCACGCTTTTCACCAACCTCTCCGACACCATCAGCGCCGGTTCCACCGTCGTCGAGAAGGTCGAGAAGGAGCCCGACACCATGCTCAAGATGACCATCGAAGAGCTGGATCTGTCCGTGAGAAGCTTCAACTGCCTCAAGCGCGCGAACATCAACACGGTTGAGGATCTGGTGAGCAAGACCCAGGACGAGATGATCAAGGTGCGCAACCTTGGCCGCAAGTCCCTGGAAGAGGTCGAGCACAAGCTGACCATGATGGGTCTGTCCCTCGCCAGCGACGACAACAACAACTAAGCTACCTGTTAAGCTCTCAATTTAGGAGGAAACGATATTATGCCTGGTACAAGAAAACTCGGCAAGACCACTTCCCAGCGCATGGCGATGCTCCGTCAGCAGGTGACCGACTTCCTGGACACCGGCCGCATGGAGACCACCGTCACCCGCTGCAAGGAAATCGCCCCTCTGGCCGAGAAGATGATCACCCTCGGCAAGGCGAAGGATCTGGCGGCCTACCGTCAGGCTCTGTCCTTCATCACCCGTGAGGACGTGGCCAAGAAGGTCTTTGACGAGATCGCCCCGAAGTATGCCGACCGCAACGGCGGCTACACCCGCATCACCCGCATCGGCGCCCGCCGCGGCGACGCCGCCGAGGTCGCCGTGATCGAGCTCGTCTGATCAATAAAAAACAGCGCTGCTTTTGCAGCGCTATTTTTTTATGCCTTGCCTGAGCTTCCGCCGCCGTCGGTTGATGTAGCGCTCCAGCTCGCCGCTGTTTAAAAACTCTGCGAGGACGTACTGCTCGAAGACCGGGACGGCGCAGGCGTAGAAGCCCAGCTTTTGCCGCCAGGGCTCCACAAGCCCCTCCGGCAGCACCAGGTAGGCCGTGCGCATGGAGGGGGCAAAGCTGCGGGAGAAGGTGTTGAGGTACAGCACCCGCTCCGGCGCAAGGGAGCATATCGTTTCGATCTGCTTCGTCACCGAGGCCAGCTCCGCGTCGTAGTCGTCCTCCACGATGTAGCTTTCCCGCGCGCTCGCCCAGGCGACGTACTCGTGGCGCTTGGAGGCCGAGGCCGTGACATGGCTGGGATAGCTGTTGAAGGGCGTGACGTGCAGGACCTCCGCCTCGCAGTCCGAGAGCGCCGCCGAGAGAATGCCGTCCGCGCCCATCGGAAGGCCGAAGCAGTGCGCGCCGTTTGCCTCGTAGACCTGGCGGATGCGGCTGTAACAGGGGTCCTCCAGGGCGATGCGGATGCCCTGGCCGAAAAACTGGGCGATGAGCGAATACAGATACTCCGCGCCCGCGCCTACCAGGATGCGCTCCGGCGAGACGCTCAGGCCCCGGCTGCGGGCGATGTAGGCCGCGATGGCCTGCCGCAGTTCGGGCACGCCGCCGCCGGGACTGCGCTCTAGCAGGCGGCGGTCGTACTCCGTGAGTACCCGGCGCATGGTCTTGGCCAGCACCGAGAACGGAAAATCCGCCGGGGCGCTGAGAGGCGCGGCCGGGACGGCGGCAAGGGGCAGCGGCGTCTCGTTCCCCGCCGCGCCGCCGAAGCAGGCGTAGAGCCCCGAACGCTCCCGCGCCTCGGCGTAGCCCTCGTCCACCAGCAGGTTCAGCGCGTGCTCTACCGTCACAAGGCTCACGCCCAGCTCCCCGGCCAGCAGGCGCTTGGAGGGCAGCTTCGTCCCCCGCGGGATCACGCCCGAGACGATATCCGCCTTGAGCTGCTCGTATATCTGCATATAGGCGCTTTTTCGCGCCGCGCGGTCGATCGCGTATTTCATCTGGTCTTATAAAAAACTCCTTAACTGGCAATATACATAAGTTCAGTTTCTGATTATAATGCAGCCATACCAAAAGTCAAGGGGTTGGTTTCTGTGAACGAAAAGAAATTCCGTACCAAGGACCTGACCGTGACGGCCCTGCTGATGGCGCTGAACATCATCATGAGCACCAGCGTCCTGTCCATCCCGGTACCGGGCGGTCACATGTATTTGAACGACGTGGTCATCGTCACGGCGGCGATCCTGCTCGAGCCGTTCTACGCCTTTCTGGTGGGCGGCGTCGGGGCCTTCATCGGAGATATGCTCTTTTACCCCGCGCCCATGTTCGTGTCGCTCGCGGTACACGGCCTGCAGGCGGTGGTGATCTCCCTGTTTGTCCACCGCTTTATGAAGGAGAAGCCCTTCCCCGCCTCCCTTGTCGGCAGCGTGATCGGCTGGGTCATCACCTTCACCGGCTACAGCCTGGGCCGCGCCTACGTCTACAGCACGCCCGCCTACGCGGTGGCAAAGCTTCCGTTCCAGATTTTGCAGACAGCGGTCGGCACCGCCGTCGCGCTCTTCCTCTGCTGGGGCCCGCCGAAACTGGTGAAGCTTTATCAGAAGGAGTTCGGGAAAGCGTAAAGGCATCGCATGTCATTCTGAGGCCATGGGGCGAAGGAGCTTTCTTTCCGGAGAACGGGGAGAGATCCTTCGCCGGCGCTCAGGATGACATGCGTTTTTAAAAATGACATGTCTATTTCAAAAGAATTGCTTGACAATTCCCCGCATTCCTGTTATATTATCTGAGCGCTCCGAAGACAGCAGGTGGGTGTATGCCCGTAAGTCCTGCCGAGGACATCAACATGATTCTTGATCGTTTCGTGTCCTTGCGTCTTTATGACGCGGGGGCTTTTCTTTTTGAGCGCGGTATCAATCGTGTGGAGGTGAAAAACACACATGCCTAACGCAAAGGTTCTCAGCGAAAAACAGGCGATCGTCGAAGCTCTCGCCCAGCGTATCCAGAACGCAGGCGCCGGCGTCATCGTTGACTACCGCGGTATCACCGTGGCCGAGGACACCGCTCTGCGCGCCGAGCTGCGCAAGGACGGCGTCGAGTATTCCGTCGTCAAGAACACGCTGACCAGAAAGGCCCTGGACAAGCTGGGGATGAGTGATCTCGATCACGTCCTCAACGGCACCACCTCTCTGGCCACCGCCGAGAAGGACCCCATCGCTCCTTTCCGTATCATCAATGATTACAGCAAGAAGCTGGGCGATCGTTTCAACGTCAAGGCCGCTTTCATGGAGGGCAAGGTCCTCAATGACGCGGAGATCGAAATGATGTCCACTCTCGGTTCCAAGGAAGCTCTGTATTCCAAGGTCCTGGGCACTATGATCGCGCCCATCACGGGTCTCGCCGTCTGCCTCGGTCAGATTCTCGAGCAGAAGGGCGGCTCCGTCGAAGCCCCCGCAGCCGAATAATCGGCGACACAAAGATTTTTAATGGAGGATATTATCATGAGTGAAAAAATCGCCGCCATGATCGAAGAGATCAAAGGCCTTTCCGTTCTTGAGCTCAGCGAGCTCGTCCACGCCCTCGAGGACACCTTCGGTGTCTCCGCCGCCGCCGTCGCCGCCGGCCCCGCTGTCGCTGCCGGCCCCGTCGTCGAAGAGAAGACCGAGTTTGACGTTGTCATGACCAGCTTCGGTGCTGAGAAGATCAAGGTCATCAAGGAAGTCCGCGGTATCACCGGTCTCGGCCTCGCCGAGGCAAAGGCCATGGTCGAAGGCGTCCCCGCCAAGATCAAGGAAGGCGTTTCCAAGGAAGACGCCGAGGCCCTCAAGGCTCAGCTCGAGGCTGTCGGCGCTACCGTCGAGCTCAAGTAATTTATACTTGTGCATACAGAAAACTCCGTCTCGCAAGAGGCGGAGTTTTTGCTGCCCATACCATATATAGTATAGTAAGCAGCCTTTTACCGCAATGAAACCATTTTCGTCAGTGCTCACAAAAAACATGAAAAATTTTCTTGCAAAAAGCCAAAAAAGTTCTTGACTTATGTCACCTGTACTGGTATATTAATTAAGCGCCTGTGCGGAGCACAGACGTGTTATGCGATGAAGCGGGAGATTGCTCGGAAACGAGGTAACTTCCGTGGAGTATGTCCGGTACCGGATTTCCGGTACGCAATCGGGCGGCTGAAACCTCTCCGATACACGCGTATATCGCGCGGCGCGGAGTGCGAACCGGCCAGAAAAGCCGGTTTGTTTTTCGG
>CADBYZ010000092.1 GCA_902799075.1 Oscillospiraceae bacterium | reverse complement strand
GAGGATTTTTGGTCCGAGTGAGAAGATTCGAACTTCCGGCCTCTTGAACCCCATTCAAGCACGCTACCAACTGCGCTACACCCGGATCTCTTGCGCTCGATTATAATAGCACAAAGCTTTTTAAATTGCAAGTCTTTTTTTGTTTTCTTTTCACACCTTTTATTCCGTATTTCTGACACCGCTTTCCTTTTACATCCCGCAGAAAAATTTACCATCTTTTCTTGAAAATGTGATTTCCAATAATTGACTGTTTCCGTTCTTTCGTTTATAATAGGCTTATTGCGAAAGACTGATTACAGTGCGTATTGATTTTGTGCACAGAAAAGAAAGGAGCGGTCTGATGATGATTTCTACCCGCGGACGCTATGCGCTGCGCGTTATGCTTGATCTTGCCGAAAACTCTGACGGCGCTTATGTCGCCATGAAGGAGGTTGCCGAACGGCAGCAGGTCTCCTTGAAATATCTGGAACGCATATTGCCCCTTCTGGTCGAACAGAAGCTTGTCGAGGGCGTACGCGGCAAGGGAGGCGGCTACCGCCTGACCCGTGAGCCGGACGAATATCCCCTCGGTGAGATCCTTCGCGCGACCGAGGGCGACCTTGCGCCGGTAGCCTGTCTCGAGAAGGGGGCCAAGCCCTGTCCGCGGGCCAAGGGCTGCAAGACCCTGCCCATGTGGAAGGAGCTTGACGAGCTGATCTGCAATTACCTCGACAACAAGACACTGGCTGATCTTCTGGATGATAAATCGAAATGAGCCGACAAACGAGCCCCTCGGGATGTCCGAGGGGCTCAATGCTGTTTTTGTGTATCTGCTTAAGAAACTATATTCTCATGCAGACGTCCCATGCGCGCCAGATGACGGTGCGCAGGTTGCCGATGGCAACGCAGTCGCCGACTCTGTGGACGTGGGCGCCCTTGTTGCCGACAGGGGCGGGAACGAAGCCGATGCCGTTGATAACGGCGTCGCACTCGCAGCGGAAGGTCTCGTTCGGGGTCTTGATGGTGCAGTAGCCGTCGCCGATCTCGGTGATGGTGGAGTGCAGGTAAACGGGGACCTTGTGGTAATCCATGGCGTCACGCAGGAAGGAGGTGTTGGCAAGGCAGGTGGCCTGTGCGGCTACCAGGTCGTTGCCGTACTCGACAATGACGGGGTGCTTGCCGGCGAGGACCAGGTCGTAGGCCGCCTCGCAGGAGGACTGGCCGCCGCCGAGGAAGACGATCTTGTCGCCCTCGACCTTCTTCTCACGCAGGAGCTCACGGAAGGAGCGGGTCTTCTCAAAGCCCTTGATCTGAGGCATGGTTCTGGGAACGGAGCCGGTGCAGACGATGATCTCGTCGAAGCCGCGCTTGATGGTGCCCAGATCGTTGACCTCGGTGTTGAAGCGGACTTCAACGCCGGCCTTGGCGATCTCGCGCTTGTACCACTCGATGAGCTCCTTGTCGTTCTCCTTGAAGGTCATCGCGGAGGCCGTGAGGAACAGGCCGCCGAGCTGGTCTTCCTTCTCGAAGATAACGGGGTTGTGGCCGCGCTTCTTCAGGACCAGCGCGCACTCCATGCCGCCGATGCCGCCGCCGATGATCGCGACCTTCTTGGGCTTCTTGGTCGGGACGATCTTGTAGCGGTTGTGCTGCATGGTGGGCGGGTTGAGGGCGCAGCGGCCCAGGTGCAGGGAGTCACCCAGGGACTGCATGTTCTCGGTGCCGTTGGCCTTGGAGAAGTTGAAGCAGCCGTTGTGGCAGCGGATGCAGGGACGGATGTCCTCTTCGTGGCCGGTGCGGATCTTGGTGACCCAGTTCTCATCCACGAGGTTCTGGCGGGCGATAGCCACGGCGTCCAGACGGCCCGCGGCGATCTCCTCGGCGGCCTTGACCGGATCCATACGGCCGGCGCAGGCGACGGGGATGTCGATGAACTGACGGATGTGCTCAACGTCTGCCAGGTTGCAGTTGTCGGGCATGTACTGTGGCGGATGAGCCCAGTACCAGGCATCGTAAGTGCCGTTGTCGCAGTTGAGGAAGGCATAGCCGGCATCCTGCAGGATCTTGACGGCCTTCTCGGATTCGGGCATATCGCGGCCGAACTCCTCGAACTCCTCGTAAGGCATGGCGCCCTTGCGCCAGCCCTTGGTGCAGGAGCGGACGGAGTAACGCAGGGAGACAGGGAAGTCGTCGCCGGCCTGCTTGTGGATCTCCTGAACGATCTCGGTAGCAAAGCGCAGACGGTTCTCCAGGCTGCCGCCGTACTGGTCGGTGCGGAAGTTCATGTTCGCGATGGCGAACTGGTCGAGGTTGTAGCCTTCGTGCACGGCGTGGATCTCAACGCCGTCGACACCGGCCTCGCGCAGCTTCTTGGCGGTGGCGCCGAAGTGCCAGACCATCTCCTGGATCTCTTCGATGGTGAAGGGACGGGAGTTGAAGTTGTCGGCCCAGCGGTTGGGGGTGGCGGAAGCGGAGGCGCAGGCGTACTGCACGTCTACGATGGGGCTTGCCAGCTTGTTGAGCAGGTCGTTTCTGCCGAGAGCGGCCATCCAGGGGGTGACGGCCATTTGCCGCCGGTCTTGTGGTACTCGTCCATGTAGGGCTTGAGCACACGGTACATCTGGCGGTTGGAGTCCAGCCACTTTCTGCCCATGGTGTCGCGGATGACCTGCATGCCGGGGAGGACCAGGCCGACGCCGTCCTTGGCTCTCTTGAGCAGGAAGTCAGCGGCCTCGGTGTCGAAGTGGGACGGCTCCAGCCACCCGAAGAGGGTGGTGCCGCCCATGGAACACTGTACGATGCGGTTGGGGATCTCTACCTCACCGATCTTGAACGGTGTAAATAGAGGCTCGTATTTCGGATTCATTGAATTACTCCTTTACAAAATGTTTTCCGTTGGTGATCACGGAAGCAGAGCTCTTACGAAGTCGACCGGCCACATCAGCAGATCGCCGAGAAGACGGACCTTGTCCAGAACGGTCAGATACGTGTCTTCACCGAGGATGCCGAAAAGCTTTTCCTGTGCCCACTCCTTGTGCAGCAGCTTGCTCACGCCGTAGCCCAGGCAGCCGATGCACACGAGGACCAGTAACTTTTTCAGTGTCTTCATACGGATATTTCCCTCCTGCTATGATATTGAATAGAATGTTGCCAAAATTCGCTGTGAATATTATACTGATTTTCCCGCTATGAGTCAATCCCTTTTGCATCGATTTGAACAAATCCCGCAAAGTGTCAAGCATATTCCGCCCTTTTTCCCCGATGCTTTTTATCCGAAAAAAACCGCCTGTCCCCTATACAAAATCCGGAAAGGCTGTTATAATCGTTTGTTGAGACGAACAATTTTTGAAGAGGTGTACGATATATGCCGGAACCTACTCTTGTGATACTGGCTGCCGGGATGGGCAGCCGTTTTGGCGGTCTCAAGCAGATCATGCCCGTGGACGAGCACGGCCACGCCATTATTGATTTTTCCCTCTTTGACGCCTACCGCGCTGGCTTTCGCCATGTGGCCTTCATTATCAAAAAGGAGATCGAGGACGATTTCAAGGCCGCTGTCGGAAAGCGCATGGAAAAGTACTTTGATGTGAAGTACGTCTTCCAGAGCACGGACAAGCTGCCGGAGGGCTATGCTATGCCCGATGGGCGCGTCAAGCCCTGGGGCACGGGCCACGCGGTACTGTGCTGCCGCGGGATCGTGGACGGTCCCTTCGCCGTCATCAACGCCGACGACTTCTACGGCCCCGCGGCCTACAAGGCGCTGTACGACTTTCTCGCCGCCGACCGGCCCGAGAATGAGCACGCCATGGTCGCCTATCTGCTGCGCAACACCGTGACGGAAAACGGCTATGTCTCCCGCGGCATCTGCCAGGTGGAAAACGGGTGCCTGACCGACGTGGTGGAGCGCGTGCACATCGAAAAGCGCGGCGCGGACGCGGCTTACACCGAGGACGGCGAGCACTGGGTCGATCTTCCCGGCGATGTGCCGGTGTCCATGAACTGCTGGGCCTTCGGGCGTTCGATGCTCGATGAGCTGTATAAGCGCTTCCCGAAGTGGCTGGACGAGAACCTGCCGGTCAATCCGCTCAAGGCCGAGTACTTTCTGCCCTTTGTGGCCAACGCCTGCATCCAGGACGGCAGCGCGGTCGTGAAGGTCCTCCCCTGTCATGAGCAATGGTACGGCATGACCTACAAGGAGGACATGGACAGCGTCAAGGCCGCCATCCGGGGAATGCGCGAAAAGGGCGTTTATCCGGAAGCATTATTAGACTGAACTATATTTGAGAGGAGAAACATCATCATGAATGTACTTGTCACCGGCGGCGCAGGCTATATCGGCAGCCATACCTGCGTGGAACTTCTCAATCGCGGCTACGGCGTTGTCGTCATTGATAACCTCGTCAACTCCAACCCCAAGGCGATCGAGCGTGTGGAAGAGATCACCGGCAAGAAGGTGGCCTTCTACGAAAACGACGTGCGCGACCGCGCGGCCCTCGACCGCATCTTTGAAAAGCACGACATCGGCTGCGCCATCCATTTCGCGGGCCTCAAGGCCGTGGGCGAGTCCGTGGCCATGCCGCTGGAGTACTACGACAACAACCTCAATTCCACAGTTCAGCTGTGCAAGGCCATGAGGGACCACGGGGTGAAGGACATCGTCTTCTCCTCCTCCGCCACGGTCTACTCCGGCGATAACGACATGCCCCTGCGCGAGACCTCCAAAACCGGCATGTGCACCAACCCCTACGGCTGGACCAAGTACATGTCCGAGCAGATCCTGCGCGACACGGTCAAGGCGGTCGACGACTTCTCCGTCTCCCTCCTGCGCTACTTTAACCCCATCGGCGCCCACTCCAGCGGCATGATCGGCGAGGACCCGCGCGGCATCCCGAATAACCTCATGCCCTTCATCGCCCAGGTCGCCGTCGGCCGCCGCGATCACCTGAATGTGTTCGGCGACGACTACAACACCCCCGACGGCACCGGCGTGCGCGACTACATCCACGTGGTCGACCTGGCCCGCGGCCATGTCTGCGCCATCGAGTACATGATGAAGCACCGCGGCGAGAACGTCTTCAACCTCGGCACCGGCACCGGCTACAGCGTGCTGGACATGGTCAAGGCCTTCGAGCGCGTGACCGGCGTGAAGATCCCCTATGAGATCGTCGACCGCCGCCCCGGCGACCTTGCCACCGTCTACTCCAGCCCTGACAAGAGCGCCCAGCTTCTCGGCTGGAAGGCAGAATACACCCTGGACGACATGTGCCGCGACACCTGGGCCTGGCAGTCCAAGAACCCCATGGGCTACGAGAGCTGAGTTGTAACCTTAATCCTGTAGGGGCCGACGTGGCCCAGGCCAGCCTCTCTTGCCCCTTTGGGGCAATTCACCTTCCCCCCGGCGGCCCGCGCGGTACAATGTAATATGATATCAAAATCCCCGGCGAAAACGTACAATGATACGTATTCGCCGGGGATCGTGCATTTATTGAGGTTTCTATGTCGGGCTGCCGAGGGCGTCAGCCCCTACGAAGCATTATCGCGCACACAGCTTCCCTTGTGTTTTCGTTCATTATGCGGTATATTAAGGAAAAAACTAACAAAAGGGGGAATCCCTGTGAAATACTGCCCATATTGTGGTGCCGGGCTGGATGCTGATATGCGCTTCTGTCCCAATTGCGGAAAGCCCTTTGAAGAAGGTAAAGCAAATCCGCATATCAATGGAAAGCATGATAAAGAAGAAACAGACACATACAGCAATCCAACATATTCAATCCCTCGCAATGTTGTGCCTGTAAAGAAAAACCGCGGGGGTATCATCGCGCTTGTCATTGCAGTTATTTTGGCCGGTCTTGTCGCCGGACTGTATTTCGGTGGTGTATTCAAACCGAAAGAGGAATCTGTTGTCCCTTTTTCTGATAACACGGCAGCGATCGCAGAGGCATCTAATTCTGTTGTGATGCTGAACTGCTATGATAAAGATGGGGAAAACTACGCGACTGCAAGCGGTTTTGTTGTTTTCGATGACAGCGTGATTGTGACAAATTATCACGTGATTGAGCAGGACACCTACCGCGTTACGGCACAGACGGAGAAGGGTGACAGCTTTGATTGCCCGACGGTTCTGGCTTGGGACGCAGATAAAGATATCGCAATATTGCAGGCGGAAAGACATACAGGCTTATCCCTGCTTAACCCCGGCAGCACAGAGAACCTGCAAAAAGGAGAAAAGGTCGTTGCTATCGGCAGTCCATTGGGCTTGATTAACTCTGTATCAACCGGTGTTTTCAGCGGGTTCGTAACAGATGATGCCGGAACAACGCTGCAATTCACGGCGGCCATCTCTCACGGAAGCAGCGGCGGGGCGCTCTTCAATGACGCTGGGGAGGTTATAGGTGTAACATTTGCTACGCTTCAGGATGGTCAAAACATCAATCTTGCTGTGCCGATTGAAGATGTTATAGGATTATATGAGAATTCAAATACTGCAAGCCCGATTACCATGGAAGCGTTCTATAATACGTTTGACCATACTCCACCGATTCAAACCTATGCCCCTGGTTATGTGCTAAAACATTACGAGGAATTAAAGGATGAAGAAATAGCCATAGAAGGGTATGTATCATCAAAAACGACAAACAATAATGGTATTACTTCTATATACGTTGTAAATGAAGCAAGTGATGTATTAGGTTATGAAGTTGATACTAATAACGGGGATTTAAACGCTATTTTGCAAATTGTTGTTGAGGAAGCTGAACGAAGTATAGAATTTTCATTCAATGAAAACCAAAATAAAATTGATTTACATCCGGGTGATAAACTGCTTATAACTTCTAAAATTGAAGTTCTTCATGGGAAGCAAGACGGTGTTGCATACACAAAGCCATCTTTCGCAATAAAGGGGATAGAGAAAATAACTTGACAATTTGGATTGGTTCCGAACATCAATCGCATTTCTTTTCTGATATCGTTCAATACGCATACCAAAATCCCCGGCGAAAACGCACAATTATACGTCTTCGCCGGGGATCACTACATTATTCAGGTTTTACTGCCGGGCCGCCGAGGGCGTCGGCCCCTACGGAATTGAGGGTCAGCCGCTTATTACCCGATCAAACTCTCGCCGGTCATTTCCTTCGGCTGCTTGAGGTCCATGATCTGGAGGATCGTGGGGGCGATGTCGGCAAGGCGGCCGGGCTACCCTTCTCGCAGACGACAAAGGGGACGGGGTTCGTGGTATGGGCGGTGTTGACCTTGCCGGTGGCCTCGTCGAACATGCAGTCGGCGTTGCCGTGGTCGGCGGTGACAAGCAGGACAGTGTCGGGGTGTTTGGCAACCTCGGCGACGATCTTGCCGATGCAGGCGTCCACCGTCTCAACGGCCTTGACAGCCGCATCCATGACGCCGGTGTGGCCGACCATGTCGCAGTTTGCAAAGTTGCAGACAATGAGGCCGTACTCGTCGGAGGCGATGGCTTCCACGACCTTGTCACAGACCTTGTAAGCGCTCATCTCGGGGATGAGGTCGTAGGTGGCGTACTCCTTGGGAGAGGGCACCAGGCAGCGCACCTCGCCCTCGGTCTCCTTCTCAACGCCGCCGTTGAAGAAGAAGGTGACGTGGGCGTACTTCTCGGTCTCGGCAACGCGGAACTGCTTGTAGCCCAGGGCGCTGACATAGTCGCCGAGGGTGTTTTCGATGACCTCGGGCGGGTAGGCGATGGGCAGAGGCAGGGCCTCGTCGTACTGCGCGGTGCAGACATAGCTGAGGGGGAAGACCTTTTTCTTGCGCTCGAAGCCGTCGAAGTCTTCGAGGTTCAGCGCCCAGGTCATCTCTCTGGCGCGGTCGGGGCGGAAGTTCATGAAGATGACGCTGTCGCCCTGGTTGATCTGGCCGTCGGCGCAGCAGACGACGGGCTCGACAAACTCGTCGGTCTTGTCGTTTGCGTAGCTGGCTTCAACGGCATGCACGGGATCGGGGTCCTGAATGCCCTCGCCGCAGACGATGGCGTTGTAGCCCTTCTCCACGCGGTCCCAACGCTTGTCGCGGTCCATGCCCCAGAAGCGGCCCTGGACGGTGGCGATCTTCGCGTTGCCGAGGGAGTCGCACTTTTCCTTGAGCTGCTTGACAAAGCCCGCGCCGCTGGTGGGGGGCACGTCGCGCCCGTCGAGGAAGCAGTGGACATAGACCTTCTC
>CADBYZ010000091.1 GCA_902799075.1 Oscillospiraceae bacterium | reverse complement strand
GCGATCTGCTCAAACTATCACCTGACGACGATTTCCACCGGTGTTGAAATGGATGATTGCCTGGCGGTGAACCGGCAGGACATGCTCCTGTACTCTATTCTGAATAAAATCACCGGGATCGTACCGCCTTCGACTATCAACGCCGCGCTGACAAAGTATTTTGCGGAGGACGCGAAAACCACGCTCATCGACCTGTCCAGGAAAAACCTCATCGTTTTGCTGGGCGTGTTCGCCTTGGCGGGAGGCGCGTTCCTGCTCCTGGCGCTGCGCGGAAAACGCGCTGAAAAAAGAGCCGACGAAAGCCTGCGCCTGATTGCGGAGACGGAGATCGACAAGCGGACAGGACTGTACAACAGGGAATACTTTTACGCCTATGCCGAACGGATGTATCGGGAAAAGCCCGACCGGCCGATGGACGCCATCGTGATGAGCGTCGATCAGCTTTCGGCTGTCGCGGTCATGTGCGGACAGCGCTTTGAGGAGGAGATCCTGCGCACACTGGGAACGGGGCTCCGGTCCTTCGTAAAACAGCACGGCGGGATCTCCGGCAGGATGGATACGAACCGCTTTGCCGTTTTCTGCCCGCCTGTGGAGGACTACGACAGGCTGTATCACAGCCTGCAGGGAAGCCTGGACATTCTCTCGCCGGATATGAGCCTGCGCCTGAAAATGGGCGTCGCGCCGTGGCGCGCGGATACGGAACCCGTGCGCATGCTGGAGCTTGCGCGTATGGCCTGCCGCAGGGCGCGCCGGATGGGCGAGGAGCGCATGGTCATCGTAGACGGGAAGCTTCTGGAAACAGAGGCATATGACAAGCGCCTTCTGTGTGATCTGAGTCCTGCCGTGGAAGCCATGGAGTTTGAGGTCTGCTATCAGCCGGTGCTTGATATCCGGGGCGAGACGCCGAAGCTCGTCGGCGCGGAGGCGCTGGCGCGCTGGCGGCACCCGGAACTGGGCCTGATCGAACCGGGCGATTTCCTGCATCTGCTTGAGCGCAGCGGAGAGATCGGCAAGGTGGATCAATACGTCTGGAAGGAAGCGGTCCGGCAGATCGTGGCCTGGAAGGAGAAATACGGCGTTACGGTTCCGGTGTCTGTCAATCTGTCGAGCCAGGATCTGTTTGAACCGGCGCTGAAGCGCATCCTGGGCGGGGCGATCAGGGATAGCGGGCTTTCCTGCGGCGATCTGAAGCTGGAGATCAGGGAAGCGGTGTGCGCGGAAAACAGGTTCCAGATCTTTGACATTGTGGAAAGACTGCGAAGAGCGGGCTATGAGATTCAGATAGACAATTTCGGCGCGGAAAACGGCGCGCTCAGCGTGCTGTCGTCCATTGCCGTTGACGGCCTGAAGCTGGACAGAGGCATGATCGCCGACATGGAGCAGGATGAAAAGGCTTCACGCTTTGTAGATCTGATTCTGGAGGCTGCGGGATATCTGAAGCTTCCCGTCGTCGCCGTGGGAGTGGAAACAGAGGGGCAGATGCGGCTTTTGAAGGAAAAGGGCTGTGCCTTTGCGCAGGGTTATTTCTTCTCACGCCCGCTGTCGGCGGAGGAGTTTGAAGCGCGCTTTCTGCGTTGAGCGTCCATCCCGTGGCAGGAAAAACCCGATCACCGGCCGTCACCGGTAAAAATGCCCACCCTGCCGCTTGCTCAGCGTATTGAGAGCGGCAGGGTGGGCGGTTTTTCGCTCTGCGCAGGGCGCTTTGCCCATAACGAAGGGATAATATTTCAATTCGGCATTGAAGAATGATGGCTGTTCGCTTATAATAAAGTATAGTCGGCTAATGCTGTGTTCGAAAGGCGGCGCGCAATCGGAAGCGCCGCGGCCTGTGATCGAAACGATAAATGCCTGTATGCGCTGACTCTCCCGGGCAAAAAAATGCGGAAGGGCGGTATACGCTGTGAAAAAAAACTGGGTCATCCTTGTCAATGTGTTCATTATGCTTGCCATGCTGACCTTCGTGATTCTTTATTCCGGCTTTGAGAACAGAAAGAACACCCAGAGACAGATCGAGCATTTTGAGAATACCACCATCACCATGGAGCATGTCACCGAAAATTATCTGGAAGGAGAACAGCGCGTCTGCGATGTTTGGGCACACTATATCAACAGCAAGAATATGACCATCGAGGAGGCTGCCTCCTTTATCCGGATCTCCCATGTGCTGCCGAGCGCCTCCGCGCATCTGATCTATCGTGATACGCTGTCCGGCCTGTCCACGCGGGCGCGGCGCGAGAACGCCGACGATTTCTCGGTTTCTTATGAGCGGATGGAGCTTTTAAACGATGTGAGCTGGATTCATGACATCGGCCAATCCATCAATATTTCCCGCGCCTACACAAACCCTGTCAACGGGGAACAGTCCCTGGCCTTCTGCAACTTCATTACGCTGCATGATCCGGAAAGCGATAAACCGCGCGAAGCCATCCTGCTGCGCGTGCTGCCTATCTCCGAGCTGGAGCAGAAATGGGTCTTCCCGCAGGAGGAGTTTGAAAATGCCGAGCTTTCCCTGATCGACGCGAACGGCGATTACATCATCAAGGGGCATTCGTTCAAAAACGCCAGCTTCTTTGAGTTTTACAGATCCTACAACGTCACAGACTCCGTCTCCGCGCAGGAGCTGTTTAAGAAGATCACCTCGTCCACCGGCTCTCTCACCATGCGAAACTCCCGGGGCGAGGAATGTATCCTCGCCTATATCCCGGTCACCGCGACAGAGGGCTGGACGCTGCTCAGCTTCATGCCGGTCAAGGATCTGCGCGTGAATACCGAAAACTGGCTTCTGATCGGCTTTATCTCCGCGGGGCTGCTGATCCTGTTTGTATTTGACCTGGCCGTGATTTTCTCCTTCGCCAGGAAGTTCCATGCGGCAGCCATGGAGGCGGACTCGGCCAACAAAGCGAAAACCGATTTTCTCTCTACAATGTCCCATGATATCCGCACGCCGATGAACGCGATCATCGGCCTTACGACGATCGCGGAAAAGAATCTCGGGGATACGGACGCGGTGAGAGAAAGCCTGCGGAAAATCACGCTGGCCAGCAATCATCTGCTCACGCTCATCAACGACATTCTGGATATCTCCAAGGTTGAGAGCGGAAAGCTGAACCTCAGCCCGGTGACCTTCTCCATTGTGGAGACGGTGGAAAACCTGGTCAATCTCTCCCAGCCGATGGTCAAGGAAAAGAATATCGAGTTCAATTTCCGCATCAACCGAATGGAGAAGGAATATCTCTATGCCGACCAGCTTCGGCTGAATCAGATCTACATCAACCTCCTTTCCAACGCCATCAAATACACGGAGCCGGGCGGCTGTGTGAGCGTGGATCTCTGCGAGGAGGAGAGCCCGAAGCCCGGCTGTGTGCGCCTGACGTACACGGTGTCCGATACCGGCATCGGCATGAGCCCGGAGTTTATGGCAAACATGTATCAGCCCTTCTCACGCCAGACGGACAGCCGGGTAAACAGCATCCAGGGCACCGGCCTCGGCCTTGCCATCACAAAGCAGATGGTCGATCTGATGGGCGGCTCCATCGACTGCAGGAGCGAGCAGGGGAAGGGCACGACCTTTACCGTCGTCCTGGATCTTCCCGCTGCCGAGCGGCAGAGGGAGGACATGCTGCTCGATCCGATGGATGTCCTGGTCGTGGATGACGACGCGGTCTTTCTCGAGACCACGGCCGACACCCTGCGTTCTCTCGGCGTGACGGCCGAGTGCGCGTCGAGCGGGCCGGAAGCCGTCAGCATGATCGCGCGCCGCCATGAAGAAGGGCGGGATTACAGCGTCGTGATCCTTGACTGGAAGATGCCGGGCATGGACGGCGTGGAGACGATACGCCGGATCCGCAGGGAAGTGGATTCAAACGTTCCCGTCCTGCTGATCTCCGCGTATGACGGGTCGGATGTTGAGGACGCGGCGAAGGAGGCCGGGGCGAGCGGCTTCGTCAGCAAGCCGCTGTTCCGCTCCACGCTGTATGACAGGATCAACGCCCTGCTCGGCACCGCAACCAGGTCCGTCGAGCCGGAGAACGACTACTCCGACCTGAAGGGAATGAACATTCTCATCGCGGAGGACAACGATATCAACTGGGAGATCATTTCCGCCATCCTCAATATGTTCGGCATCACGTCGGAGCGCGCCGAGAACGGGCGTGTCTGCGTGGAAAAAATGCGCGGCGCCGCAGAGGGAAGCTATGATCTGATCTTTATGGATATCCAGATGCCGGAAATGAACGGGCTTGATGCCACCAGAAATATCCGCGCGCTGCCGAATCCCTGGGCGTCCTCCATCCCGATCATCGCCATGACGGCGGACGCGTTTTCGGAAAATGTCACAGAATGTCTGAACGCCGGCATGAACGGCCATATTGCAAAGCCTGTCGATATCAAGCTTGTCATCAAAGAAATCCGCAGAATCAAGGAGGAAAGAAAATCATGAAAAAGCTGTTTTGTATCATCTGCATTCTCTGCGCGGCGCTGTTGCTGGCGGCCTGCGGCGGAAAAACGCAGGAGGAAAGCGCCGCCGGATTCAAGCCCTCTCTCGACAAAAACACGCGCTGCACCATCACCGTAGCCGGCTCCTATGATAACTTTGAGGCGCTGGAGGCGGAATTTGACAGATTCAACACCTATTATCCCAATGTTCAGCTCAGCTATGTGAAGCTGGACGACTATAACAACATCCTGGCCACGGCGCTGGAGGGCAAGGACAAGCCCAACATTTTCTTCTCCTACTCCTGGATGATCGGAAACGAGCAGTACGATCCTGTGTTTGCCCATATGGAGGATCTGTCGGCCTCCGCCCTGCGGCTGAACCTGGACTGCATCCGCCCGGGGCTGATCAACCACGACGCCGAGGGGCGCGTATTGATGGTGCCGGTTTTCTCCCGAACCTACGGCATGCTGGTGAACAACGATCTCTTCAAGAAAGAAGGGCTCAGTGTTCCGAACACCATGGAGGAGCTGCTGAACGTCTGCAAAGAGCTGCGCAGCCGCGGCTATTCCAGCCCCATGATGGGCTACAGCCTCAAAGCGTCCGGCTCCCTCATGAACACGATTGCCTATCCGCAGTTTGTGGCAACGCTTGCCGACAAGCCGGAAGCG
>CADBYZ010000090.1 GCA_902799075.1 Oscillospiraceae bacterium | reverse complement strand
TCCAGATTGAAATTCAGCCAGCGTTCAAATTCTTCTTTGTACATGTATTGTCTCCTCTCGTTCGTTAATATAGCCGAAAAAGATTTGCTAAACATCATTGTATCATAGCGGTTTGCCAGAGACAACGGATTTTTTAAGGAATGTGAATTTTTAAGGTTGATTTTTCAATCTGTCGCGCAGCGACACCTTAACTTCACTTTTCACTTTTTCCCCGTCCAGCACGGCCTCCATGAGCCTGTCACCCCGATAGCGCAGCTTGAGAGAGAAGAAGGGGCGGTCGGTGTCCAGCAGGCGGAGGAAGATCTTGTCGCCTTCCCAGATGGGGAGATCATAAAGCGCCCGCTTGTCCACCCATTCGAGCACCCCTTCGTCGCAGTCCTTCACCGTGCCTTCAAAGTCTGTGGAGTGAAACAGGTGCATGTACTCCGTGCCCCACTCGTCGGAGACAAAGGTGACGATGCCGCGGTAGCGATATGCGCGCATGGTGAGGCCGGTTTCCTCTTTCACTTCCCGGATGGCGCAGTCCTCGGGACTCTCGCCGGGCTCAAACTTGCCGCCGATGCCGACCCACTTGTCGCGGTTTTCGTCGTGCTCCTTCTTGACGCGGTGGAGCATCAGGTACTTCCCGTCACGCTCGAGGTGGACGAGCGTCGTGTTCCTCACAGTCTCACCTTGCCGCGGGTGATGTCCGCGAGAGTAGCCGCGCCGCACATGGTCATGGTGGACTTGAGCTCCGAGACGATCTTGTCCATGTAGACCTTGAAGCCCTCCGCGCCCGCGCCGTAGATCATGGGCAGGATGGGACGGCCGATGAGCACCGCGTCCGCGCCGAGCGCGATCGCCCGGAACACGTCGACGCCCGAGCGGATGCCGCCGTCGACCAGGATGACGGTCTCGCCTTCGACGGCCTCGACGATCTCGGGCAGGACCTCCGCCGTGGACGGAACGCCGCCCTGTACGCGCCCGCCGTGGTTGGAGACGACGATGGCGGCGGCCCCGGCCTCGACGGCCTTCTCCGCGCCGTGGGCGGTCATGATGCCCTTGACGATGAAGGGCATGTCGGCGTATTCGATGATCTCACGCATCTCATCGACGGACTTGCTGCCGGCGTTGGGGTTCATAGCCTTGAGGAAGGGCAGGCCCGCGCCGTCGACATCCATGCCCGCGCAGAAGATCTTCGCCTCATTGAGTACGTCAAGCTTTGCGAAAACGGCCTCCTTGTTCCAGGGCTTGATGACCGGGCAGCCCATACCGTCGACCTTCTTCATATCCTCCACCGAGCGGAGCATGATGTTGGGGTCCACGCCGTCGCCGGTCAGGGCCATGACGCCGTAGTCGGCGCAGGCTTTGATCAGGATGGAATTGTACTCGGGGTCCTTGTACTTGGGGCCGTAGTGCAGGTCGATGGCGCCGAGAGGCGCGGCGAAGATGGGGGCGGTGAATTCCACGCCGAACATCTCAAAGCGCACGTCGGGGTCGGCGTTGGGGCAGAGCGTGTCCATGTTCACGCAGATCTCCTGCCATTTGTCGAAGTTGCGCGCGGCGGTGCTGCCGGGGTACTTGCAGCCGGGGCCGGGCATGGCGTTTCCGCAGGCCCTCCCGTTGCAGACGGGACACGCCTTGCAGTACGGGCCGACCTGGTCCTTTGCTGCTGCGAGGATTTCATTATAATTCATAGTGAACACTCCTTTTTTGTAAATGGGGCCGGTATTCCGGCCCCATATCGGTTCTTTATTGCGCTGCGCCCTTGATATAGGCGTCCATCAGTTCCTTGATTTCTTCCACGGTGTAGGTTTTGCCTTTTTCGCCATTCTCCAGGATCTTTTGCAAGTCATAAACGGTGGCTTTCTGAATCATCAGGGTCTCTTTTTCAGTCGGCATATCGTTCTCTCCTTTCTTGCACATATGAACACCAAAGTACGTTCCTTAATCTTATTATGCCCGGACAATGCGGCTCTGTCAAGCCTTTTCCTCTGCTTTCCCGACCAGCTTCAGCACCAGCGGGAAGAGGGCAATGTAGTAGAAGGTGTAGATCACGGAGAAGATGAGCTTGCCCCAGTGGGAGCCGAAGATGTCCTTCATGATGGGGCTTACGTACTGCTTGAGCAGCACCATGAGAACCAGACCCACAACGCAGATCACGACGCTCTTGACGCTCTGCTTGAGGGGGTTAAACTGAATCCAGCGCTTTTCTACATAGCGGGCCACAATGAAGCCGATCACCTTGCCGATATCGCCGTAGCCGTCGTTCATCATCTTCTGCGGGTCGACGATCAGCTTGCCGTCGGCGGTGTAGTCCATGGGGTAGGACTTGAAGGTGATGTAGGCGATGCCAGCCCAGCAGAGGATGAAGCCGATCAGCAGGAAGAGGTCCTCCTTCTCGGGGTGCGCGTCCAGATACTCGAAGAGCTTCCAGGCGAAGATCACGCCCAGCACACTCTCGAAGATGCCGACAAACACGTCCTGCGGGGTATGTACGCCAAGGTAGTTGCGGGAAAAGCCCGTGAGGAACACAAAGCAGACCAGCAGCACGGACAGCCAGCGCATGCGCTTGTTCTCCCATACGGTCACTGCCGTGCCGAGCGAGAGCGGGCCCGCGGTGGAGGTATGGCCGCTGGGGAAGGAGTAGCCCGTCGCGGTGGTGATGGAGTCACCCGCGGGCACGATGCGGCTGTCGCGGATCCAGGGGCGGTAGGCGCAGACGGTCAGCTTGATGATGGGCGTGAAGAACATGCAGAAATAATAGGACACCAGCGCGAAAAGCCCCTTGCGCTTGTCCCAGTTCCAGTAGATAAATACCGGGAGCAGGATCAGGTAGGTGACGGCGAACATGGAGACCCACTCCATAAAGGGCGTCCAGGCGTCGTTAATACTGTTGCGGAAGTTTTGCAGCCAGAGTAAATATTGAATATCCATAGCGTATACCTCCATTCATAATTTATATTCATTATGCGCGGCAAAAGAAGCGCTGTCAAGTTTTTTTGCAGGGTGCCTTCCCCTCAAAGGGGAAGGCAGAAGCCGCATAACTCTTATTCAACGCCCGTGAGGTCCCAGTCCGGGATCATCTCAACCGTCGCGGCGTCGGGCTCCTGCCAGAAGCCGTCGAGGTGCCGCACCTGCATGTAGTGGATGAGTTCCCGGTTTTCCTCCGCCGTGACACGCGCGTTGAGCTCCGGGAAGCGCTCAAGCCCCGGCATGGGGGTGTACTGGCTCATGAGCGAGAACAGGACGCTGCCCCGCGGAAATTCGTCGGCGGCAAAGTCGATCACGTCCCGCGTGTCCTCAGCCCTGCCGGGGAGGATCAGGTGCCGGATCAGGACGCCCCGTTTCATCAGCCCTTTGTCGTCCAGTACATACGGCCCGACCTGCCGGAACATCTCTTTGATCGCCGCCGCTGCGATCTCCGGGTAATCCGCCGCCGCGCTGTATCGCTTCGCAGCCTTCGGGTCAAAATACTTGAAGTCCGGCATGTATACCTGCACAAGTCCTTCCAGCAGCCGCAGACCCTCGACGCTCTCATAGCCGGAGCTGTTCCACACCACCGGAATGCCGAGGCTGAGCCCGGACAGAGCCTCCGCAATGGCTGTGATATAATGCGCCCCCGTCACAAGGTCGATGCTGTCCACGCCCCGGTCCCGCAGGCGCAGCAGCATGTCCCGCAGCTGAGGCACCGTGACGATCTCGCCGCCCTCACCGCGCGAGATGTCGATATTCTGGCAGAAAACGCACCTCAGATTGCAGCCCGTGAAGAACACGGCGCCGGCGCCGTTTGGCCCGGCGACGCACGGCTCCTCCCCGTAATGCGGGGCCGCCCTGGCGATGCGCGGCAGCAGGGGAGAGCGGCAGAGCCCGCCCGCAATATCGTCACCGCGCACAGCCTCACAGCGGCGCGGACAGAGCGTACAGCGTATTTCCATGACTGAGAATCTCCTGTTAGTTTCGGGTAATATGCAAAATGACAATTTCATGCCCTTTCACGGGGTCGATTATAGCCCGTATTTGTACAGTTTGCAAGAAGATTGAAAATTTAGAAAATTGTGCATGATTTTTTTGATTTCTGTGCTAAAATGGGAGCGATTATAAGGGAGAGGTATGCGTTTTCACCTTGCAGCCGCCGAAGGAAAGAGGAGAGGACATGCTCAATATCGTGCTTGTCGAGCCGGAGATCCCGCACAACACCGGAGCCATCGCGCGCACCTGCGCCGCGACCGGGGCGCGGCTCCATCTTGTCAAGCCCCTGGGCTTCGATATCTCCGACAAGGCGGTCAAGCGCTGCGGCCTGGACTACTGGTATCTGGTGGATATCAGCGTATATGAAAACCTGGATGACTACTTCGCCAAAAACGGGGACAGCGGCCTGTGGCTCGCCACGACCAAGGCTCCCCGGGCTTACTGCGAGGCGGATTTTACCGGGGATGTGACGCTGATGTTCGGCAAGGAGACAGCGGGCCTGCCGGAAGGCTTAAGGGAAAAGTATCGTGAAAAGTGCATCCGCATCCCGATGATCAGTCAGGCAAGGAGCCTGAACCTATCCAACTCTGTCGCAATTCTCGCCTATGAGGCTTTGCGCCAGCAGGGCTTTCCCGGCCTGCTGGACACGGGCTCCATGGCGGATTCCATGCAATAATATTATTTAGGAGGATTCAGCATGAATTACAACAAGAAAACCGTTTACGATGTCGATGTCAAGGGCAAAAAGGTCCTGCTGCGCTGCGATTTCAACGTTCCCCAGGACAAGAAGACCGGCGAGATCACCAGCGACAAGCGTATCGTCGCGGCGCTCCCCACCATCAAGTACCTGCTCGAGCAGGGCGCGGCCGTCATCGCCTGCTCCCACCTGGGCAAGCCCGTTGCCACCTTCGATTCCTACGTGAAAAAGCAGGTCGAGAAGGGCAAGAACGAGGCCGACATCACCAAGGAAGAGTGGGAGAAGTCCCTCAAGAAGCTGACCCTGGCCCCCGTTGCCAAGCGCCTGAGCGAGCTGCTGGGCGGCCAGCTCCTGCTCCTTGAGAACCTCCGCTTTGCCAAGGGCGAGACCAAGAACGACCCCGCCTTCGCCAAGGCCCTGGCCGACATGGCCGAGATCTTCGTGTCCGACGCCTTCGGCACCGTGCACAGAGCCCACGCCTCCACCGCCGGCGTCGCGGCCTACCTGCCCGCCTACTCCGGCCTGCTGGTCAAGAAGGAGCTCGACGTCATGGGCAAGGCCCTCGACGATCCCAAGCGCCCCTTCGTCGCAGTCCTCGGCGGCGCCAAGGTCTCCGACAAGATCAACGTCATCAACAATCTGCTTGAGAAGGCCGACACCATCATCATCGGCGGCGGCATGGCCTACACCTTCAAGAAGGCCCAGGGCTACGAGATCGGTAAGTCTCTGCTCGAGGCCGACCGCATCGATTACGCAAAGGACATGATCGCCAAGGCCGAGGCCAAGGGTGTCAAGTTCCTGCTGCCCGTCGACAATATGTGCGCTGCCGAGTTCTCCGCCGAGGCGGAGCCCGTCCTGGTCGAGGGCGATATCCCCGCCGACCTCATGGGCATGGACATCGGCCCCAAGACCATCGAGCTCTTCTCCGCGGCTGTCCACGGCGCCGGCACCATCGTGTGGAACGGACCCATGGGCGTGTTCGAGTTTGAGAAGTTTGCCGTCGGCACCAAGGCCATGGCCAAGGCTCTGGCCGAGTCCGGTGCCATCACCATCGTCGGCGGCGGCGACAGCGCGGCGGCGGTCGAGAAGCTCGGCTTTGCCGACAAGATCACCCACATCTCCACCGGCGGCGGCGCCTCCCTCGAGTTCCTCGAAGGCAAGGAGCTGCCGGGTGTGGCCTGCCTGCTCGACGCGTGATTTTTTGAGAACACAACCCGCAGCATCGCCTGCGGCGTCTTCCGGAAAAAACGCGCCCTGCCATCGCCGTCTTTTCTTGAAATACACAAAGTATTCCTGCAAAAAGCCGTCATCGGCAGAACACGTTTTTTCTCGAAATCCTCTCTTGTCGAGCTGCGGGATGCGTTCTCTGAAGCCATCATTTACAGGGGTTGTTAACACCCCAAATGGAGAAAACCGGGAAAGGATTTGATACCAATGAACAGAAAATACCGCAAGACCGTTATCGCGGGCAACTGGAAGATGAACATGCTCGCCTCCGAGATCAAGCCCTTCATGGAAGAGCTCAAGGCCAATCTCCCCAAGACCCGCACCTGCGAGATGGTGCTGTGCACCCCCGCTGTGATGATCCCCGCCATGATCAAGGCCGGCAAGGACTGCAAGGTTGCCGCCGGCGGTGAGGACGTTTCCAAGTTCGAAAAGGGCGCGTACACCGGCGAAGTCTCCGCCAGCCAGCTGGCTGACGTGGGCGCCAAGTACTGCATCGTCGGCCACTCCGAGCGCCGCCAGTACCACGGCGAGGATGACATGCTCGTCAACGCCAAGGCCAAGGCCCTCATCGAGAAGGGCATTATCCCCATCATCTGCGTCGGCGAGAGCCTCGAGCAGCGCGAGATGGACCTGACCATGGAGTACGTTGCCTATCAGGTCAAGGCCGCCCTCAGCGGCATCGACGCTTCCAAGCTGCGCCGCTGCATCATCGCCTACGAGCCCATCTGGGCCATCGGAACCGGCAAGACCGCCACTGCCGAGCAGGCGCAGGAAGTCTGCCAGGGCATCCGTGCCGTTATCCGCGGCATCTACGGCGCCCGTCCCGCCCGTGCCGTCAGCATCCTCTACGGCGGCAGCATGAACGCCAAGAACGCCGCCGAGCTGCTGGCTCAGCCCGACATCGACGGCGGCCTCATCGGCGGCGCTTCCCTCAAGCCTGTTGACTTCGCCACCATCATCAAGGCGACCGATCAGGAGTAATACCAATACAGGGCGATACCGTTATGATATCGCCCTTTCCATTATTTTAAAGGAGTACAGCACATGAGCAAAAAAGCAGTCCTGATTATCATGGACGGCTACGGACTGGCGGCGCCCTCCCGCGGCAATGCCATCTATGTTGCCAACACCCCCAATCTCGATAAACTCTTTGCCGAAAATCCCCACACCATCCTCCAGGCCTCCGGTCTTGACGTGGGCCTGCCCGAGGGGCAGATGGGCAACTCCGAGGTCGGCCACACCAATATGGGCGCGGGCCGCGTCGTGTTCCAGATCCTGCCCAAGATGACCCAGGAGATCAAGAACGGCAAGTTCTTCCAGAACCCCGTCTACCTCAAGGCCATTGAAGATGCCAAGGCCGGCGGCCATGCCCTGCACGTCATGGGCCTCCTGTCCGACGGCGGCGTCCACAGCCACCTGACCCACATCTTCGCCATGCTCGATATGGCAAAGCAGCACGGCGTGGAGAAGGTCTATGTCCACTGCTTCCTCGACGGGCGCGACGTGCCCCCCACCAGCGGCGCGGGCTTTGTCAAGCAGCTCAAGGAAAAGTGCGACTCCCTC
>CADBYZ010000089.1 GCA_902799075.1 Oscillospiraceae bacterium | reverse complement strand
ATTCACGCGCATGGCGCACATGGGGCATTCCGCTCATGTGCGCCATTTTCGCATTTTAAAGGAGGTTTCCATGAAGAATAAAGCTTTCACCAAACTCTCTGCCGAAGAGAAGGAAGCAAAGATCCTTGAGCAGGGTAAATCACAAGCGCGTCAAACAGCTTCTCAACGAGAAGCGCAGCAAGACTTACTAAAAAGCGCAAATCTTTTGCAGAAACGTAAGAAATTGCGCCCGCCACCGCTTATGTTCAAGCTGTCGGCGGGCGTTTCCTGTATTTTGATGTGTATTGGCGCGTTCGCTGCGGGCGTCTGACTACCGCCGGGAAAGCACGCCGCGCAGTGTTGCAAGCAGCTTTGGCACGTCCACAGGCTTTCCGAGGTGCGCGACCATCCCGGCCGCCTTCCCCGCTTCCACATCCTCCCGAAAGACATTGGCTGTCAGAGCGACGATGGGGATCTCCGCCAGCTCCCGTCGATGCAGGGCGCGGATTGCCCGCGTGGCCGCATAGCCGTCCATGACCGGCATCTGAATGTCCATCAGGATCGCGTTATAATACCCCGGTTCAGACGCGGATACCATATCGACGGCAAGCTGCCCGTTTTCCGCGGTCTCCACCGTGAAGCCCGCCTCATTGAGGATCAGCTGCGCAATCTGCATGTTGACCGCGTTATCCTCGACCAGCAGCAGGCGCTTGCCTGAAAAACCGGCCTCCGACTCCGGCGTCCTGTTTCCCGCACTCACAGAGACAGCGCCTTTTCCCGCGCCGCCATGATCTGCTCCGCCAGCGTCTCCGCGCCGGCGACCGGCGCGTCCTTGCCGCGCAGCAGCTCTGTCAGCGCGCAGATCGGCTCGTAAACAGGCGTAAGCGCCACATTGCCGATCGAGCCCTTCAGAGAATGGGCAGCCGCAAAAGCCGCGTGGGTATCTCCGGCGTCCACTGCTTCCTTCAGCCTGTCAAAGTTTTTATCCGCCAGCGCCATGGCGACCATCTTGAGATAGAACGACTCGTTATTCAGGCATCTGCCCATACCCTCGGCGGTATTTGCGCCGTAGAGCTTCAAGGCGTCCAGTGTCATCATACTTTTCCTCCCTTTCCTTCTCTTACACCCAATACGATATGATGGGTATCGCTTTCCCGTGACTTGATCGTCTGAAGCGAACAGGGCGTCGGTACACCGTTTTTCAGTTTCAGGAACGGGAGTTCAACGGTTTCCTGCTGACCGATCCAGCGTGTCAGGCTTGTTTTGCTCAGCGCTTCCCTGAGTCTTTCCGCGTCGGCCTCGGGTACATCCGCCAGCAGCTTTTCCCCGACATCATTGAAGAAATCAACTCCGCCGGGACGGATCTCCAGCTCACCGTTTCTGCCGGTGTGGAACTCAAGATAGAAGTCCGTGATCACATCCACATAGAAGATG
Organism: Oscillospiraceae bacterium; assembly: GCA_902799075.1. Taxonomy (GTDB): domain Bacteria; phylum Bacillota; class Clostridia; order Oscillospirales; family Oscillospiraceae; genus Limivicinus. The sequence goes on along the minus strand of CADBYZ010000089.1, from coordinate 4,821 downwards.
CTCTCAAAATCACTGGTCAGCGCCTTGGAGATGCTCATGCAGGTTTTCTTGTCCGCCTGGGTGATCTCGGTCTTCGCGTTGGTGCGCTCAATCAGGAAGCGGTCGAACGCCTGGGGCGGCACGGGCTTGGAAAAGTAATAGCCCTGCACATAATCGCAGCCCATTGCCTTGAGTGTCAGATACTGTTCCTCGGTCTCCACGCCCTCGGCGACGACCGGGACGTGCAGATAGTCCGCGATGTCGATGATCAGCTCGATCATGCGCACATCCCGCGTCTGTCCGAAGGCGCTGCGGACAAAGCTCATATCCAGCTTCAGCGCGTCGATGGGCAGGTGTGAAAGCATGCCCAGGGAGGAATAGCCGGTGCCGAAGTCGTCCATCTCGATGCGGAAGCCGACGCCCATGCCGCGCAGCTCCTTGGCCGTGGAAATAACCTGATCGGAATCACCGGTATAGGCCGACTCGGTGATTTCCAGCACCAGATCCTCCGGATTCAGACGATAGGCCTCCAGAATTTCCTTGAAGATTTGCTTCAGGTTCGGCGTCAGCATGTCGATACGGGAGACGTTCACCGAAACCGGGACGGCGAAGCCGAGGCGGTCCTTCCAATCGCGCTGCTGCTCGGCGGCCTTGCGCCAGACATACTGATCCAGCTCGAGGATCAGGCCGTTATCCTCCAACAGGGGGATAAACACGCCGGGGCTGATCAGGCCGAGCGCCGGATGGTCCCAGCGCACCAGGGCCTCTGCGCTGGCCAGGATGGGCTTGTCGGGGCGGATATCGTACTTGGGCTGGAAGTAGACCATGAAACGCCCGCTTTCCAGGGATGGTTTAAAGTCCTCCAGCAGACGCTCCCTGTAGAGCTCCGCCTCATGCATCTCGGTATCGTAGATGCCGATTGCCTTTAAGTAGCCGTTCTTCACCGTGTTCGCGGCAATCTTCGCATAGTCAAAGCGCCGTTCGATTTCGATGGACTTGTCTACATTGGAATACACGCCCATGCGCAGGCGGACGCGGTTCTCAGACACATCCCCGTCCACAAGATCCTCGGACGCCTTGTCCAGGATGCCCGCGTAATCGTCCAGGTGGGGGCAGTAGATGAAGAAGGTATCCGCAGCGCGGCGGCAGCCCACGCCGCCGACCTCGCGCGAGATCTTACGGATGCGCTTGCCGATGCGGGCAAGCACGCTGTCGCCGTACGACTTTCCGTATCTCTCATTGAGCATGTGGAAGTGGTTGACGTCAAGCACAATGGCGTCCATCGCCATGTCGGTGTAGTGCTGGTCATACATGCGCACATAACGCAGGAAGTAGTCGAGGTTCAGGAGATTCGTCAGGCTGTCGCGCTCCGTGGACTGGATGATGTTGCTCTTTTCGGAAAGCTCGATGCAGCGCTTGACGCGGGCCTGGATGATCTCAAAGTTGGGGTAGGGCTTGGGGATGAAGTCGATCGCGCCGATCTTGAGGCAGTCGACCTCCGCGCTTTGATCCGCGGTCATCACGATCACGGGGATACCGCGCAGCTCGTCCTCTTCCTTCATGACCTTCAGCACTTCCATGCCGCCCATTCTCGGCATCTGCAGATCCAGCAGGACAAGGGCCAGATCGTCCTTGTGCTTCTTGATCTGCTCGAGCGCTTCGGCGCCGTCCGAGGCGTACAATACCTCATACTCCCCCTGGAGCATGTTGCCGAGGATCATCTGGTTGATCTCCTCATCCTCCGCGATGAGGACCAAGCGCTTGAGGTTCAGGATATCGGCGCTTTCGTTTGCCGGGAACACCTGCCTGGCCGCCACCTCGGCGTCCTCGCGCGTGATGGAGCCCATACCCTTCAAAAGCTTCTTCTCTTCGTACATCAGCTCATCCGCGCGCTCAAACACATCATGGAAGCTGACATCCTCGCCCGGCCTGTAATCCGAAAGGCCGCCTGAAACCACCACGTCATTCGTGCTGATATGCTCCACGGAGCGGTCATGCAGCGCCAGCACCAGCTCCTTGCGGATGAGATAATCGCGCCCCGTCATGATCACGACGAACTCGTCTCCGCCGGTGCGGTATACCGGGCTGTGCTGGAAAATATCACAGATCATCCGGCTGGCCTTGATGATGTACTCGTCGCCCGCCTTATGGCCTAAGGTGTCGTTGATGACCTTCAGGCCGTTGACGTCACAGACGGCGATGGCGAAGGGGTGGGCCGTTTTCTCCTGAATGGCCGTATCATACTGCTTCTCACTCAGGAGGAAGGCGTGCTTGCTCTTGACGCCGGTCATGGGGTCGGTAAAGGCCGCGGTGCGGGCCTCGTCGCGCTCCTCAGCTGCCTTCTTCTCCCACTTGCGCGTGGTGGAATAGTTAATCAGCATGACGGACAGGGACATGGCGAAGAGCCCCGCGATAACCAGCACGCTGGTGTTGTCCGCGTCGTGCAGGCGCACACGCTGGACATTGAGGAAGCTGTCCTTGTCCTCGGCGGTCGATTCGCCGCCGGCCACGTCGTCTATATAAACGGAAATTTCATCGACAATGTCATTTTCCCGCGCCTCGTTCAGTCGCTCCGCCCAGGTCATCGCCATCAGGACGATGAAGGCCAGCAGGGCGATCCAGACGATGATGGCTTTACCGAACTTTCTGGCGTGATCCTTGCGGATGACGCTGTTGAAAAACACCAGGCCGATGATCGACCAGATCGCGATGAGGACATAGGTCTCCGTCTCGATGGTATAGTCGGAGAAGAGGCTGGGGAACAGGAGGAAGAGCAGGAAGGCGACCAGGATAAGCAGGCAGATCCCGCTGATAATGCGATTCCTTTTGCAGCCCTCTTGCCCGGAGACCTTGAACACCGCCACAGAGACGAAGCCGTAGAGAATGACCGCGCCGATAGTGGTCGTATCCACGATCCAGCCGATGGCTGTCCTGCCGAGGAAGGGGATGGGCAGGGACAGGAGGACGGTCAGGAGGATGGCTTTGGCCGGAACCTGCTTGTCATTGAGCTGGGCGTACTGCTCGGGCAGGATACCGTCCTGCGCCACGGCGTAGCACAGGCGGCCGACCGCGCGCAGCATCCCGATCAGGCTCGTGATCACCAGGGCCAGCAGCGACGCCATCAGGATACGGACGCCGGTCGGGCCGAGATAGTGGTTGGCGGCATAAAAGGCGGGAAGCCCCGCGATCCCCTCAAACTCGCTCAGGCGGCGGATATAGTCCAGCCAGCTTGCGCAGCCCTCCGGATAGACGGACACGCTCATCAGGACGATAAAGATGTACAGTGCCGTCGTGACGATCAGGGAGATGACGAGAATGCGGAAAAGCTTGCTCTGCCTGAAGCGAAACTCCGGGGCAGAGTGGGACACGCTCTCAAAGCCGATAAAGGCCCAGGGGGACAGGAAGGCGATGCGGATCACCTGCCCGAGGGCGCTTGCGTCCGGAACAAAGGCAGGCTCCATCGTGAAGCTGCTTTTGCTGAAGCCCAGCATCGCCGCCGCAAAGCAGAACGTAATGCCGACGGTAAACACCAGCACCAGGATCACCATGATGCGCGCGGTCGCCTCCCGGCTCCTCATGCACAAAAGCCCGATCAGCGCGATGGCGGTGATTGTGACGATGGCCTCTACCAGATAGACCTCATACCCGAAGATCGTGTAGAGATAGCCGATCTTGAACGCGCCGCGCAGGAAGTAGCGCGCGAAGAGCGGGATGCTGGTGGCGTTGGCCCAGAAGATGGAAATATACGTCAGGAACATGAACCAGGCCACCAGAAAGGCGCGGTCATAGCCGAAGACATTTTTGATGTATTCGTACAGGCCGCCGGTCCCGGCGCTTGCCCAGGAAGGTGTAGTGGTCGGCGACCATCAGCATCATGGCAAAGCCGATCAGCAGCCCGAGGACCGAACCCAGCGGGCCGGCCTGGGACAGATAGGAGCCGCTTGTGACCACAAGGGAGCCCCAGCCGATGGCCGAGCCTACCGATATGGCCCAGACGGCCAGCGGTGAAAGGCAGGGCTGCAGCCTGGATGTGGAATTGGCAGCGGATGGCGTTTCGTTCATATGTTTCTCTCCTCAGCGCGGTAGTTTTTTATGTCGTTACGGCACTTTTTCCCGGCGGCGTTATTCAAAGCTTCCGTACATTGCGGCGGCCTCGTCAACGCTGAGCTCGCCCTTGCCGACGCGAAACGCCGCGACGCGCAGCTGAACCGTGAGCGGATCCCTGATGCCAAGCACCTCCGGGGACATGGTACGATCCGCGGGTATCCGGGCGAAGGGTGCGAACAGCGAGTCAAAGGACAGATCCGTGGTGGGCGTCACGAGGCGCTTCACGGAGGCCATCTCATTGAGCTCTTCCTTTGTAATCAGAAAGCGCATGAATTCGTTTGTCATGTCCAGATTCTCGCAGTCCTTGTTTACGGAGAACTCCACGGAGGGACTGTCGATAAAATATCCCCCCTTATCGGTCAGCGGGATCGGAGAAAAGCTGTACGCAAAAGGCGACCTGGCGAACGCCTCGGACTGGCTTTCCCGTTTCCGGGTCCCGGACACGGTATCCCCGTAGCAGAGCATCATCGGCACATCGCCTTCAAAGAAGCGCAGGATCACCTGGGTATAGTTGTCCGAAATCTGATCACACGCGTCGATATCAATGCAGCCTTCCCGGATCAGCAGCTCCACCGTCTCCAGAGCCGGGCGCATGTATTCTCCCGCCGCGGGGTCCAGCGCATTGGCAAGGGCCAGCGCTTCCGGCTTGTCGGCAAGCGTTGCCACAAACTGCGGATAGGCAATCGTGTTCATGAGGGAGCCGGACGCTTTGAGGCTGTAGCCCATCATGGGGCT
>CADBYZ010000088.1 GCA_902799075.1 Oscillospiraceae bacterium | reverse complement strand
AAGGGCGGGGGCGGCGCGGGCCTCGGACGCGGCGGCATCATCGGCGGCGGGGACGGCGGCACCATGGGCGGCGCGGCGATGGGCTCGGGCATGCCGCTCACCCGCCCGGTGCTCGCGTCATAGCGCTTCATCGCCGCCTCCCTGCTCCATGGCAAGCCGCGCGATGCGGGCAAGCTTTGCAAGCCTGAGCGCGTTATCCAGTTTCCCCCGCCGCTTTTCGGAGAGGAAGGGCGCCATGGCCTTCAAAAGCGCCTGCTCCCGCCCCTCGCCGCCGCTTTGCATCAGGGAAGCGATGCGCCCCAGGAGGGCGGCGTCCGGCCCCGGCCCCGGTCCCGGCCCCGGCTCCGGCGAGGGGTTGCCCTGCGCACCGTCGCCCATGATCGAACGGGCCAGCCCCGCGATCTGCTCCATCTGCTTGGGGTCAGACAGGATGCTGTTCAGTTGCCGCTCCAGATCGTCCACGGCGCTCACCTCCCGGGCTTCACTTCTCCATCAGCTTTTTGATGTTGGCCGCGAGGCGCCGCCCCTCCTCGGTTCCCAGCACCGTACCCAGCATGGCGCGCAGGGACGCCGCGTCCCCGGTCTGTGCCGCCCTTTGCAGCTTTTCCCCGTCCAGCATGGCGGAGAGCTTCTCCCCGTCCGCGGACCGGGCGAGAGCGTTCAGCTCCGCACCCTTGCCGCTTCGTGCAAGTTCCCGCTGCACATCCTCAAAACTTTGCATTGCAACTCACCTCGACATGCTTTATTATATTCACGCGAACGCACAAAGTTGACAGGAGGCGCGAAGATGATCAAAGCGGCGGTTTTTTCCGACACCCACGGCAACAACTTCCCCATGCTGGAGGCGGCGCGGGCAGCGAACGCCGACGTGCTCATCCACCTGGGCGACCATGACCGGGACGCGCAGCTTCTCCGTCAGGCCCTGCCGGACACGCCGCTTTACTCGGTCTGCGGCAACTGCGACTACGCGCCGCTCTCACCCGCGGCCATGACGATCGACCTCGGGCCGGTGAAGGCTTTTCTCACTCACGGACATTTATATAATGTAAGCCCCTGGCACATGGACTCCCTGGTCTACGCCGCGGAGGAGCAGGGGGCGACGCTTGCCCTCTTCGGCCACACACACAAGGCGGCGTGGACGGAGCTCGGCGGCGTGACGCTCATCAATCCCGGCACCGCGGGCCGGGGCGCGGTACTCACCTGGGCGCTGGTGACGATCTTTGATAACGGCGCGATCTCCTGCGAATTTCACGAGCTTAAATAAAAACCGCCTCCCTGTGGAACACTATCCGCAGGGAGGTGTTTTATTGAATGGCTAAAAAGAAAAACCGACAGAAGCAAAAACAGGAATCGAACCCCCGCCTTGATCCGGAGACGCGCCTGGCCCCGTGCTTTGACAGCACGAGCATCGCCATGTTCCCCATCGCCGAGCCCGGCAAAATGGGTTTTCGCGTTCTGGATGATTTCACCGAGGAGCATATCCAGTAGGGGACACCGTCCCCTACTTGCATGTCTTTGCAAAATCGTCTACAATATCCCAAAAGCAAAAAGGGAAAGGCAGGGAAAAAATGAAACTCAACTTCGCGTCCGACTACATGGAGGGGGCACATCCCCAGATTTTACAGCGCCTCCTGGAGACAAACCTCGAAAAGACCGCCGGCTACGGCTTCGACGAATACTCCGCCGCCGCGCGGGAAAAAATCCGCAAAGCCTGTGAAGCTCCGGAGGCCGAAATCTTCTTCCTCGTCGGCGGCACACAGACCAACGCCACCGTCATCGACGCGCTTTTACGCTCCTATCAGGGTGTGATCGCCGCCGGGACCGGGCACATCAGCACCCACGAATCCGGGGCCATCGAGCACAGCGGCCACAAGGTGCTGACCCTGCCGGGGGAAAACGGCAAGCTCTCCGCCGATGCGGTGCGCGCCTGCCTCGATACATACGCGCATGACGAAAACCGCGACCATACCGTCATGCCCGGCATGGTCTACATCTCCCAGCCAACGGAGTACGGCACGCTCTACTCACTCGCGGAATTGGAGGCACTCTCCCGCGTATGCCGGGCCGCGGGCATCCCCCTCTACCTCGACGGCGCGCGGCTTGCAAGCGCCCTGGCCTGCCCGGAAAACGACGCTTCCCTTTCCGACCTTGCCCGCCTGTGCGACGCCTTCTATATTGGCGGCACCAAGTGCGGCGCTCTCTTCGGCGAGGCGGTGGTGTTCCCAAAGAAAAACACCGTTCCCCACTTTTTTACGATCGTCAAGCAGCACGGGGCTCTGCTCGCCAAGGGGCGGATCGCGGGGATCCAGTTCGACACGCTCTTTACCGACGGGCTGTATCTCAAGTGCGGGCAAAACGCCATCGACAAGGCCGAGCGCATCCGCGCGGCTCTGCGGGATAAGGGCTATGAGCTGGCTTTTGACGCGCCGACAAACCAGATCTTTCCGCTGCTTAAGCCTGAACAGCATGCGGCCCTGTCGGAGAAGGTGGAGATGAGCTTCTGGGAAAACCGCCCGGACGGCAAAACCGTCGTGCGCATCGCCACGAGCTGGGCCACCACCGACGAGGACGTGGACCGGCTGATCGAAATCCTTTAAAAGGAAAGCACCCCGGATCAAACGATCCGGGGTGTTCTGCGTTAAAATGCTTATCCCGCCAGGAGGCTCACCGCCACGCGGGCGGCCTCGGCGGCGTCGGGGGTATAGGCGTCGGCGCCGATCTCACGGCAGAAGGCCTCGCTGATGGGCGCGCCGCCCACCATGATCTTCACCTTGCCGCGGATGCCCGCCTCTTCGGCAAGACGCACCACGTCGCGCATCTCATGCATCGCGGTGGTCAGCAGCGACGAGCAGGCAATAAGCCCGCAGTCGCGCTCCTGCGCCGCCCTGATGAAGTCCTCGGGGGCCACGTCCACGCCCAGGTCCACGACCTCGAGGCCCGCGCCCTCCATCATGATCTTGACGAGGTTCTTGCCGATGTCGTGCAGGTCGCCGCGCACGGTGCCGAGCACCACGCGCCCCGCCGCCTTCGCAGTCTTTCCCGCAAGGCGCGGTTTCAAAATTTCCATGGCGGCGTTCATGCAGCGCCCGCCCATGAGCATCTCCGGCACAAAGGCTTTGCCCGCCGAGAAGGCCGCGCCCAGTTTGTCCATGCCGGGGATGAGGCCGCGGGAGATCACCGCCTGCGCGTCCTCGCCCGCGTCCAGCGCACGCTCACACAGGGTCGTGACCTTCTTTTTCTGCCCCTTATACAGGGCCTCGGCGAGGGCTGCAAAGAGCTCGTCCCCGGTGTCGGAGGCCTGGGCGGCAGTCTGCGCCGCCGCGGGAGAAGCCGCCCTGCGCCGCGGGACCTCCGGCAGGGGGAAGGACGGCATGTGCAGCCCTGCGTTGTAGCGGTCGATCTCGTCGTTGATGATGGGGTCGACGTGCGGGAAGACCGTGCCCATGATGCCGTAGGTGATGGAGGGGATGAAGTGCCCGCCGGGGCAGCAGCGCCGCAGCACATCGCGCACATAGGGGCGGATCTCCTCCTCGGTAGAGTCGGGCCGGTCGATGGCCGCGCCCACGCCGCCCATGAGGATCATGCGGCCCTTTAATTGCTTCTGCAGGGCCGGGATATCGTTTTCCGGCAGCGTGCCCTGCCAGCACTGGATCCCGAGCTCCACCATGTCCTCCACGATGGGGACGAGGTAGGAGTCCGCGTGGTGGATGGCGATGCAGCCCTTTTCACGGATCGTGCCGTAAAAGCGGCGGTAGGGCTCCTTATAAAACTCGCGCCACATCTCCGGCTTCATGAACAGCGCTTCCTTCGTGCCCCAGTCGTCGTGGGAAAAGATCGCGTCCGGGTGAAGACCGTCAATGAGCATAGTGACGTATTGGATGCGGTAGTCGGTGATATACTCGATGAGCTCGTGCATCTCCTTCGGGTGCTCGTAAAAGCCGGTGAGGGTATCCTCAAAGCCCATGAGAAAATGCGTCTGCTCAAAGATGCCGGTGCCCATGAAGCCGCAGACCAGGCGCTCGTCCCCGGCGGTCTCCCGGGCTTTTTTCGCGCATTCCTCCCAGCCCTCGCGGCAGTTTGCCTCCAGGTCCGGGGCGTGGACATAGTCCCGCCAGTGCGTCACATCGGGACATACCTTGTCGGTGGCGGTGATGTGCGGGGTGGCGCCGGGGGCGTCGGCGGGGAAGAGGATCGTGGTGCCCCAGCGGTCGCGACTGGTGCTGCCCTTGACGCGGTTGCCGCGTAAGAATGCGTTGACGGGATCGGTCAGCACCAGGTGCAGCGCCTCATACTGCTTGAGCTGGCGCGGCGGCTGCCCGTCGGGTTTTAACAATTCCAGGAATATTTCCTTCGGCGTCATGGGTTCACCCTTCTTTCGTCAGAATACAGGCGCTGTAGGTCAGCGTCCCGGGGCCGTAGTAGTAGGCAAGGCCCGCGTCTTTGCACACCTCGCTCACCAGAAGCCCGTAGGCCTCCATGGAGGAGAGCATCTTGCGCGGGAAACGACAGGGCTTGTCCGGGTAGGTGCAGGCGCGGCAGACGGTACAGGAGCCCGCCGTCAGGGGCAGCACGTCGGGGCAGAGAAGCCTTGCCTGACGGGCAAGGTCGAAAAAGCGCTTCTTGTGGGTCTCCTGGGCGAGGTTCATGGTCTCCATGTCAAAGTCGTCCCGGAGCTGCGCCGTGGTCTGTACCAGCACCCCGCCGGTGTATCGGCTCATGCGGGCCTCGCATTCCTCGATCGTGCCGCAGGCGGGGGGACAGCTCCAGCTTTTGCCGTAGCGCCTGCAGCGGCCGGAGGCGCACATCTCCCGCACCTCGTTGAGGGCGCGAAGCTTCCCGGCGTCCAGGGGGGCAGCGTGGTCAAAGCCCAGCTCGAGGGCGAGCGTCAACAGCTTTTCCACAGCGCGTCCCTCCTTGACAAACGGCATTCAGGCCATTAAGATATGGATAATCATACCACGAACGGTGAAAATTGCAAGAACAATCGGGACTGAAAAAGAATGATTATTCACGAAAACGCGGTGAGAACATGGCTGAAATCAAAATCCACACGCCGTCAAAGGAGCTGAGTGTCACAGCCGAAGACGGGGAGCGCCTGCTGGACGCGCTGCGCCGGGCGGGGATAAATGTGACCGCGCCCTGCGGCGGCCTGGGCCGCTGCGGCAAATGCCGGGCTACGGTGAACGGCGAAGAAGTCCTCGCCTGCCGGTACACCTTGACCGGAGACGCTTGCGTCACGGTGCGGGAGCTAACGGGCGGCGCGATCCTCAGCGGAGAGGCGGCAGCCTCGGACGGCGGCACGCGCCTCGGCGCGGCCCTCGACCTCGGCACCACGACGCTTGCCCTGCGGCTGTATGATCTGGATACCGGCAAATGCGCCGGACAGCGCACGGCCTGGAACGCGCAGGCCGCCTACGGGGCGGACGTGATCACCCGCGCCCAGTACTGCATGGAGCACCCCGAGGGGACGCAGACACTCCAAAGCG
>CADBYZ010000087.1 GCA_902799075.1 Oscillospiraceae bacterium | reverse complement strand
GCTACGGTGATCGGAATCATTCAGGCGGTGACGGCTACTATACTGGTGGATCTGGCGCTTGTCGGACTGCATTTCTGCTTCGGAGAAGACACACTCCCCCTTTCCGCAGCCATTACGCTGGGCGCGATCGCCGCAGCTACTGCACCCGCGGCCACTTTGATGGTTGTCCGGCAGTATAAGGCAAAGGGTGAAGTGACGGATCTTCTGCTGCCGATCGTCGCGCTTGACGATGCGGTAGGGCTTATTATCTTCGCCGTATCGTTTGGAATCGCGGAGGCTTTGAAGGGCGGAGAATTAAATGTGTACGCCATCATTGTCAATCCGATTCTGGAGATCATCTGCTCCCTGATCCTTGGAGCGGTACTCGGCGCGCTTCTCACGGAACTGGAAAAGCTGTTCTTCTCCAACTCCAACCGTTTGTCCCTTTCGATTGGTTTTGTTGTGCTGACGATTGCTTTGTCCTCCGTCAGGATCCCCCTGGGTGCGATCGAGATATCCTTCTCTTCTCTTCTGGTGTGTATGATGCTGGGAACCGTGTTCTGCAATATGAGTGAATACTCGGCAGATATCATGAACCGGGCAGACAAATGGACAGCGCCCCTGTTCGCCACGTTCTTTGTTATCAGCGGCGCAGGGCTGGAACTCAGTGTTTTCCGGTATCCGGTGGTTCTTTTGATCGGACTTGTCTATATTGTGACCCGGTGTTTGGGAAAATATTTTGGGGCTTCCTTCAGCAGCACGATTACGGGATGCAGTGAGAACGTCAGAAAATATCTGGGGATTACGCTGTTTCCGCAGGCAGGTGTGGCTCTTGGGATGGTTGTGATGGCGCAGTCTCTGGGCGGAAGTGAGGCATCCCTGATCCGAAACGTTATTCTTTTCAGCGTGCTGGTTTATGAAATCGCAGGCCCGATGCTGACCAAGATGGCACTCACCGCTGCCGGCGAGATCGATTCGATCCCGGCCCAAAAGAAGACAAGGGAGCGTTTTGCACATCGATAAAGACCGGAAAGGGAACAGAATCTGAAACTGTATGCCCCCGGTCAGGTCATGCGCGGTAACGATAACAGAAACTTGCAGGCCTTCGGCGAATTCGCGGCATTGTGCGTTTTCGCCGAAGGCCGTTTTTATTGCGGGGACAACAGATTTTTTACAAGCTCTTTCGCTTTTTAGCGTCTGACTTTCTGCCCACAATATATAATAACGGCAGGTACACGAACACAAAGGTAAAGTTTGCCGCCGGAATATAGACCGTGGACCAGCGCTCGAGCTTCCTCGGCTCCGGCGCGAGAAAGAGCGACAGCGCCGTCGCCGCCGCGGCGAAGGCCCAGATCAGCACGCGCCCCTCGGAGAAATCCAGACGGGGGCGCATTTTTATATCCGGGTGAAAGCCGCACAGCAGGCGCAGGGCGTATTGTCCAGCCCAGAAAAACAGCGCCGTCATCAGAAAGTCCGGGAAAACCCACAGCATCACCACCAGCGCCTCCACACGCTCCACCGTGCGGAAAAACACCAGCGTGCGCACCAGCACGAAAAAGGGCCTTGAAAGCTGCCCCGTCAGCGGCGCGCCGAAGGCCCCGATCACAGCCGCGCTCAGAAGCGAAAGCGTGACGCACAGCAGGACCGACCAGAAGGCCAGAGCCGCAAAGCCGGGGCGGCGTTCCCCAACGCCGCCCGCGAGAAAGCACAGCGCCGTGCCGGACCCCGCCGCAATATCCAGAGGCAACGGCGCGGTTTTGATAAGGGGCCAAATGTCTTCATCCGAGATGGGAAAAAGATTGCTCCAATCCGCCGACAGCAGCGCGAAAAACAGCAGCAGCCCCAGCACGCCGAACAGCAGCGGCAGCAGCATCCGCCCCATGCGGGCAAAGCTGCGCGGCGTGGAAAGCGCGGCTAAGAGGGCCACGAGCCCCATGAGCTGGCTGAACAGAGCGGGGGGTGCCCCGGGGTAGACCGTACCCACCAGGCGGTCGGCCCCCGAGCGCAGCACGAACGCGGCGTAGGTAAGGCACCAGGCGGCAAAAAGCGCGAGGGCGGGCTTGCCAAAATGCCTGCCGCCAAGGCGCAGCAGGGTGTCGGGCAATAGCTCGCCGGGCTGCATCGTCTCGAGCAGCAGCGCCATCGCCCGCGCCCACACCAGCGCCAGCGGCAGGGCCATAAGCGGCGCGAGCCACCCGGCCCGGCCCGCGATCGCGGCGGCGCGAGCCGGGAACAGCCGCAGCGCCGGGGTCAGCGCGATCACGGCCCCAAGGCTCAGAAGCTGGCGCGCGTTGTAGTTTTCCTGCATGGGATCACCCGCCCTTTATTTCATATCGTTCATCTGGTTGAGCTTTGCGCTGACCGTGACCTGGAGCTCAAGCTCCGGCAGCAGGTCGATGAAGTCCCGGTCGAGGGCCTTCCACGCGGCGGGGTCGGCGCGCTCCAGGGTTTCGGCGAGGCACAGATAGTCCGCCTTGAGCTCCTTCGATGCCTGCAGCGCCGCGCTGAGCCAGCCTGCCAGCTTTGATTCCAGCCGGGCCGTGAGGTAGTCGAGATCCTCCGCCTCGTTCATCGCGCCGCGCCCACCGCGCTCCAGAAGGCTTGCCTGCGCCTGGCAGGCGATGTCCACGCCCTTGAGGATTTCACCCTCCCAGACCGGGCGGATCCTGCAGCCGCCGCCGTTTAATTCCAGCACCGCCGCTTCGCCGTGCCGATCACGCAAATCTATGGTTGCTCTGCCCGGCTTGTTTATTAAGAGCCCGACGGCGACGGCCTGCTCCGGCGTCAGATAGCGGCACAGCCGCCCCTCCCGCAAAATCGCATAGCCCATGGGGGCGATGCTCCGCGCCTCGGGGGCGGCGTTCTCCGCGTCCGGCGGCTCGGTGCTCTCGCTGGCCCGGCCCAGCTCCAGCGCGCAGATAAGGCTGCTGCCGCAGCGCGCCGTGTCCCGCAGGATCTGGGACGCGGTGGTCAGGCCGCTTTCCCCGCGGCGCTTGAAGTCCTGCTCGATGATGCGCATGACATCGCAGATGCCCTTGTCCCCACTGCCCACGGTCATCACCGCGTCGGCGGCCTCACCGCCGCGCACCACGAACAGCGGCATGTCCAGCCGCAGCTCCGGCGAGCGGCAGATATAGGCAAGCGCGCTCTCGATCCCGGCCTCCGCAAGCTTCTCCCCAATGAGCAGCCGCCCGATGTGGGGGCAGAACAGCTCCTCCTCCCAGGCGTAGTCCCGGATGCGCTCCATCGCCGCCGAGATCGACACGCCGTCGGCCTCCATGCGGGCAACCTTGTCCTCACTGTCCCCCGCCGCCGCGAGAGAGAGCGTCACCCCGCCCAGGGTTTTATCGAGCCCCATGGTCTGGATCACCAGCAGCTCCTCCACCTCGCGGTAATTTCCCCGCAGGCCGCCCCGCCCGGCAAAGAGCAGCAGCTCGGCGGCACACAGGATAAGCGCCAGCAGTTTTTTCACGGCGACCGCCTCCCTATACGAAAGCCTGCCTCACGCTGTGGACCCTTGAGAAAGAGCCGCGTCAGGGGCAGAGCCTCCCCGTCGGAGAGGGGCGCTGTATAGTTGCGGCCCAGGCTGTCCATCTCCGCCAGGTGCAAAAGCACCAGACACAGCGCCGCGCCCACGCCGAAAAGCCCCGCCGCCACCGCCGCGAGCACCAGCCCCAGGCGCAGAAGCCTCACCGCCGCGCCCAGATCCTGGCTCGGCAGCGTGTAGCCCGCGATGCCCGCGAAGGCCACCACGATGATCGCGATGGGCGACACGATCCGCGCCTCCACCGCAGACTGCCCCACGATCAGCGCCCCGATGATGGACACCGTGTCGCCGATGGGGTTCGGCAGGTGCAGACCCGCTTCCTGCAGAAGCTCAAAGCTCAAAAGCATCCCGATTACCTCCAGCGCCGTCGAGAAGGGGACGCGCTGCTTTGCCTCAATGACGCTCAGCAGCAGGCGCGTCGGGATCATCTCCTGATGATAGAGCGCGATCGCCACGTACAGAGCCGGAAACAGGAGACTCAGCAGCAGCGCGAGCCAGCGCAGGAGATTGAGTGAGCTTGCGATGATCGCACTGCTTGCGCTGTCGCCGGAGCAGCGCATGAAGTCGGCAAAGGTCACGGGCCCGAGAAGGCCGATCGGCAGCCCGTCCACCAGCAGGCCGACGCGCCCCTCCGTCAGATACTGGGCGAAGCGGTCGGGCCGCTCGGTGTGCAGCAGCTGCGGGAAGGGAGAGCCGGGCGCGTCGGTCAGACCCTCCTCCAGAAGCCCTGTCGCGAGCAGCGCGTCGGCATCCAGACCGTCCAGCCGCGCAGCGAGAGCCGCCACCGTCTCGGGCGCGGCCGCGCCGTCGAGGTAAAACATGGCCACCTTTGTGACCGTCGTACTCCCCAGCGTGGACTCCACCAGCTTGAGCTTCGGCGTGCACAGGCGCCGCCGCACCAGGGCGGTGTTTACCCGCAGCGTCTCCACAAAGGCGTCCTTGGCACCCTTGATGGACTTCTCCAGCGTCGGCTCGGACACGGCGCGCTGGGTCTCAGAGCGCGCTTCAAAACTCACGGCCTGGGCCGCGCTGTCAAACAACAGCACGCAGCAGCCGTGAGTGAGGTCGTTTACCACCTCATCCATGGTCTCCCGGTACTGCGCCGAGCAGTTATAGACCGCTCCGGCCAGGATGCGCAGCAGGGTCTGCCGCTCATTCTCCGGCTCCGGTATACGCACAAGGCTCGTCAGCGGGCGGATCACGTCCTCCGTCAGCATACGGGAGGAGACCAGACCGTCGAGCCAGCAAACCGTTACAATATGGTTTGACTCAAGGCCGAGGCGCAGCGTGCGCGTCTGGAAATCAGCACAGGCGGAGAAGATCTCCCGGAGCGAGGGGAGCGTCGGCAGACAGGTATAGACAGGCGCGCGGCGCGGATGGAGAGAGTTTGTTTCAAAAGTATCATTCCTATACATGTTGTGTAGTATATCCCAAAAAAAGCCCAATATTTAGACCCAAAAAATTCTTTTCAAATTTCTGCAAAAAAGTGTTGACTTTCGCCGTTTTCGGTGCTATATTACGTGAGCGCTCGAGAGAGCGGGGCTGAAGTCAGAAAAGAGCTTGAAAAAAGATCCCGGCGGATCTAAAAAAGTTCTTGACAAAGCCGATTGGCTTTGATATAATATCAAAGCTGCTCACCTGAGAGGCGGACGAGCGAGTCGCAAAAGGACTTAAAAAAGATTCTGGCGAATCGAAAAAAGTTCTTGACAAACGCTTGCAGCGGTGTTAAAATAACAAAGCTGCTCAGCCGAAGAGGCAAGCGGGAAAGTCAGACGGAGCTTGAAAAAATTCAAAAGAATTTGAAAAAAGTTCTTGACAAACTCAAACAGCTTTGATATAATAATAAAGCTGCCGCCGAGAAGGCGAGCGCAGAGAGTACCTTGAAAATTGAACAATGTAAGAACAGCTTATGCTAAATAAGCACCAAAGAAAAGGGTTCTTAAAAGTCAGAAATGACTATAAAAATTCTTTTGA
>CADBYZ010000086.1 GCA_902799075.1 Oscillospiraceae bacterium | reverse complement strand
ATTCACTACCGCGACGGCGATAAAAAATGCAAGCTCACGGTGTCAACGAGATAAACGTAACAGATAATCAGCAGGGATCGATCAAGAGATCGGTCCCTGCAAATCTTTACACCAGCAGCGGCTGGAGCTGTTCACCGCGCAGTGCGGCCTCGACGGTCTGTGCGATCAGTGCGAAATCCGCCTGCAAAGAGTTGGGTTTCTTTGTGGGATCGTCCTGCCGGAAGGGGACAAAGTACATGTGCTTGCGGTTTAATAGCCGCGCGATATTCTCTGCCGAGCCGGAGAGTCCGTCGTTGGTGGAGAAGGCGAGCACGAGGGGTCTTCCGTTCCTGAGGTGCGCCTTGGCCGCCATGGTGACGGCGCTGTCGGTCACGCCGTGGGCAAGCTTTGAGAGCGTGTTGCCGGTACACGGTGCGATGAGCAGCGCGTCCATCGGCGCCTTCGGCCCCAGGGGCTCCGCCTCCGCAATGGTGGTGACCACCCGCTTTCCCGTCAGGTCCATGAGGTGCCGGATATTTTTGGCGGCAGAGCCGAAGCGGGTGTCCGTCTCGGCGGCGGTGTCGCTCATGATGGGGACAAGGTCATACTTTCCCGTGAGCTTTTCCAGCTCCCGAAACACCTGCTCATAGGTGCAGTAGGAGCCGCACAGCGCGACTCCCAGCCGTTTTTTATTGTCCATGTTCTTCCTCCCTTTCCCGTATGACGGTATAGATCGTGTCGCGCATGAGACAGGCGGCGGCGCAGGGGGCGCTCCTGCCCGGCAGCCCCGGCGCGAAGACTGCGCGCAGGCCCAGTTCCTCCGCGAGCGCCTTATCAAAACCGGGCTCGGAGGCAAGCTCCAGCAGCACCGCGTCCGGGCGCAGGCGCGTCACCGTCTCGCGTGAGATGACCGGCGCGGGCACGGTGTTGATGAGAAAGTCCAGGTCGCCTGCAAGCTCCGGCAGCGCATCGAAGGAACAGGCAGTGAGGCCGCAGGCCTCCGCCTCGGCCCGGTCCCCGGCCTTGCGGGCGGCGATTCGCGTGTCGCAGCCCAGGGCGCGAAGCCGCGGCCCGAGCTGCCGGGCGACCTTGCCCCAGCCCGTTATAAGCGCCCTGCCCTTCCAGAGGCTGCGGGGGCTTTCCCTTATGAGCAGCCCCGCTGCCCCCTCGGCGGTGAGGGCGGCGTTGCCGACGGTAAAATCCCGCCTGGCCATGAGATCACACACGGAAAGTCCCGCGCGCACCGCCGCGAGCGACGTGGCCTGCCCGAGCTTTCCGCCGCACAGCGTCTGCCCCGGCCAGAGGGCGGTCAGCAGGTCCTCGGTCTTGAGCTTTTGCACCGAAAGCGGGGTGTGGAGCGCGCCGCCCTTTTCCGCCGGGATGCCCACGATCACCCAGTCCGCCCCGTACACGCAGGCCTCCGGGGAGCTGCACTGCAAAATACGCTGGGGCAGCGCCGCCTTCTCAAGCGCGTAGCAGCGCACCGTATGTCCGTCCCCGTTCAGCAGCGCCGCCAGCCACCCGGCCCGCGCGTCGCCCCCGATCACCGCAAATTTCATACGCACCACCTCCAAAACCATAGTATTCCGCAAGAGGGGAAGGGGTGAGAGAAGAAAGTGGAAAGTGAAAAGTGGAAATATGGTGACATCCTGAGCGTGAGGGAAGGATCTTTTTGGTACAGCGACAGGCATAAAGATTCTTTCCGCACAGCGGACTGTTTTGATCGCGCCGCAGGCGCTCCTTCTCTTCACTTTCCACTTTCCACTTTTCACTTTTCACTTTGTATGGTACAATGAACCCATCATGTTTAACGAGGTAAGCATATGAGCAAAGCTGACGAGATCTTTATTCAAAACTGCAAGGATATTCTGGAAAACGGCATCTGGGACACGGACCGCGCCGTCCGCACCCGCTGGGAGGACGGGACACCCGCCCATACCATCAAGAAATTCTGCGTGGTCAACCGCTATAACCTGGCCGAGGAGTTTCCCATCCTCACCGTCCGCCGCATCTTCTGGAAGTCCGCCATCGACGAACTGCTGTGGATCTGGCAGGCAAAGAGCAACAATGTCAAGGAGCTGCGCACCCGCGTGTGGGACGCCTGGGCCGACGAAAACGGCTCCATCGGCAAGGCCTACGGCTACCAGCTCGGTGTCAAGCACCACTACCCCGAGGGGGACATGGACCAGGTGGACAAGGTCCTGTGGGACTTAAAGCACAACCCCGCCTCGCGCCGCATCATGACCAACATCTATAACTTCGCCGACCTGTCCGAGATGGCCCTCTATCCCTGCGCCTATTCGATGACCTTCAACGTCACGGGAAACAAACTCAACGCCATCTTGAACCAGCGGAGCCAGGACATGCTCACCGCCAACAACTGGAATGTGGTGCAGTACGCAGTGCTCACGCTGATGATGGCTCAGGTTTCCGGCTTCGAGCCCGGCGAGTTTGTCCATGTCATCGCCGACGCACACATCTATGACCGCCATGTGGAGGCGGTGAAAGAGATCATCCGGCACGAGCCCAAGCCCGCCCCGAAGTTTATCGTCGATCCCGCGGTGGACGATTTTTACAAATTCACCCGCGACAGCTTCCGGATGGAAGGCTACGAGTATTCGGACTTTGCCGGGAAGATCCCGGTGGCGCTGTAAGGAGGGGACGGCATGGAAGCCATCGTCGCCGTCTTTTCCGACTGGGGCATCGGCAGCGAGGGGACCCAGCAGGTGGTCCTGAAGGCCGACCGTGCCCATTTCCGGGAGCTGACACGGGATGCCGCCGTCATCGTCGGCCGCAGGACCCTTGCCGACTTCCCGGGTGGGAAGCCCCTCAAGGGGAGAGACAACATCGTTGTCACGCGGCAGGATATCGTGATCGAGGGCGCCGAGCTCGCGCACTCCACCGATGAAGCCCTCGCCCTCGCGGCAAAATACCCCCGCACGCTGGTCATCGGCGGAGCGTCGATCTATCGGCAGTTCCTGCCCTGGATGGATCTGGTGCATGTCACGAAGATCGACCTTGCGCCCGCGTCCGACAGCTTCTTTGAAAACCTGGACGCGTCCCCGGATTTTCGCATCCGCGAGGCGGGGGACTGGCTGGAGGAAAACGGTGTGCGCTATCAGTTCGTGACCTATGAGAGAATCCAGTAAATAAGCCGGGCCGATCCAAACGGATCGGCCCGGAAATTTACGTGGTATGAAACTTTTTCTGTATCAGCCCGGAAACGAGGCGCAGCGCGGCGGTGTACAGGGCTGTAAGCCCCAGAAACATGGGCAGCGGTTTCTCCAGCGCCCAGAAGTGGACAAGGTAGATTTCAAACGTGATCCCGCCCAGAAGGCCCAGCAGCTTGTTGATCCATTGCCCGGCGGGGAAGCGGTCAAGCCACGCCGAAACCGCGGCGACAGCCGCACACAGCCCCGGCGCGATCAGCAGCATCGGGTACCAGGCGAGACCGTGGCTCCACACGAGGTCGGCGAAAAACCTCGGGCTCTCCCATAAAATCGCCGCACCAACAGTGACCAGCGCCAGCAGCAGCGCAAGCTCCGCCTTCGTCAGCGCCTCGCGCCGCTCACTCTCGGCGGCAAAGAGCATGCCCACAAAAAAGACCGGCAGACGCGTGACGATGATGATGAGCTGCATATCGCCCCAGAAGGCGCAGGAGAACAGAAGCAGCGCCAGCACGACCCCGATGGCCTTTGCTCTGCTGTCACAGCGCCCGGCCAGCGGCGCGAGAAACGGGGCGAGAAGATAGCTCAGCCACATGCCGGACACGTACCAGTTGAAGCTCGGGGCAATGTCCAGAAAGCCGTGCACGCCGAAGAGATTGGCAAGCGCCGCGGAGAAGCTGATGTCGTGTCCCAGCGTCTCCACCGCGATCCAGCACAGCGCGAAGGGGACATATACCGGCAGGATGCGCGCGCAGCGCCGGCGGAGAAAGGCGGCGGCGTCTCGGTCCCGGCTATAGGAGAACCGGCAGCCGATCCCCGAGGCAAAGAAAAACAGGTCTACGCCGCCGTAGAAATAACCGGCGATCTTTTTCAGTGCGATCTCGGGCCAGGCGCCTTTGGTGTGGTACAGCAGGATCATCACGATGGCAGCCGCCATCATGTTTTTGCGGTATTTGAATATGGTCTGAAAGCGCATGGCGCACCCTCCGCAAACGAAAAAGTCCTGCGCCGATTGTACCAAATACCGCCGAACATGGCAAGGGGAGAAAAACGTGGAATTGGATTGATTCTCCCCGGGATACCGGCTATAATGGATCACAACCTTTAAGAGACAGGAGCGGATACCATGGAGACAAAGTACTATATCCTTACCCAAATCGACGGCGACTACGCCTGGCTTACCTGCACGAGCGCGCAGGAGGAGCCCTATTTCATCGCCCGCGCGCTGCTGCCCATGGAGGCCGACGAAGGCAGCAGGCTGAAATTCGAGAACTTCCGGTTTGAGCTGATCTGAGCATGAGTACCTATACCAAGCGCGTCGTCATGAGCGTCCTCGGCGTCGTGATCTGCGGGCTGAGCGTCGGCATGTTCAAGCACGCGGCCTTCGGCGTCGATCCCTTCCAGGCCCTTATGAGCGGACTTGACGCGGTGATCCCCATCCGCTTCGGCACGCTGTACGTGATCGTAAACCTCCTGCTGCTGGGCTTTGCGCTTGCCATGGACCGCCGCAAGATCGGCCTTGCGACCTTCATCAATCTGTTCCTGCTTGGCTATGTGGTGGAGTTTTCGCAGGCGCAGTGCCGGCGCTTGCTTCCCGCGCCCGGCATCGGCGTCCGGGCGCTCCTGCTCCTGGCGGGACTTGTGATCCTCTCCCTGTCCTCCGCGCTGTATTTCACGGCGGACCTGGGCGTGTCCACCTATGACGCCGTCGCCCTGGTCTGGTCCGAACGGCAGACGCGTATTCCGTTCCAGGTCTGCCGCATCATCACGGACAGCGTGTGCGTGGCCGTGGGCGCCGCGCTGTGCCTGCTCGCGGGTATGGGGGTAAAGCAGATCCTCGGCTCTGTCGGCATCGGCACCGTTATCACCGCCTTCTGCATGGGCCCGCTGATCGCGTTTTTCAACAGGACAGTAGCGCGGCCCCTGCTGGGAGAATCGGCTGAAAAAAAGCCATAACACCCAAAACGGACAGCCCCGAAAGGACTGCCCGTTGCACGTTTTTCGATTAGCGCTTGCTGAACTGAGGAGCGCGGCGGGCAAAGCGCCCTTCGGGCCGCTTTGCGGCGCTGATTGAAATAAGCCGCCCGCCGCATAAAAAACGGACACCTCCGAAGAGATGTCCATTCGTACACGGGGCCCCGCAGACGGCTCTGCGTTTGCGGGGAGAGAAAAAAGAAGGCTGCCGGTCGATGTACCGCCGTGTGCGGCGGTGCATGACCTCGCAGCCGTACTTTTTACGCTCTTTCATTCTCGGGTCGCGGGTGAGGAAGCCGGCGGCCTTGAGAGCGGCGCGGTAGCTCTCATCGACGACGAGCAGGGCACGGGCGATGCCGTGGCGGATGGCGCCGGCCTGGCCGGAAACGCCGCCGCCGGCGACGGTCGCTTCGATGTCGACCTTGCCGAGAGTGTTGGTGGTGACCAGGGGCTGACGAACGATGAGCTTGAGGGTCTCGAGACCGAAGTAATCGTCGATGTCACGGCCGTTGATGGTGATCACGCCGGAGCCGTTGGGAATGAGGTGGACGCGGGCGACAGAAGACTTTCTGCGGCCGGTGCCATACATATAGGGCTTCTTGGTCTTGTAGGTTGCCATAGTTCTTTACCTCCTCTTAGCGATCCCAGACTTCGGGCTTCTGGGCGGCGTGGGTATGCTCGGC
>CADBYZ010000085.1 GCA_902799075.1 Oscillospiraceae bacterium | reverse complement strand
GCTGAGCGGCATCGGCACCCTCACCTTCTGCGACCCGGACAGCGGCGTCTTCGGCGCGCTGGGCCACAGCATCAACGACAGCGAGACCGGCCTTGCCGTACCTTTGCGCGAGGGCAGCGTCACCGAGGCCCAGATCGTCTCCGTACACCCCGGCACGGCGGGCACGCCGGGCGAGCTGGACGGCATCTCCGATCTCTCGCAGGTGCTGGGGAGCGTGGAGCGGAACACCGACGTCGGCATTTTCGGGCACATCAGCGCCGCCCTCGGCTCCCGCCCGGCCCGGATCGGCGAGCTCACGGCCGGCCCCGCCTCCATTCTCTCCACCGTCGAGGGCCGGGAGACCGGGGAGTTTCAGGTGGAGATCAACCGCGTCTACCGCGACGCCGACGGCACCCACGCCATGTTCAGCGTCACCGACCCCGCGCTGCTCAGCCGCACGGGCGGCATCGTCCAGGGCATGAGCGGCAGCCCCATCCTGCAAAACGGCTGCCTTGTCGGCGCGGTCACCCACGTCTTTATCAACGACGCCTCCCGCGGCTACGCCGTGAGCATCCAGGACATGCTGCGCGCGGCGGGACTTGCGATGGACAAGGCGGCGTGAAAAACAGCCCGGCAGAAAACTGCCGGGCTGCTCGCATGTCTTTGGATAAAACTCAGCCGACGCTCTCGAACTCCTTGACGATGGTCTTGCTCGGCTCGGGGGTGCAGAGAGAGACGACCACGATGAAGATGCAGGAGATCACGAAGGCGGGCAGCAGCTCGTAAATGGCGAAGACGCCGCCCTTCGGGGCGATGAGGAACTTCCAGACAAAGATCATGATCATGCCGGAGGCCATGCCCGCGATGGCGCCCTGCTTGTTGCAGCGCTTCCAGAACAGGGCAAAGAGCATCACGGGGCCGAAGGTCGCGCCGAAGCCGGCCCAGGCGAAGGACACCACGCGGAAGATGGAGCTGTTGGGGTTGGAGGCGAAGATCACGCCGAGGATCGCAACGCCGATGACCGTGAGGCGGGCAATGAGCATGTTGGTCTTGTCGTCGAGCTTCTTGCCCAGCACGTCGTTGAGCAGGTTCTTGGTCACGCCGGAGGCCGCGCCGAGAAGCTGGGCGTCGGCGGTGGACATGGTAGCGGCGAGGATGCCCGCGAGGATGAAGCCGCCGATGACGGCCGCGAAGAAGCCCTTCTGAGCGATCAGGTGGGCGACGTTCACGATCATGTTCTCGGCCTCGGGCTCGCTGCCGGGGAGCGCCAGGGCGCCGGTCTTGGTCATGCCGAAGCCGATGATGCCGATGAGCACCGCAACGCCCAGGGAGATCACGCACCAGATGGAGCCGACACGGCGGGACAGGGAGAGCTTCTCCTCGTCCTCAACGGCCATGAAGTGGACCAGGATGTGGGGCATGCCGAAGTAGCCGAGGCCCCAGGCCATGGTGGAGACGATCATCAGGAAGGTGTAGGAGCCGGGGGTCGCGGACTGGATGTTGGTGCTGGCGAAGAGGCTGAGGTAGCCGGGCACGGAGCGGGCGTTTTCCATCACGGCGCCCCAGCCGCCGGCGGCGTTGATGCCGAAGAAGCACACGACGATGAGGGCGAAGGTCATGACGATGGACTGAATGAGGCTCGTGACGGAGGCCGCCATGAAGCCGCCGAGGGCGCAGTAGGCGACGATGACCGCGGCCGAGATGATCATGGAGGGCATGTAGGCAAAGCCGAACAGACTGTTGAAGAGCTTGCCGCAGGCAGCAAAACCGGAGGCCGTGTAGGGCACGAAGAAGATGATAATGGTCAGCGCGCCGATGGTCTCGATAAGCTTGGTGTTGTCACGAAAACGCGTGGCAAGAAAGTCCGGCACGGTGATGGAGCCGAGCTTTGCCGAGTAGCGGCGCAGACGCTTTGCGACGATCAGCCAGTTGAGGTAGGTGCCGAGGGACAGGCCGATAGCCGTCCAGCTCGCCTCGGCCACGCCGCAGAACAGCGCCAGGCCCGGCACGCCCATCAGCAGGTAGGCGCTCATGTCGGAGGCCTCGGTGCTCATGGCGGTCACGATCGGGCCGAGCTTTCTGCCGCCGAGGTAGAAATCTTCGGAGGTTTTGTTGTTGGAGTACTTGAATCCGATGGCCAGCATACCGACGAGGTACACGGCAATGGCGATAAGGATGATGGTATTCATGGTTGACGACCTCTCTTTTCTTGGGGATGCTTTGCATTATAGCGGACGGGCGCTTTTCTTCAATCGTCAATTTTCCCAAAAGGACTTGATAATTCAAAAATTTTTCCTATAATAGAAAAGAAGATAATTAATTTCATGTATGCATGAAAATTTTTCATGTAAAGGATGTTCACAATGGCACTGGACAAATATCAGACCCTCATGACCGTGGTGGACACCGGGAGCCTCACCCGCGCCGCCGAGCAGCTGGACTGCACCCAGTCGGCGGTGAGCCACTGTCTGGACGCGCTGGAGAAGGAGCTGGGCTTTGCGGTGCTGAAACGCAGCCGCGCGGGAGTAAAGCTCACAAATGAGGGAGAGCGCCTGCTGCCCGCGGTGCGCGGCTTACTCGGCGCGGCGGAGCAGCTCAGGCAGACGGCGTCCTCGATCCGGGGACTCGATTCCGGCACGGTGCGCATCGGGGCCTTCACCTCGGTGGCCGTGCACTGGCTGCCGCCGATCCTGAAGGAGTTTCAGCACGACTTTCCGAAGGTGGACTTCCGACTGTTAAACGGCGACTACCACGATGTGGAGCAGTGGCTGACGGACGGGAGCGTGGACGTGGGCTTTGTGGCGCTGCCGTCGCCGGTGGACTGCGAGTGCATCCCGCTGATGGAGGACAGGCTGCTGGCGATCCTGCCGCGCGGCAGCCGCTTTGAAAGCTACCCGAAATTTCCGCTGGTGGAGTGCGAGACCGAGCCGTTTATAAGCCTGCTGGAAAGCTCCGACCACGACGCCCGCCGCGCCCTCGAGGCCGCCGGGGTCCGGCCCAACGTGCGCTTTTACACAAAGGACGACTACGCGGTCATCGCCATGGTGGAGCAGGGCCTGGGCGTGAGCATCATGCCGGAGCTGCTGCTCAAGGGCCGCAACTACGATTTGCAGATCCTGCCGCTCATCCCCGAGGCAAAGCGCACCATCGGTCTCGCCGTAGCCGCCGGCAGCAAGGCCGGCCCCGCCACAAGAAGGTTTGCGGATTACGTGGTGCGGTACGTGACGACGCAGGCTTAGATCACCACACTATTAACGGCTATTTCCCTCCCGCTTGCGACCGTTTTCGCAGGCTCTCTCCGCTATAATGGCGAGCGGGAGGTGGGAAATGATGAGAAAACGGGAAGCCCTGCTGATCGCCGCATGCTGCCTTGTCTGGTCGTTTTCGCTGCACGGCTTTGCGGAGACGTCGCTGCTGCCGGAGCATATGCATATCCGCGTCCTGCACCCGCCGGAGGAAACGCCTGAACCGGAGCCGGCCCCGAGCCCGACGCCCGCTCCGACGCCGCTCCCGACGCGGACGCCGGAGGAGGGCGATTATCTCTTTCTCGGACACAAGACCCGGAAGACGCCGGTGGACATGGCGGGCTACTATCTGCTGGACATGCGTGAGGCGGCGGAGACCGCCAACGTTACCGAGGGCCGGGCCGCGGAGAGGGCCCGCAACGCCGCCCTCAAGGCGGGCGGCGAGGGGGAGCCGGTGAGCTTTGACGATCTGCTGCTTTTATCGCGGGTGCTCGACGCCATGGCGGGCAGCGACTGGCTGACGGACGATTTCCGCATGTGCGTGGGCGAGGTGGTGCTAAACCGCGTGGCGTCCCCGGAGTTTCCCGACACGCTGCACGATGTGGTCTACCAACGGGGACAGTACACGGTGGTGAACACCGCCCGCTTTTCCACGATCGTACCCCGGCGCGAGTGCGTGGACTGCGCGCTGCGCCTGCTGCTGGGGGAGCGGCACATGGTCCCCGCCGTGGTGTACCAGGCCGACTATCTGCAGGGGGAGCTGTTCACCATGTTCCCCGACCGCCAGCTCGGCAGCACCTACTTCTGCCTGAGCAGCAGGCTGGATCTTTACCCGTAATACACAAGGCCGCCCAAGCCCGGGCGGCCTTGTCTTATCTCTTTTTCAGCAAAAAGCTCTCGCCGCAGACGTAGGGGGAGCCGTGGACATTATGGCGCACCTGGGCGGCCATGGCCTCGCGCCCGGTCACGACAAAGCCCCCGAGCCGGTCGATGCCGCAGTCCAGAAGCTTAGGGCACATGGGCACCGACGGGCCTGTCAGGATCGTGACGGCGTTCTCGCACAGGTCAAGTAAATGGGGCAGGGTCTTGTTGATGAGGCTGCTGCCGGTGATGATCACCACGTCGCACCGCGGCAAAAGCCAGTCGCAGGCGGCGTCCGGGTAATCGCCGGGGCGGGGGCGGCGCTCGAGCACGTACACCGCGCGCGCAATGTCCCGCAGGCCCCGCGGCCCGTTCATGTGGCCGACGATACCGACGGTCTTGTCATGAAGGTCAAGGCCCGCCGTGGGGTACACATTCCCCGGAAGAGCGCAGTCCAGCGCCGCCATACGCTCCGGCGTGTTATAAAAGGCATTGCAGGCGGCAAGGCCGAAGCTTGCCTCCGTGAGGTTCCAGCTCATCGCCGCCCTGGCAGCCTCCTTAAGCGGCAGGCCGCAAAGCCCATCGGGGTACAGAGCGGGGATGCTGTCGCCCGGGGTCATCATGCCGAGGCCCATGCCCTCCTCGGCCTCCGCCATGGCCCAGCACTCGCCGCCCACGGTCCGGAGCAGCGGCGCGGCGCTCGTCACATTCCCGATCAGCGCGTCATATAAAGCGAGCTTATTTGACATGTTGATTCTCCTTTTTCCGAAGGCGTTTCGGCCTTGACATTTTGCTTTGCCGCCGGTATAATAAAAATATAAAAGGCGTTGCCGGTAAACGGTTCCGCCCGTTAGTGTGTTCTAAGTAGACTTAGAAGCCGTCACTTGGCAGAGTGGCGGCTTCCGCTTTTTACAGTAATCGTAACAGTGCATCCGAAGATGTGAAACGTTATTGTAATCGGCATTTTCAACACCCCCTCTCGGGTGGTGTGACGGAACCGCCTACCGTATACTGGGAAAATGGCAACGCCCCGCAGATATTGTACAGAACGCAGCAGACTTTGTCAATTATTTCTGTTTAACTGCGTTCTTCTGCATCGCGAAGGTATTGCGTTCCCAGAACACCCCGTCCGCGTAGCCCTGGATGCCGGGCGCTTGGCTTGCAAGCTCCAGGCGCTTTTCGCACCAGACGCAGTAGCGCGGGTTTTGCTCGATGCCGACAAAGTGCCGACCCAGCTTTTTTGCCGTGACGGCGCTGCTTCCCGAGCCGAGGAAGGGATCGAGCACCGTGCCGCCCTCCGGGCAGCTTGCAAGGATGAGCTTTGCCAGCAGCTTTTCCGGCTTCTGCGTGGGGTGGGCGGTGTTCTCCGGCATGGACCAGTAGGGCACGGAGATGTCGTCCCAGAAGTTGGAGGGGGCCGTGTCCCGGAAGCGCCCGTCTTCGGTCTCCTCCCAGTCCTTGGGTTTTCCGTCCTTGCGATAGGGGGCAATGACGCGCCTTCGCTGCTTGACCGCGTCCAGATCAAAATAATAATTTTCCGACGCCGTGGCAAACCAGATGTCCTCCATGGCGTTTTTCCAGTTCTTCTTCGCGCCGCGCCCCTTCTCCCGCTGCCAGGTGATGCGGTTTCGTACCGTGAGCATTTCCTCCAGCACCCGCCCGATCACAAGGCTTGAGCGCCAGTCGCAGCAGACATAGACGCTGCCGTCGGGTTTCAGTAAGGGCAGGCAGACCTCCAGCCAGCGGCGGGTGTATGCCTCGTAGCTTTCATCGTCCGTGCGGGCAAAGCGGCTGCCGTGAAAGTCCTTGGAGAGATTATAGGGCGGGTCCGCGATCAAGAGATCCGCAAAGCCGCGCGGCAAAAGCGGCAGCACCGCAAAGCTGTCGCCGCGGATCGTGCGGTCACGCACATCGGAAAGCGCCGCGGGGGCGCTCACCTCGACGCAGCGGGCGAGGTACTCTTTGCCCTGCTCCAGATCCAGATCTATCGTTTTGTTTCTCTCTGCCTTCAAGCTCAGGCCTCCCCGAAATCCACGCGCACAAGCGGCGCGTCCG
>CADBYZ010000084.1 GCA_902799075.1 Oscillospiraceae bacterium | reverse complement strand
GATCTCCGGGAGGGTCCGCAGCGCGGCCCGCTCCTGCGCGATCTGCGTCTGCGGCGCGGCGTCTGTCTCAAACGGCAGGCCGAACTGTCCGACCTGCGCCAGAAAGCTCTCGTAGATATCCACGTATATCCGAGCGTAGTGCCGAAATGTGGAATTGCGGATGCTGCCCAGGTTTTGGCGTGTGATTTCTTCCAGCATGTGCATCCCTCCCGGCGCTATTCTACTCTAAATTCTCCTTTCGCGCAACTGAAATGAGGTGATCCTGTGGGCTTCCTGAGCGAAAGCGTCGGCAGTGCCATGAATTTTAACAGCCGTCCGGCGCTCAGGGCCGGGCTCTGTCTGAACCGTCTGCAGCGCCGTGAGCCCTGCACGCGCTGTGCGGAGATCTGCCCCCACGGCGTCTTCCCGCTGAAAAGCGGCGGGGCCATGCGCTGGGAGCTGTGTACGGACTGCTCGCTGTGCGTCTCCGCCTGTCCAACGCGGGCGCTGATCCCCTCCGAGCCCACGCGCCGGGACTATGCGGAAGCTCTGGAGAGTGCGCAGGTCCGCATCACCTGCCGACGTGAGGCTGACGTCGGCACGCTCCGTGTCGGCTGCCTCGCCTCCGTCCCGTGGGAGCTTCCGGCTGTGTTCGCGCTGCGCGGAAAGCTGTGCCTGTATACGCGCGCCTGCGCCTCCTGCCCGCGCGAAATGCAGAGGGCGGCGGTGACGGCCGCTGTTGAGGCGCTGAAAAGCTTCCTCGGCCCCGGTCTTTTTCGTGAGCGGGTTCAGATCGTCGATGGAGAAGACACGCCGCTCGCTGTCCCGGAGGAGACGCCGGAGATGCCCGCCGTGACAAGGCGGGAGCTCTTCGGCGGCATACGCCGCCGCGCCGAAAAGCGGCTTTTCAGGGAGGCGGAAAAACGTCTCCCGCTCCTGCTCGGCGAACAGGCGGAGCCCCTCGCCGCGCGCAGGCTGCTGGCCGAAGCCGTCAGAGATGAGCGCCGGGAAAACCCTGGGCTGCATGTTGTTCTGCCGCTGCCGCGCTTCAATCTCAACTGCTTCGGCTGCGGGATCTGCGCGGAGGTCTGCCCCCATCAGGCCCTGTCCCTCGTGCGGGAGGAGGGCGGCACGCGCCTTGTGTATATCGAGCCGTATAAATGCACCGCCTGCTCGCTCTGTGTGGGGCTCTGTCCGCATAAGGGCCTGGACGGTCTGGAGGCGCTGGCGCTGCCGCACCTGGATAAGCTGCCGCTGGTGCGCGTAAAAAGCCTCTCCTGCGAAAGCTGCGGGGCGGTGCTTCTGCCGGGGACAGATCCGCCGATCTGCCGACGCTGCGCAAAAGCGGCGAAAAGCCGAAAATAGAGACTTTTTGTGCTTGACAAAAGCGGGCCGCAGCATATATAGTATATTTGATAATTTCCATATCGGTTCCAAGCTGTCCCTACCCTCCGGGCAGGTTCAGCCGATGAGTGGCGGGGGCAACCGCGCCGCTTGCCAGATTTGCGAAGGAACACCGAAAGACCCGCCGAAAGGCAGGGTGCGTCGGTGTTCCTTCTCTTCTTTTCGGGAGGTGAATGTGATCGACAGGAACGAAGCCTGTGAGCTGCTGCTCGTCAGCCGGAACTATCTCTATCAACTTCTGTACAAAGCCTTCGCGCGCGAGCCGGACAAGGCCTTTCTGGAGCTGCTGACATCGGAGACGACCCGCGGCTGCTTTGAGCTGCTCGGGGTCGGGATTCCCGAGGAGCTCTCCGCCGGACTCACGCGCCTGCGCGGGAAGGCGGACGACGCCGCTTTCACGGAGCGCCTGCGCGAGGAGTATACGCGCCTCTTTGTCGGCCCGCTGGAGATGGACGCCCCGCCCTGGGAGTCGGTCTACGTGGGCGAGGAGGGGATGCTCTTCCAGGAGAGCACTCTGCAGGTCCGGGCCTGCTATCACCGCTTCGGGCTGCTGCCGGAGGAATACCCCAGGGTGGCCGACGACAGTCTGGCGCTGGAGCTGGGGTTTATGGCCGAGCTTGCCCGGCGCGCAGCGGACGCCTTCGGGGCGGGGGACGCCGAAACGCTTGACGCAGCGCTACGGGGGGCGCGGGATTTTCTGAAGGAGCACCTGCTGGTCTGGGTTCCGCTGCTTGCGGAGAGAGCGGGTAAAACGGGGACGGCCCCGCTCTATCCGCAGCTTCTGCGGATTCTTGACAGCTTTTTGAAACAAGATCGTGAAACCCTGAATGACTTATTATCGGAAGGAGTACATGCACATGATTGAAGACGTTCTGAATGCAAAGTTCAGCCGCCGCGATTTCCTCAAGGGCACGCTTGCCGCCACCGCGGCGGCAGCCGGTCTCGGGATCGCAAACGGGGGCGAAAACCGTCTCAAGGCCTCCGCTGAGGGGACCGCGCCCGCGGGCGCGCCGGTCGTCAGCGACGCGGCCGAGGGCGGCAAATGGGTCGCCGCGCCCTGCTGGCACAACTGCGGCGGCAAGTGTCTTGTCCGCGCATACGTCAAGGACGGCGTCATTCTCCGCCAGGGCACCGACAGCTTCAACACCGACGACGAGGTCAACCGTCAGCAGCGCGCCTGCCTGCGCGGCTTTTCCCAGCAGTATCAGGCGAGGGGCCTTGACCGCCTGAAATACCCCATGAAGCGCAAAAACTGGAGCCCCGACAATCCCAACCCCGAGCTCAGAGGTCAGGACGAGTGGGAACGCATCTCCTGGGACGAGGCCGCGACCTACATCCATGACGAGATCGAGCGCATCAATTCCACCTACGGCGACAACGCCATCCTCACCTTCGGCGGCGGATGCTCCAGCCTTCTGAACAAGCTGAACATCAACTACCTCAATTCCTGGACCACCAGCTCCTGGGGCACCTGGTTTGCCCCCGGTGTCTTCGGCTGGGGCGACGGCTGCAACTACTACGACTGCAACAATGACCGTCTGGACTTCATGAACTGCGACTATGTGGTGGCCTTCGGCTACAACCCCGCCTGGGCGGCCCTCGGCAACGCCACCAACTACGCCGTCGCCTGGAAGAACGCGGGCGTCAAGTTCATCATCTTCGACCCCATCTACACCGATACCTCCGCCATTCTGGACGCGCAGTGGGTCCCCATCCGCCCCGGCACCGATATGGCCGCCATGATGGCCATGTCCTATGTGCTGCTGGAGGAGGACAAGGACGGCTCTCTCATCGACTGGGACTTCCTCGACCGATGCTGCGTCGGCCAGGACAAGGATCACATGCCCGCCGACGTCAAGTCTGACGAGAACTACTTCGACTATCTGCGCGGCGAATACGACGGCATCCCCAAGACCCCCGAGTGGGCCGAGGAGATCACCGGCGTTCCCGCCGACACCCTGCGCGAGGTCGCGCGCATCCTCGGCAAGGACAACAACGTGGCGCTTCTCTCCTCCTGGGCCAGCGCCCGCACCTATGACACCGAGCAGCTTCCCCAGACCGCCATTGCCCTCGGCGCCATGGGCGGCCACATCGGCAAGAGCGGCAACAGCGTCGGCCCCACCGCCTGGAACCACACCAACAACTTCGGCCCCCGTCTTGTCAAGGCGGGCTCCGGCGGCTCCTCCGGCGCGACCGGCGGCACCGGCGCGGCCACCCCGATCTGCGACAACCAGATCTGGAAGGCCGTCAAGGGCGAGGCCTTCAACCCCACCGGCATTTTCACCGCTCTCAACGACGCGGGCCCCGACGGCTGGAAGGACGTGGTCTCGGGCTATGACCTGACGAAGAAGGTCGAGTACATCAAGGCTCCCATCAAGATGATCTGGACCACCAACAAGGCCAAGCTCACCACCTGCGAGGGCGCCAAGGAGGGCGTGGAGGCCATGCGCTCCGTGGAGTTCGTGGTCGGCCAGGGCCACTTCCTCACCGCCACCAACAAGTACGCCGACATTGTCCTGCCCATCACCACCAACTGGGAGCGCGAGGGATCCTACGTCTGGGAGGGCTACATGAACCGCGACATCTTGCTCATCAACCGCGGCATGCTCGACCCCTTCTATGAGTCCAAGAGCGACGACGAGGCCATGATGACCATCGGCGCGAAGTTCGGTCTCGCGCCCGAGATGTGGGGCACCGTGTCCGAAAAGCAGCGCCTGTTCAACGCCGTCGCCACCTCCACGGTCATCAAGGAGGACGGCGAGAGCTGGGAAAACCTCGTCTCCATCACCGAGGACGATATCAAGGAGTGGGGCGTCGAGGGCGAGCCGCAGGAGGGCCGCGTCCCCATCGCCAAGTATATGGAGGACGGCCTCTACCGCGTCGACCGCCACATCGG
This sequence comes from Oscillospiraceae bacterium, assembly GCA_902799075.1. Taxonomy (GTDB): domain Bacteria; phylum Bacillota; class Clostridia; order Oscillospirales; family Oscillospiraceae; genus Limivicinus. Next base: position 1,894 of record CADBYZ010000084.1, on the reverse strand, counting down.
CGACAACTTCGGCTTCATCCACAAGAAGGAGTTCCGCGACGATCCCGAGGGCCATCCCATCACCACCACCTCCGGCAAGATCGAGTTTGCCTGCCAGGCCTGGGCCGATATCCTCAACTCCCAGGGCTATTCCGAGGAGGAGTACAGCGCCATCCCGAAGTACCGCGTCCCGACCCAGGGCTACGAGGAGACCTTCGTGGACGGCAAGCTCGGCGGCGAGAAGAGCGAGTATCCTCTCCAGTGCATCAACCCGCACTACCAGCGCCGTTCCCACTCCATCTTCGACAATGTCCCCTGGCTGCGCGAGGCCTGCCCGAACCCCGTCTTCCTCGCAAAGAAGGACGCCGAGGCGCGCGGCATCGCTGACGGCGACACGGTGAAGATCGCCTCTAAATACGGCGAGACCCTGCGCAAGGCCTATGTCACCGCCCGCCTGATGCCCGGCGTGGTCGGCCTGCCCCACGGCCCGTGGATCCGCGTGGACGAGAAGACCGGCATCGATCAGAGCGGCTCCGAGAACTACATCACCGGCCAGGTCGCCCGCGGCCTCGGCTGCAGCGGCTACAACACGCTGAACGTCGAAGTGAGCAAGTACAGCGAGGAGATCCCCGACGACAAGGATGTCCCCCAGACGATTCTGTTTGACTGAGTGAGGAGGGTAAAACATGGCACAGTATGGATTCTATTTCGATCAGACCGTGTGCGCCGGCTGCCACACCTGTCAGATCGCCTGCAAGGATAAAAACCGGCTCGACGTCGGCACGCTCTACCGCAAGGTCCGCACCTTCGAGACGGGCGAATACCCCAACCCCGGCATCTATCACCTAGCCACCACCTGCAACCACTGCGACAACCCCGCGTGCGTGGCGGCCTGCCCCACCAAGCGCACCGTGAAGGACGAGGAGACCGGGCTTGTCTGCCATGACGACAACATCAAGTGTCTCGGCGAGATGTGCCAGATGTGCGTCAAGGCCTGCCCCTACGGCCACCCTGTCTTCATCCCCGAGCGCGAGGCGGTCGGCAAATGCAACGGCTGCATCGAGCTTGTCCGCAAGGGCGAGGAGCCCGCGTGCGTCACGAGCTGCATGATGCGCGCTTTGAAGTTCGGGCCCGTTGACGAGCTCAAGGCCCTGTACGGCGATGATCTTGTCACGGAGCTGCCGTGCTTCCCCGACGGCGGCACCGGCCCCAATTTCTTCATCAAGCCCAGCAAGTTTGCGGAAGCATCTGATTTTGAGGAAAAGGAGCCCTGAATCCAAGTAAAAAGGCGTTATCTCTGATAGCGAACAGCTGTTGAGAGGCAACGCCTTTCTTTTGGATCATCGCGAAGCTTCAATGAGATAAGGAAAAGATTCAAACGCTGCGAGCAGGGGAGCCCCAGCCGCGGAATAGTGAATCATGGCTTGTGTACCAGCCGGTAAACGCCCTTCTTCTCATGCTCGAGGACACCCGCATTACAGTATTCTTTGAGTATTCGCAGAAGATGACGATTGCTGACATTGAGCGATTTCGCAATGCGCGCAATGTCGGTGATGGGCTGCCCCGGCTCGGCCAGACGCAGGAAATGCGCGACGCGTTCCCGCAGTGACGAACGGTTTGAATCCGTTATGGCGCTCTGGAGCTTCTGTGCAAACCCGATACACAGACAGCGCAGAAATTTCAGCTCATTGAGCAGCGCATCCTTGCACTGCTCCAGATAGATCGCCGCGCTGAATACATCTGTTTTAGCTTCTGCAGACAGAGGAGTAAAGCCTGTGTCGAGAAACTCAATGTCCCCAAGCGCGAAAATCTGATTATATGCGCGTAAGCCTTGCCGTACACAAACGGCAGAACCAGGCCCGAGAACAGGGCAAAGCAGAGAAAGACGATAGGAATGATCTCAATCGATTTTTTG
>CADBYZ010000083.1 GCA_902799075.1 Oscillospiraceae bacterium | reverse complement strand
GAGCTGTTCGTTGGCAATGTCGAGATTTCCGGTGGGCTCATCGAATACCAGGAGGCGCGGCTCCTGTGCCAGAGCCCGGGCGATGGCGATCTTCTGGCGCTCGCCGCCGGAGAGCTGTTCCACGTTTCGGGCGGCGTAAGTCTCCAGCTTCATGTCCCGGAGGATGGCCTCCACAGCTTGCTCGTCCTCCTTCCCGGCCTTGTAGCCGAAGTAGGAGACTCTGCCCATGAGCACCGTGTCAAAGACGCTCAGGGCGCCGAAGTGGATGCTCTGCGGCACATAGGCGATTCGCCGCGCCCGCTCGCGGCGGCTGAGCTTCAAAAGCTCCTTCCCGTCAAAGCGGATGCTGCCGCTCTCCGGCTTCTGGATGCCGAGGATGTTCTTGAAAAGCGTCGTCTTGCCGGAACCGTTTTTGCCCAGCAGGATGCCGATCTCCCCGTCGCGGAGGGTCAGGTTTACCCCGTCCAGCACCATTGGCGCACGGCGGGAGTAGCGAAAGCTCAGGTCCTGGATTTCCAGCATCAGTCGTGCTCCCCCTTCCGTGTAAAGATGATGGCGAGGAAGAAGGGCGCGCCGAGCAGCGACGTGATCGCCCCCACCGGCAGGGCCGAGCCGTTGCCCATGCTGCGGGAGAGAGTGTCGGCCAGCAGAAGCAGCACGCTCCCGCTCAAGGCCGAGGCTGGGACGGAGACGCGGTGATCCTGTCCCAGGAGACGTTTCGTCACATGGGGACAGATGATGCCCACAAAGCCGATGATGCCGAGGAAGGACACGCACACCGCCGTGATGACGGAGGCCAGCAGCATGGACATGAAACGTAATCTGTCCACCGCGACACCCATGCTTTTGGCCGCCGCGTCGCCGCTCAAAAGGGCGTTGAACTGCCAGCTCATGACGGTGAAGAACGAAAGTCCCGCCAGCACCACGACCGCCATGATACAGTCGGTGCGGTAGGTGGCGCGGCCCAGGTCGCCGAAGGTCCAGATCACCGCGGCGGAGAGGCCCACGTCGGTGGCGTAAAACTGCAGGATGGTGGTCGCCGCCGTCCATACAGATCCGATGGCGATGCCGGCCAGTACCACCACCCCCGGCTGAAAGGCCCGCAGACGACAGAGGCCGAGGATCAGCAGGATCGAGACGGTGGAAAAGAGGAACGCCATCAGGGACGTGGCGTAGGGATTTGCTCCCACGGTGTAGCTTGACAAGTGGTTTCCCGTGTCCAGAAAGCCGCCCGCAAAGGCGATGATGGAGAGATTCGCGCCAAACACCGCCGCGTTGGACACCCCCAGCGTGGAGGGCGAGGCCATGGGGTTATTGAGATCGGTCTGCATGATGAGGCCGGAGATCGACAAACCCGCCCCGGCAATGATTGCCGCGAGCACGCGCGGAATACGGATATTCCAGATGATTCGCACCTGGGCGGCGCTCCCCTTTTTGGCAAGGGCCGCAAAGCACTCGGTAATACTCATATGAGAAGAACCCACGAACAGGCATACAATAGTCAGCACGATCACCGCCACAGTGAGCAAAATCAGTACCGTTCGGTTTCGTCTTCTGTTTTTGGTCAGATCAGATTTCATAGGAACATGATATCCCCTCGGGACCGGCTCCACAAGCCCCCCGGGGGGATATTTTTTGAAGAAAATTTCAGACCAGTTCAGCACTGAAAAGCCACAGAAAAGCGGTTGACCGACGTGCGCTTTTCCACAATGGCCTTGAGCATCTCTTCCTTCTCGGTGATCACACGCCCGCTCAGGCGATGGATACCCAGGCCGCGCAGCTTGGGACAGCAGCTCACGCTCGGTCCGGTGAGGATGACCTCGGCATTCCGGCTCAGCTCCAAAAGGCGCGGCATGGTCTTGTTGATGGCGGCGCTGCCCGTGATGATCACCAGATCGCACTGCGGCAGATAATACTCGCAGGCGCTGTCCGGCATGGCGCTGGCCTTTTCCTCCCGATCCATGATATAGAGGTGCCTGGCGCAGAGAAAGTCCTCCGCCGTCATGTTGCTGTGTCCGAGCATCATGCCGACCATTCACACCGTGCGGTCGTTGAGGTCAATGCCGTCGAGCGTTTTGGCCTCCGGCTTGAGAAAGCCGCAGGTGGGATTGTTGTAAAAGGCGTTGACGGCGGCAAAGGCTTCACTGGCCTCCTCCATGTTCCAGGAAAGCATAGCCTGTCCCGCCTGATTCAGCGGAAGCCCGATGAGGCTCCCGAACATACGCGGGACCATCTCCCCCGGGGTGTGCATGGCAACCCCGACAGAGCCGTCACTGAGGACCGCCGCCGTCCAGGATATGCCGTGGACAAGGCGCTCGACGAAGACGCTGTCCGGCAAAGCGGATTGAAGGATATCATAATAGGCTGTATCTGCCATGTTTGTTTATCTCCTTAAAGATTGCTCTGTGAGCGGTTCACGCTCTTTCGCAGATAGTTTCCGATCTCTGTCATGCACAGAAGCGTCACCACCAGAAACAGCCCCGGAATCAGCAGGATCCACCAGGACTTGGTGAGGATTGCTTTCTCCGACAGGGACAGCATGCTGCCCCAGGAGATGATCTCAATGGGCAGGCCGATGCCCATAAAGCTGAGCGTAGACTCCGCCACAATGGCGCTGCGCACGTTCATCACCACCATGAACATGATGGATGAGACGAAGTTCGGCGTAAGATGCCGCCAGAGGATGTGGAAAAAGCCGCCGCCCATACAGCGGGAAGCTACCACATACTCGCTGTTGCGGATCTGTCGCACCTCGGTACGGACCACCTTGGCAATGCTCACCCAGCTGGTAAGACCGATGACCAGCGCGATGCTGAAGGTGTTCGGCTTTCCCAGAAGCGCCTGGAGGAACACCACCAGAAGCAGATTCGGGATGCTCAGCAGGATCTCCGTCAGGCGCATCAGAAGCGTATCCAGCCACTGGGGCGCAAGCCCGCTCAGCGAGCCGAAGATGACCGCGATGACCGTGGAGATGGCTGCCGCCGCTATGCCGATAAAAAGAGAAATTCGCCCGCCGTACCAGATCATGGAGAACATGTCCCGCCCCAGGGTATCCGTCCCGAAAAGAAATTCGGAGCCGGGCGGCTTGGAATAATTCATCAGATCCAGATAAGTGGGATCTTTGGTCATAATCAGTTCCGCAAAAGCACAGCAGAAAATGATCCCCGCCAGGATCACACAGGACAGGATCGGCTTGCCTTTCACCCACGGGGCTTTTACAGTCGGAAGCCGCTCCGTCGCCGGGCGAACGCCCACAAGAGTAAAACGCGCGTCACTCATGCCCGCTTCACCTCCGTTGTCTCGACCACCTCCTGCGCCTTGATGCGCGGGTCGATCTGCTCGTTGATGATCTGGCTGAGGATATTGCAGAAAATCACGACAACACCGGAGATCATGCACAGGATCATCAGCAGGTTATAGTCATGAAAGCGAGCGGATTCGTAGCTGAGCGTCCCGATCCCCGGATAGGAAAAGACCGTCTCGATGATATAGGTCCCTCCGAGAACGTGCGGCACGGAGATGGCCATGATGCTGAAATAGCTGGGAAGGATGCCGCGCAGACAGTGGCGAAACAGGATCTGCCGCTTGTTCAGGCCCTTGGATCTGGCCAGCAGCACGTAGTCCGCCCGCACCTCCTCCAGCAGCTTGTTTCGGATCATATAGGCGTAGTACCACAGATGGTTGATGACGACGATCGAAAGCGGCAGGATCAGATGCCGGATGCGGTCGCCCACATCGTGAGCCTTCCCGATGGAGTAGGCGCCGCTGCTCGGCAGCCAGCGGAGCATCACGGCAAAAACCATGATCAGCATCAGGGACAGCCAGAATTCCGGGATGCAGCTGATCACGGTTCCGAGCCTGCAAATCACTCTGTCCGGCCAGCGATCCTCAAACCACGCGCAGAGGATCCCCAGTCCCAGAGCCAGCACGAACATCAGCACAAAGCCCGTACCGCCCAGCAGCAGTGTATTGCCGATCCGGGCGCCGATGACTGTGAGGACGTTCTGCTTATACTTGAAGGAGATCCCGAAGTCCCCCCGGAAGGCGTTCTGGAGCCAGCGCACATATTGAACATAGATGGGATCGTTCAGCCCCAGCTTGTCCCGCGCCCACTCCTTCTCCGCGACCGACATTTTCTCCACTCGCTCCCCGTAATAGGACATGAGCGGATCGCCGGGCGCAAGTCTCGCAATATAGAATACCAGAACGGAGAGCACGAAGACGCTGAGGCAGAAGCTCAGGAGCTTTTTCCCGTAATACAAAAACGGATTTTTTTGGATCATGGGGCCGCCTCCTCCCGGTAAACGAAGTGTCCCGGCGCAAGCTCCCGCAGGGCTCCCGGGCCGAGACCGCTGCCGTCAAAGACGCAGAGCTTTCTCGCCCGCTCCCGTCTGGGATCCGGGATCGGGATCGCGGACAGCAGCGCTCTGGTATAGGGGTGCATCGGCGCGGGAAACAGCTCCGCCGTCGGTGCGACCTCCACCAGCTTTCCCTGTACCATGACGCCCACGCGGTCGCAGAGGTAGCGCACCATGGAAAGATCGTGGGCAATAAACAGAAAGGAAAACCCGTTTTCCCTCTGCAGTTGCTGAAACAGATTGATGATCTGAGCCTGGATCGACACGTCAAGCGACGCGATGGGTTCGTCCGCCACCAGAAGCTCCGGTTCCATGGACAGGGCGCGGGCTATGGCGACCCGCTGCCGCTGTCCGCCGGAAAGCTCCGACGGATAGCGGTCCAGATACCCCGCGTCCATCCCCACGCGCAGAAGCTGCGCCTCCGCCTCGGCGCGAAGGCTGCCGCTCTTTGGCTTGAGGCGGTGGATGACAAAAGGCTCCGTGATAAGATCCGCGACCTTCATGCGCTGATTCAGACTGGAGGCCGAATCCTGGAAGATCATCTGTCTGCCGGTCTGGAGCATTTTTTTGTTTTCCGAGAAGGCATTCCGGTCAAGCACGTCGATGCCCTTGTAGAAGATTTTCCCGCTCTGCGGTCTGTAGATATTCATGACGCAGCGTGCGACCGTGGATTTGCCCGAGCCGGATTCTCCCACGAGGCCGAAGATCTCCCCCTTCCGGATGGTGAAGGACACCTGATCAATGGCTTGGATATACACATGTCTTGTCAGGCGAAAGCGGTGCGAGAGTGCCTGAACGTCCAGTAAAACCTCATCCATATGCTTTCCCTCCCACAGGCACCGGGATCTTCGGCGCGCGCTCATCCAGCAGCCATGTTGCCGCGTAATGCGTATCCGAAATGCGGAACATGGGCGGCTCCTCCTCGTAGTCGATGGCCAATGCCCAGGCGTTGCGGCAGGCGAAAGCGTCTCCCTTCGGCAGGTCGATGAGAGTCGGCGGCATGCCCGGAATAGCCTTCAGTTCCCCGCGCTCGGCGGCGAGTGCCGGAAGGGCCTGCATCAGGCCCCAGGTATAGGGATGGCGCGGGTCATAATAAATTTCCTCTGCCGTGCCGATCTCCACAATTTTCCCGGCGTACATCACGGCAACCCGGTCGGCCGCGCGGGCCACAACACCCAGGTCATGCGAAACCAGGATCGTGGCCGTGCCGAGCTTCTGCTGGATCTCCCGCAGAAGATCCAGGATCTGTGCCTGTATGGTCACATCCAGCGCCGTGGTCGGCTCGTCGGCAAAGAGCATTTTCGGATTCCCCGCTAGCGCAATCGCCATGACGCTGCGCTGACGCATCCCTCCGGAAAAGTTATAGGGGTAGAGCTTGCAGCGCTCTTCGGCCTGTTCGATCCCTACCAGCTCCATCAGTTCAATCACCCGGTCGTGCAGTGCTTTGCGTCCGATCCGAGGCTCATGGATTTGTATCGCCTCTTCGATCTGTCTGCCGATGGGCAGGGTCGGGTTGAGGGAGGTCATCGGGTCCTGAAAGACCATGGAAAAGAGCTTTCCGCGAAGGCGGCACATTTCCCGCTCCGTGAGATGCGTGATGTCCCTGCCATCGGCAATGATTCTGCCGGATTCCACGCGGGCCGTACCCGGAAGCAGCTTCATCACGGACTTGCACAGCACACTTTTCCCGCAGCCGGATTCCCCGACAATGGCGAGCACCTCCCCCGGCCGGAGGGAAAAGCTCACATCCCGCACGGCATGTACCGTCCCCTGCGGGGTATCGAAGCTGACAGACAGATTCTCGACTTTCAACAGTTCAGACATGGTCTCACTCCAACAGCGAAAGGGGGCTGAGAGACTCAGCCCCTTTTCGTTCTTTTATATAGCGGTATCAGTCGATGGTCCAGTCGCAGACATTCCAGAAGATGCCCACGCCGTGGTGACCGAGGACCGTATCGGTCGAAATGCCGTGGATATTGGAGTCCGCCACATAGATGGCGTCAATATAGCAGAAGAAGGTATAGGCGGGGGTATTGGCAAGCTCGGTCTGGAACTTTGCGTAAGCGGCCGCGCGCTCTGCCGGATCGTTGGTCTGCCGTGCCTCGGTCAGATACTGATCGACCAGAGCATTGGAGTAGCCGCTGTAGTTTGCGCCCTTGTCCGTGCCGAACACCTTGTAGGTGTGATCGTCGGCGTCAAAGGGGCTGCCCCAGCCGATGATGCAGCATTTCTGTCCGCCCCAGTCGATGCCCTCGGCCGGGACATTGGCGTTCACATCCAGGCCGATGGCCTGCAGCTGCTGGGCCGCAACCTGCGCCATATCCGCGCGAACCTGATCGCCGGGTGTGGCGTTGATTGTGAAGGCAATACGCTCACCATTGCGGCACCAGTAGCCGTCAGCGTCCTTTTCACAGCCGGCTGCCGCAAGCAGCTCCTGCGCCTTGTCGGGATTGTAGTCGTAATGCTCAACATCCTCGTAGTTGTAGACATTGCGCTGCAGGGGGCCATAAGCCACAACGCCCTTGCCGAGGACGACCGCGTTGAGGATGGCCTCCTTATCGATAGCAAAGCTGATGGCGGGGATCAGATCGGCATTTTCCTGCCAGTACGGATTCCAGAAGTTATACAGGATGCCGCGGTAATCGGAGGTGGTCATATCGTAGACTGTGAAGCCTTCCGCGCCCTCGAAGATCTGGGCGTCCTTCGGCGTGACCTGGCTCAGGTTCAGCTCACCGGACTGAAGCTGCAGTGCCTTGGCGTTATCGTCGGTGACGATCTTGAAGATGATGGTGTCAATGCTCGGCGCCCCGAGGAAGTAATCCTCATTCTTTATCAGCGTGATCGCCTGGCCCACATCCCACTCAGCGAACTTATACGGGCCGGTGCCGACAGGAGCGCGGAAGTAATCGGAGGTCTGCATATCCTGACCATCGAGCAGGTGCTTGGGCAGCATGCCGATGCTCATGTACTCCAGGAACGCATAGTTCGGCTCTGCAAGCACGAAAGCGACCGTCAGGTCGTCAATCACCTTGATCTCCACCACGTCCTCATAGTTGGGCGCGTTTTCGGAGCCGTTTTCAGGATCCATGATCGCCTCGATGGTAAACTTAACGTCCTCGGCAGTAAAGGGCTCGCCGTCATGCCACTTCACGCCCTCCGCCAGATGGAAGGTGTAGGTGCAGGAGGCTTCGTCATAGTCCCAGCTTTTTGCCAAGCACGGGATGATTTCGTTGCTTCCGTTATGCGTGGTCAGGCCGTTGAAGATCAGCACGTTAATCTCTCCATGCTCGTCCATGGCGGGATTGATGCGGGTGTAGTCACCGGAGCCGTAAACCAGCACGGTGGGTTCGCCGCTGTCTGCGAAAGCAGAGGCGTTGACGGCAGCAAAGCTGAACACCAGCATTGCCGCAAGCAGCAGGGCTAACAGTCTCTTTTTCATGGTACGCTTTCCTTTCTTCTTTTTAATCCAGGCGCGAGTCTGCTCGCGCAGCCAGTCAGCCCACTCCTGGATTCCTTCACCGGTCTTCGCACAGATGGGGATGATCTTCATGTGGGGATTGAGCCGCCAGACATATTCCTTGCATTTTTCCAAATCGAAGTCGAAGACACTCATCACGTCGATCTTGTTGATGAGCAGCACGTCGCAGATGGAGAACATGAGCGGATACTTGAGGGGCTTATCATGGCCTTCGGGAACGGAGAGGATCATGGCGTTTTTCACGGCGCCGGTGTCAAACTCAGCAGGACACACAAGGTTTCCGATGTTCTCCAGGATGGCAAGATCCACATCTTCGACGCCGAGGTTCCGCAGTCCCTGCCGTGTCATGCCGGCGTCCAGATGGCACATGCCGCCAGTGTGGAGCTGGATGACCTTGACGCCGGTATTCTCGATCGTAGCAGCATCCACGTCCGAATCGATGTCCGCCTCCATCACGCCGATACGGAGATGCCGGAACCGGGCGAGCTCATGAGATTGAGTAAAAAGGTGTGACATGCATGGAGCTCTGAGCGAAGCATCTCTGCATCCCGGTCGTTGTTTTCAAGCACACTCTGCTTGACTTCGATGATTTTGAATTCTGACATTTACGTTTCCTCGCTTTTTTATTCTGCATGATTCAGATTTCCCGGACCGGGGCATCACCGTTTTACAAAGGTAAAGGTCGAGGCGATCTCTTTGCTGTCGTAGATCCCTTCGATTCCCTCGGACAGCGGTTTACGCGTCACGGCAAGATACACGCCCTTTTTCTCCACATTGAAAAAGATCCGGCCGTCTTCATCCGTATGAAGGATCCGTTCGAAGTACTCTTTTCCGTCATAATGGATTACAGTGACCGTCGCCTGCTTTATCGGAAAACGATCGTGGAGCAGGGTCAGATGCAGGACTTCCGCGTCCGGCTTCCAAGGCGCCGGCACAAAGCTCACTCTGGATTCATGAATAAAGTTGGCCTTGCCCTCCGCATCACCGACCGCGATACAGGTCTCATAGATCTGCGGGTAATTCTTGGCGTCCAGAATATTCGGATAGGTTCGTCTGTCGCCCTCCAGATATTCGTCCTTTTCATTCCGGACATAGTTGTTGTCATAGATCGCCATGATCGTGTGAATGCCGCAGGAGAGGGGCGTGAAGTTCAGCTCATAATAGTCGCCCCAATCATCTCCCGGCCCTTTTACCGGTGCAAGTGCGATCCGGTTCCCGGCTTCATCACAGACGAAGGCCCGAAATTCATCCAGACGAAAGAAACCGTCCGGCCGCATATAATGACCCCAGCGCAAAATTCCGTGGACTTCCTCTCCCGGTTCGTAAACGGATTTGTCTGTCACGATCCAGGCCTCGTGTCCGTAAACCAGATAGTCGGTGGTGTCGATTTCTCTTCTCATGCATGTCCTCCTCTGATGTGATACGTTATACTCTGAAAGTATCAGGTTTTGATAGTTACAGTATAATAACCCCCCGTGTGACCGGCACGGAGGGTTTAGCAAGAGAGATCTTTGATTGCCGTTACGCGCAGAGAGGTGTAAAAGCACGTTGGGATGAGGGAACCCCCGGCAACCATCAAGCATCTGATCTGGCGAAAGCATAGCAGAAAAAAGCTCTGCGCGGAAGCCCCCCGGGGGGATGCAAATTTGCCTTTTCCGATGCTGCTGCAGCATCCCCCCTCCCGGGTTATTTCAGGCATTTCGACGAATTTGGTCATGAATATTCAACTTGAACTCCGGCAATTTTGCATATCGCCTCTTGTGCTTCGGCATTTTGGCAGAGAAACTTCGTTCATTTTCTGGAGTGCTATCATAAAAGTAGAGTCGGAAAACTCACCAAAGTATGGTAGAATAGGAAGACATAGGAAGGTGAGGAAAATGGCGACCTACGAAAAGAG
>CADBYZ010000082.1 GCA_902799075.1 Oscillospiraceae bacterium | reverse complement strand
TTATTGTTCCTCAAAAGAAACCCGGCGCTGATGGCTGCGCTGACCGTCGCGCTGTGCTATGTCTCCGTCAAGCTGCTTGACAGTGATACCGAGGGCAACGCCGCCAGCGTGATCCTGCGGCTGCTGTTGACCATTGTCTGCGGCGCTGTGCTGTATGCGATCTCCGGGAAAAAATCCTTCGAGAATCTGGATCAGAACATCGGATATGTGATCAAAAAGTACAGCGGCTTTCTCATTTTCTCGGCGCTTCTGGGCGTGTTTTCCTTGGCTACGGCAATCGCCGGGGGCGCGCCGCTGGTCAGCGGCTGGCCGAAGGTCCTGTTCTTTCTGATTGCGGAGCTCATCCTTGTCGGTCTGTTCGAGGAACTGTGCTTCCGCGTGATCATCAACGACGGGCTTTTGTATCAGTTCCGCGGGAACAAGCATATTTTCGCTTGGATCGGCCTGATCACAACGCTGGTGTTCGGCTGGATTCATGTTGCCAGCGCTGCTTCAAGCTCGCCGCTTGCAATCGCCCAGGCTGTGCTCAAGACGAGCTCCGCGGGGATCATGGGATTTGCGCTTTTGATTCTGTACTGGAAAACCCGCAATTTCTGGGCGATCGCCCTTGCCCACGCGCTGTATGATTCGCTTCCGCTGATTGCCGGACAGCTCTTTGACACAGGCGCCAAGGTGGGCAGCTATGTGACGGAGGAGACAAAAGAAATCAACGGCACAGCAGTCAGCATGGGCGCGGCCCAGGCCGTGATCTTCGCGGTTCAGACGGTTATCTTCATTCTCTTTACCCTGGCGCTCCTGAAGGTTCTGAAGAGCATTGATTTTGAGAAGATGCGCCGGGAGTGGTAACGACAGCAGCCTGACCCAAAACAAAACCCATGCGAGGCCGTCCTTAATTAACTTACATACTCCCGCAGGGAGAGAAAGGAAACCGACATGAAGAAACTACTCAGCATTCTCCTGGCGCTGACGATGGTTTTGTCCCTCGGCGTTACAGCCTTTGCCGACGAAACCGGCGATGAGAACAAGCCGATGATCGAAAAGCTGGCAAGCGGCGAGTTGTTTACCGTAGACGAGCATACCTATCAGATCGATACAAAGACGGTGCCTTTGTATCAGGGGTTTTCGGATGAAGAGTCCACGTTTGACATCGAGATTGCCTTCCTGGACGGCGAGACGAATGTGCCGTATGTCACACTGGAAACCATGAAGGAAATGCTCTGTCGGTGGATTTCCATGGCAAAAGCCTCCGAAGGCGGGAAAAGCTATGATCTTGAGATCGAAAAAAACGGTGACATCGTCATTCTGACCAGAGAGAATCAATATCCCGTAAAGATCAATTTTGCCGAAAACACCATCGAATTCTATGACTATGACGCGTTTATCAAAATTTCGCCGGATGCTCCGCTCATGGACGTCATCGCATCCAGCGGTTACGATGCAAACGGTGAACCGGCCCTGTTCCAGAAGAGCGACACTTCCTTTGAACGCTATGGAGACCCGCTCACACTGAAGCCCGGTGATTACGGCATCGATCTTGTTTATCAGGATGATGAGTATTATGTACCTTTGCAACTGATCAGCGATTTCATCCTGACGAACTATGGCGGCAATGTCGTGTATAACACGGAAGCGGTATGCCTTGTGTATATCGGGAGACCGGATTATCTGGAAGATGCCTTTTATCCCTCTGTTGTGCCAGAAGAGAGAAGCGACGACCTGATCGCCTTCAACTATAAGGAGCTCTGCCTGGCGCTTGATGCCCTCTACGGCCTGAAGGCGCAGCACAATATTACGGATTTCAACAATCTGTTCCAGTCGACGGGCCTGGTTGTTCCGCTGCTGAGCAAGGACCCGCAGGAAGCGGGACAGGCTCTCGCAGATCTTTGCTGCAAGTATTTCGACGATGGACACAGCGGTGGGGTCAGAGCGTCTTACATGATGAAGGACGCCGTGAAACGCAACTGGGGTCCCTCGTGCATGCATAGATTTGATGAGGTGGCCAGGTACAAAGAGATTAGAGATGCGGTTTACCCGGACGGGGCTGTGCCCTATGAAGAGGTGGGCAATACCGCGTATATCACTTTTGACAATTTTGTGTTTAATGACCTGGATTATTACACCGAGAAAGCAGAGGACAATCTGGATGATACGGTCGCGCTGATGCTCTACGCCTATCAGCAGATCACGCGGGAGAACAGTCCCATTGAGAATGTCGTGCTTGATCTTTCCAATAACGGAGGCGGCCAAGCGGACGCGGCAGCTTTCGTGCTCGGTGCTTTTCTGGGTGACGCGTCCATCAGCATGATGAATCCTGCGTCCGGCGCCCTTGTATGTGAAAACTATAAGGTGGATCTGAATCTGGACCGCCAGTTTGATGAAAAGGATTCTCTGAAAGACTATAACCTGTTCTGCATCGAATCACCTGTCAGTTTCTCCTGCGGTAATCTGGTGCCGTGTGCGCTTAAGAATTCTGACAAGGTCACGCTTCTCGGACGGCCCTCATCAGGGGGCGCCTGCGTTGTTTTCCGTCAGACCACCGCTGACGGATGCGTGTACCAGATCTCAGGATTCAAAAAGCTGGCCTATATGAAGAACGGCTCCTTCTATGACATCGACCAGGGCGCGACCCCGGATTACGTCATTCCCAATCCCAAGCAGCTGTACGACAGGGAATATATGACGGATTATATCAACAATCTTTTGGGAAAGTGATTCCCCATGAGTGCCCGACGCTGACCGATTATCTCAATACCCTGCACTGATTGTCAGCGGCAGAGAACACCAAAGTAATGAGGAAAATCATGAACAACAGTACAGAAACCCAGATAAAGACGATACAGGACAGGCTCGGGGGCGAAAACTGGCTTCCGATCCGGCTTGTCCGGGAATCCATGCGGGAGACAAGCAATCCCTTTATCAGGCTTTGCAGAACCTATCCGGGGCAGATCGTGATTGCAGTGATCACCTATTACCTTTTTAAACAGGTGCTGGGCGCAGGCTTTATGAACATCCTGATTTCGTGGGCGCTGAACTCGAACATCGTGCCTGAAAGAGCGCTTCTTGCAACGGCTACCTATTCGGACAGCATCATGCTGGTCGCCTTTATCCTCTTCATGAAATTTGCCGAGGGCAGGAGCTTTGCGGCGATGGGCTTCATCCCCAGAACGGCTCTTCGTTCTATCCTCTTCGGGCTTCTGGCAGGCGTCTGCGCTTTTTCCGTATCGGTTGGTCTGACCGTCCTGTTCACCGGCGGGCATTTCGGATGGGCCGGGACGATGACCCCGGGGTTTTTTGTGTATGCGTTTCTGGGTATTATGGTTTCGGCTTCGGCGGAAGAGGTCAACGGCAGAAGTTATATTTTCCTTTCCGTCTCCCGGAACTTTCCGGAATGGTTGGCTGCCTTGACTTCCGGCCTGTTCTTTGGCGCGATCCACCTCACAAACAGTGGATGGACCGTGACATCTACAATCAATTCGGCGCTGGTCGGCATTATTTTCTGTTTCACGGTTCTGCTTGTCGAAGACGTCTGGTTTGCGTGTGCTGCGCATACGACATGGAATTTTTCCCAGGGATTTATCTTTGGCCTGCCGGTTTCCGGAAATGACGTGGGAGGGAGCTTCTTCAGCACGACGATTACCACGGAAAACGAACTGCTCAGCGGCGGCACCTACGGTATTGAGTCCAATATCATAACGACCTGCCTCTTTTTGATCGTCATAGCGGTGCTGCTGGTTCTGCTGAAAAAGAAAGCCGCAAAACAAGCCGCAGCATAAAACAGAGCTGACATCATCTTCTCCGGGGCGCGGGCTGCGCCCCGGTTTTTTTTTTTACAAAATTCGCCCAAAGCAGGGAATTTGAGACTATTTTGAGCGCCCCGGGTGTTATGATGATGCTGAAAAGCAGATCATCCCTTGCTGAAGAGAGAGGAAACACCATGCTGATCTTTGCCATAGATGACGAACCGAAGATCTTGCGGGACACGGAACAGGCCATCCGGGAGGCTGTGCCGGAGGCAAAGCTCATGTGCTTTGCGCTGGCCGCCGACGCGCTGGCCGCTATCCGGGACAAGCGCCTGCGCCCGGACATTGTGTTCAGCGATATCGAAATGCCGGGGCTGTCCGGGCTGGAATTTGCCGTCGCGCTCAAAACGGCCTCGCCGGACACGCGGGTGGTATTCGTCACGGACATTCCCAAATACGCTTTGGACGCCTTCCGGGTACGGGCACAGGGCTACATCATGAAGCCGCTGACGCCCTATGAGGTGCGGGCGGAGCTGGACGCGCTGCCGACGGCGGACAACCGGCCGAAGAGGCTGCGGGTTCAGTGCTTCGGCAGCTTTGAGGTGTTCTGGCAGGATGAGCCGCTGAAATTCTCGCGTCGGCAGACAAAAGAGCTGCTGGCCTATCTCGTCGACCGGAAGGGAGCGTCCTGCACGGCGGAGGAAATTATCTCCGCGCTGTGGGGCGACGTCGCGGACATGAAAAACGCAAAGCACCGCGTCCGCAACTTCGTCGGCGACCTGCGGGAGACGCTGCGGCAGATCGGGATGGAGGACGTGCTGATCCGGCGCGGAGCGCACCTCGCCATACGCCCGGAGATGCTGGACTGCGATTATTACCGGATGCTGGAGGACGATATGGCTTCGGTCAACACCTATCGGGGCGAATATATGACCAACTACAGCTGGGCGGAGCTGACGGCGGGAACGCTGTATTTTCATAATATTTCTTAAATTTTATCCGGGACGCGCTCTGCGCCCCGGATTTTTTGCATATTGAAGGAAAATCAGGAAATTTTTGAGACGGTTTTGAGCGCGTCTTGTGATAGAGTAGTCATATCTATGCGGGCAGACTGCAAGATGTTGACATAATGTTGGCGGATTATATTCATTCAATAGGAATATCCCTGAGTCGGAACACACCAAAACAGACCGCCGCAAATCCATCCACGTACTCCCGCAGGGAGAGAAAGGAAAAGGCACATGAAAAAACTGCTCTGCATCCTCCTGACGCTGACCATGGTGCTGGCCATGGGCGCACCGGCCTTCGCGGACGACGCCGCGAAAGCGCCGGTATTCAAGGACGGCGCTGCCCAGCCCATCCTGCAGTATACCAACCTCAGAGACGAAAACTACGTAAACGAGAACAGCGACATCCTCCGCTTCTGCGTCTATGTCGAGACCACCGACGGCGACGGCAAGGCCGATCTGGTGGAGGCGCTGGTTCAGGTTCCCCGCGCTGCGGCCGAGGGCGCGTACAAGGCCGGCACGATCTACGATCCGACTCCCTACGGCGCGGGCACCGTGGAGGAGTACGGCATGGATCCCTCACAGATGCTCAATCCCACCCCCTTTGATTACAACAGGCTCTATGAGCCCGGTGAAAAGCGCACCCCTGCCGGGAGCATGACCACGCTCGAGGCGGCGGCGATCGCCGACCCGGCGTGCTGGAATTACAAGGTGCCCTACTCCAATATGCCCGGATACATTTACGCCCAGGCCTATGACTACTATCTTGTCAGGGGCTTTGCCGTGGTGGAGGCGGGCGGCATCGGCACCTACGGCTCCGAGGGCTATGAGCTCTGCGGCTTTGACCTGGAGCGGGACGCCCACGCCTGCGTGGTGGAATGGCTGGCGGGCAAGCGCACAGCCTACACCGATCCTTATAATAATATAGAAATCGCGGCCGACTGGTCCAACGGAAATGTCGCCATGACGGGCTGCTCCTACGGCGGCACCCTGCCCTTTGAGGTGGCCACCTCCGGCGTTGAGGGGCTTAAGACCATCATCCCCTTCGCGGGCATCGCCTCCTGGTATGAGTACACCAACTCCCAGGGCGCGCCGCTCTATAACGAGGCGGACTACGCGCATACCCTGGCCTTCTACAACAGCGGCGCGGCCTTCCTGGACGACGACTGGACGGTCATCAACGACGACTATGCCTCCTTCCTCTGGCAGCTCGCCGAGGATCAGCGGGCCACCAACGGCGATTATGACGATATCTGGGCGCGGCTCGACTACTCCATCGACGCAAGCAAGATCAACTGCTCTGCCTTGATCGTCCACGGCATGAACGACTTCAACGTCTGCACCAAGCAGTCCGATCTGATGGCGCGCTCCTTTGCCAGAGCCGGGCAGACCTTCAAGCTCGTCCTGCACCAGGACGGCCATAACATCCTGAACGGCGTCGTCGTCAACGGCGAGCTGTGGCAGGAGATCATGAACAAGTGGCTCAGCCACTATCTCTACGGCGTGGACAACGGCATCGAGAACATGCCGACGGTCAGCGTCCAGAGTAACCTCGACGGTTCGTTCAAAACCTACGATACCTGGGACGACTTTAGCTACGATACATTTGACTACGACAAGACCGTGAACCCCGAAGACGTCTCCCATGTGGACACGACCGCCATCGGCCCGTTTTATGCCCAGTATAAGGATGGGACCGACGAACTGGGCAAACCCAATTCCCGCGACAATTACTATCTCACTCTGCCGCAGAGCGCCTGCAGCACCTATGTGTTTGAGGTTTGAGCTTCCCGAGAATTACAGCTTCTGCGGCGTGCCCGAGGTGCATCTCAGACTCTCCACCCGAAACGCGGGCGGGGACGGCATGGTGATCTCGGCCCTGCTCATCGACACCATCGACGGCGAGACGCCCTTCAAGGCATTCATGACCAAGGAGCGGATGAACTACACGCTCCCGAAGCACACCCTCGGCGTGACGGAAACCGGCGGCGGCCTCAGCAGAACCAAGGTGATCGAGTTCGTGCAGAGCAACACCACCGCCAAGCTCATCACCTTCGGCCACAGCGACCTTGCCGACTACGGCGGCGGCTATGAGGGCAGGGATTATACCAAAAAGACGGAGGAGATGAAGCCGGGCGAATACTACGACTACACCATCTATCTCCAGCCCAGCTCCTATACCTTCCAGCCCGGACACAAGGCGGTGCTGGTCGTGACCGGCTGGGACCCCTACAGGGCTCTCCTCGACGAGGACTATTTCAACGGCGTCGTCTCCGACTCATCCCTGTCCTCCCATAACTACTCGTTCAACATCGACAACTCCGCCTTTGAGCTCCGCTTCCCCCAGAACGAGCAGTAACAGGAAAAATCCCACAATTCAGCCCGCCTGTCATGCCTTCGCGTCAGCGAAGCCATGACAGGGAGGCAAAAAACAGGAAAGGACATAAGAACATGAAAAAACTGCTCAGCATCCTCCTCGCACTTACCATGGTACTGTCCCTCGGCGTCCCGGCCTTTGCGGAAGGCTACACGGAAAAGGCCCTGCCCGTCGTGCGTGACAAGGTGGACACCACTGAGACCGCGACCGTCCGCTTTTACGAGGACCAGCCCAATGTGCCCTACATGAGCGTCACGGACTTCTACAACCAGTTCTATCTGGCGGGAACCGACCTGACCGAGGGCATGAGCTTCAAGCGTGACGGCGGCATTTACACGGTCACGAACTTCCTCGGCGACAAGGCCACCTTTGACGTAGACGCGGACACCATCGTGATTGATGACATGAAGCGCTTTATCGAGCCAGCCCACGACCTCCTGCTCACGGAATCCGGCGGCTACGACCCGGACTACCCCTTTGCCAAAACGCGCCACGTCACCGAGCCCGAAGAGGTGACGCCGAAGACCATTGAGCTTGCGGGTTACGACATCCATCTGCGCGGCGACGAGACCGGTGTTTACGCCCCGCTGCCCACCCTGGCCGACATCTTCGCCAGCGCCGGCGGATACTGGGTCATCTATGTGGGCGAGAAAATTTACATCAAGGATTATCTGGGACTGATCCAGCCGGACTACGCCATGGAGGACGACCCGGATTACCTCCCCGCCGTGAAGGCGGATCGCGCCGAGGATCTGGCGCAGTACACCTATAACGAGCTCTGCTTCAGCCTGGATCTGTGGCATGGCAATCCCGGTCAGGAGTACATCCATGACGATCTGGAGAACGGGACGCTGGACGAGGTCCTCTCTGCCAAGTACCCCGAGATCAAGGCGATGCTGCTCGCCACCGATTTCCTGAACTTCTACACGGGCCTGAGCCATCTTTACAACGGCCTGCTCTTTGACGGCGGCCATACCGGCATCGGCGCCTATGTGGTACAGCTTGACGATCTGGAGCTGTCGCGCAGCATCATGTATGACATAATGGACAAGGAGTACGGCAGATCCTACTACGAGTTCAGCTACGGCATGAACGGGCGCAAGACCCAGTGCAAAGAGGCCCGCGAATCCCTCTACAACGGCGATTACTACGCCGAGCTGGGCGACACCGCCATCATCCGCTTTGACCATTTCACCGTGGACAACGACGGCTGGAAGGCCTTCTATGCCGGCACGGGCGAGCGTCCCCTGATCACCGAGGACGATGAGGACGGCGAAACCTGGGAGACCATCGGCACCGTCCTCTCCGGCCTGGAGCGCGCCGCGCAGAATCCGGCGATCAAGAACATCATCATCGACGACACCTGCAACGGCGGCGGCGACGACACCGCGCTGCTCGCGGTCGAGTGGCTGCTGACCGGCGTCGGCTACGTCCGCGACAGGGACAAGATGAACTCCCAGTACAACACCAAGTTCCAGGATTTCGACATGAACTTTGACGGCGTCTTTGACGACAAGGACGTCAGCCCCTATACCGGCTACCACTACGGCGTGCTGACCAGCAAAGCCTCCTTCTCCTGCGGCAACAACTTCCCCTGGTTCATGCATGAGCACGGGGCCATGATCCTCGGCGAGCAGAGCGGCGGCGGCGCCTGCGCCATTCGCTACTCCTCTGTCGGCGGCATGGATATGCGCAACTCCGCCGCCTCGAGCATCGGCGTCAACGATGAGGGCGGCAGCATCGACAACGGCTGCCCCGTGGACGCAAACCTTCTGGGCGACGGCGAGAATCCCACCGTCGGCTTCTACGACCTCGCCGCTCTCAGCGAGCTGATGAATGAGTTCTTCGGCGAATCCCTGGATCAGGCCGCGTGATTGAAGCGGGTGTTCCCCTTAACGAAAACAATTATTTAATATGGAAAGGAACTGACCACATGAAAAAACTGCTCTGCATCCTCCTCGCGCTTACCATGGTGCTGTCCCTGGGCGTTCCGGCCTTCGCGGCCGAGGGAGAGCGCCCCGGCGCCGCCTGGATCGACTCCGGCATCTACGGCGTCTATGAGGGCAAGGGCGAGATCCGCCCGCAGGACGACTTTGCGGCCGCTGTGAA
Organism: Oscillospiraceae bacterium; assembly: GCA_902799075.1. GTDB lineage: Bacteria > Bacillota > Clostridia > Oscillospirales > Oscillospiraceae > Limivicinus. The sequence goes on along the minus strand of CADBYZ010000082.1, from coordinate 3,653 downwards.
CCGTGAATGGGCCGAGAGCGCCAAAATCAACGACGGCGAAGCCAATGTCTCTGCGAGAACGGAACATACGGACGAGATCAACCGTGAGAAGATCGCGCTCATCAGCGGCGAGAAGAAGGACGACGCAAAGCTGACGAGCCTGCAAAACCTCTACGCCCTCCTGCTGGACTGGGACGCGCGCAACGCAGCGGGCCTTGACGGCCTGAAGCCCTTTGTCGAGGATCTGATGGGTCTCAGCTCCGTCGAGGAGATGACCGCTTTCCTCTCTGACCCCCAGCGCAACCTCTTCGGCACGCCGATGGTCATGGATATGGTCCTGGGCAATACCGAGGACGCCTTTACCAATATCCTGTACATCATGACTCCCGCCATGTTCAGCGACGATCCGTCCGCTTATGAGGCGGGCGACGAAGAAAGCCCCGCCATCGCGGTCAACAGACAGCTCTGCGAATACATGCTGCGCAAGCTCGGCTGCAGCGAGAGTGAGTCAAAGGAGCTCTTTGACAAGGCCATGGACTTTGAGCGCGGTTTCCTGCCCGGCCTGGAGGCCATGGAAAAGAAGATGGAGGGCAAGGGGACTGTGGATGTCTTCTCCCAGCGCTTTACCACCGACGAGATCCGGGACATGTATAAGAATTACCCGCTTTGCGACATCTACAAGGCGCTGGGCTTTGATCTGGACGGCCATCTGGTCGGGATCATGATGCCCGAGGTCATCGGCTGCATCGACGCGCAGTACACCGACGAAAACCTGGACAAGCTCAAGGCCTGGGTGCTGACGCACACGGTAACGGAGTTTACCAATTACTGCGACAGAGAGACCTTTGCGGAAACGACCCTGCTCCAGGCCCCGATGACCGGCATCGACACCCTGCCCCCGGACGAGGTCTACGCCATGAAGACCATCACCGCTCTCGTCCCCTCCCTGGTCGACGAGGTCTATGTGGAGTACTGCTTCGACAAGAGCATCAAGCCCCAGATTTACGATCTCACCGTCATGATGATCGACGCCTTCCGCGAGATGCTGCGGGAAGAGGACTGGCTCTCCGACGCGACCAAGGCCGCGGCCATCGACAAGCTTGACAGCATTAAGATCAATGTCTGCTACCCCGATAATCTGCCGGACGTCGGCAGTCTCACGATCAAGTCCGCCGAGGAGGGCGGCACCCTGTTCGACGCTATCAAGGCAGCGCGGATTTTCGGGCGCGGCATCGCGGCGGAGGTCGTTCAGCGCCGCAACGACGGCACCTACTGGAAGTTTGACAACTACTACAGCACCCTCGCCGCCTGCTACGTCCCGACCGAGAACTCCATCAACGTCTTCGCCGGTATCTGCGGCGGCGACTACTACCAGGCGGATTGGCCGCTGGAGAAGAAGCTCGGCGGCGTGTGCATGGTCGTCGGCCATGAGATCACCCATGCCTTTGACGATCTCGGCGCCACCTTTGACAAGGACGGCAATTACAAGGACTGGTGGGCGGAGGAGGACACGGCCAAGTTCCATGAGCGCGTAGAGAAGCTCAAGGCCTGGTACAGGGACTTTGTTCCCGCGCCCGAGCTCTCCGACGAGCCCTACGGCGAGGAAGGCGCGGAGCGGATCAGCGGCGAGGCCATCTCCGACCTCGGCTCCCTCAAGTGCCTGCTCTCCATCGCGGCCAAGCAGGAGAACTTCGATTATGAGATGTTCTTCACCCAGCTTGCCATTATTCAGAAGAACGCGCGCTACGCCGCCGCGGAGCTGCCCACCCTCGCAAACGAGACGCACCCGGTGGAGTACTCCCGCTGCAACGTCCCCCTGTCGAACTTCGAGAAGTTCCATGAGACCTTCGGCGTGCAGGAGGGCGACGGCATGTACACCGCCCCGGCCGACAGAATCACGGTCTGGTAAAGACATTCCCTGCTTTCAAAAGACGCAGATTGTGAGCCGGTGCTCACACCGGCTCACAATAATAAACTGAATCGTTTTCATGAATATCTTACCGCACAGCGAAATCTGAACCCATTCGGAAAGGAACTGACGAGATGAAAAAACTGCTCTGCATGCTCCTGGCACTCACGATGCTCCTGTCGCTCGGTGTTCCGGCCTTCGCGGCGGGGCATGAGATCACGAAGAACAGCTTTCCCCTCTATCCGATGGGCATGGATATGGGCATGGAGCTGACGCTCTACTTTCTGGACGGCGTAAACGACCTTCCCTATGTGGAGCTCAAGGACTGGATGGAGCTTCTCAATGCGATCAACGGAGAAGAGGACGGGACAGGCTACAGGCTCTCGCTCGAAACCGCCGGGCCCATCGCCTGCTACACCCGCGAGAACGGCTTCACCATGATCATCGACTTCGACGAGGACACCTTCAAATTCATGGACTACAACCTGTTCATGAAGCTCCCCACCATGTCCACGCTCCTGGATTTCACCTCCGGCTCCTGCTTCAACGCCGAGGGGCAGCCCTCCCTGATGAAGAAAAGCGAGGATTACAGCTATGACCGCTACGGCGACGAGCTGGTACTGCGCCTGGGGGACTACGGCATCGACCTCATCTGCCAGGACGGGCTGTATCTGGTTCCGATGCAGACCATGAACGATTTCACCCTGGCGTCCAGCAGGGGACTCAACTGCTTCTATAACGGCCAGTGTGTGATCATGAGCGACAAACTCTCGCCGAACGACGAGCGTTACTACGCTGCCCCCACCGGCGCGCGCAGCGCGGCCCTGGCCGAATACGGCTATAACGAGCTGTGCCTCATGCTGGACAGCCTCTACGGCCTGAAGGAAATCCACGAGATCGACAGCTTTGCCAGCATGTTCGATCAGATCGGCTTCGTGGAGCCGCTGACCGGAACGGACCCGGCGCAGGCCGACAAGGCGATCTATTACATGATCAACAAGTACCTCGACGATCTCCACTCCGGCTTCGTGGCCTATTCCTATCTGACCGGCCCCATCGACTACAGGGCAGAGAAAGGCCCCTCGTTCCAAAGCCTGTTCGATCACCGTGAAACGAATCTGGCGGCCCGTGCCGAAAAATATCCCGACGGCGTGCCCGCCTACGAGGAAGTGGGCAACACGGCCTACATCACCTTTGACCATTTTGAAATCAAGTCGGAAAAATATGAGGACTACTACGGCTACAAGAGCGCGCAGGAGATCCCCTTTGACGACACCGACACCTTCGCCATGATTATACGCGCCCATGAGCAGATCACCCGCGAAGGAAGTCCCATCGAGAATGTGGTCATCGACCTGAGCTGCAACGTGGGCGGCTCGGTGGACACCGCCGCTTTCCTGATCGCCTGGTGCCTGGGCAAGGCCTCCATCAGCCTCAAGGATAATTTCACCGGCGCCATGGCCAACACGGATTACTGGGCCGACGTGAACCTCGACCGCGAATTTGACGAGCGGGACACCATCGCCGACAAGAACATCTACTGCCTCATCTCCCCCGTGAGCTTCTCCTGCGGCAACCTCGTGCCGAACGTCTTCAAGCAGTCCGGCAAGGTCACCCTGATGGGCCGGACCTCGGGCGGCGGCTCCTGCACGGTGCAGCCCATCTCCTCCGCCTGGGGTACTTCCTTTACCATCTCCGCGGCCCTGCGCATGTCCTTCCTCAAAAACGGCTCCCTCTATGACATCGACCGCGGCGCCGATCCCGA
>CADBYZ010000081.1 GCA_902799075.1 Oscillospiraceae bacterium | reverse complement strand
CGGCGATGAACGTCTACCCGAGCAGCACGGTCTACGTCTTCCCGAACGCCGAACAGGGCTATGTGCTGGACAAGATCGTCTGGAGCCTCATCGACGGCTCTGCCAGCTACGACATCACCGAGGCGAAGAACTTCGTCATGCCCGCCATGGACGCGGTGGTCTACGTGACCTTCCGCCCCGTGGGATAAAACAGCACGCCCGCGCTTGGAGAACACCGGGGGAGACTCCGGTGTTCTCTCTGTCTTGCGGGAGAAAACACAGCAGAGGAAGATTGACTCTTTTTCCCATCTGTGGTATGCTGTCTCAGATATTTTGCATACAGGGGGCGCAACAGATGGTAAAGCGAATTGCCGCGCTGCTGCTGGCTTTTCTTCTGACGCTGGGCGCGGGTCCGGGATCCGGGCTGTGCTTTGCGCAGGAGAGCGGGGCGGAGGAAGCTTCCGGGCAGGAGCTGCTGCCGGAGAGCTGGTTTGACGACGCGCTGTTCATCGGCGATTCCATGACCGGCGACCTTCGCACCTACAGTATGCTCCACGGCGGACTCGGGCAGGCAAAGCTCATCTATGTCAACGGCCTCGGCTGCCACCACATCGTAGAGAGGAACAAGACGGTCGGGTACATGGGCCAGGCCTGCACCCCGGAGCAGGCGGTCGAGCTGGCAGGGGCCGGAAAGCTGTTCTTCCTGCTGGCGGCAAACGATGTCGGCACGCCGATCGAGGAGATGGAGGACTGCTGGCGGACGATGCTGGAGACCATTCGGGCGGCCTGCCCCGATACGATGATCTATCTGCAGTCGGGCACGCCCTTCCGCTCCGACGCGGGCGACTTCAACCGCAAGAACATGGGCGAATACAATGACCTGCTCAGGCGCATGTGTGAAGAATACGGCTGTGTGTTCGTGGATATCACAAAGGGCCTCGTCACGGAGGACGGCTTCATGATCGAGGAATACCGCAACGACATCGAGGACAATGTCCACATGAACCCGGAGGGCTGCAAAATCTGGCTGAACAACCTGCGCGATCCCGCCTCCTACTCCGTGAGGCCGCAGGCATAAGGGGGAGAAACCGTGAAAAGAAACATCATCTGTCTGGTCCTGCTGCTTGCCGTGTGCCTCTGCGCCTGCGGAAAGAGCGGGGAGACGGCAATCGATCTGGACAAAGCCTATGCGGACATGACCGCGCTGGAGGGTCTGCCCTCAATGTTCGTGCTGGCCCCGGACAAGGCGGAATACATCTACGGCCTCATGCAATCCGACTGCGCGCGTCAGACCGTCGCGCTGTGCGAAAACAGCGTCATGGCCGATGAGATCTGGCTGGTCGAGGCGACCGACAGCGCCGCCGCCGACAGGGTCGAGGCTCTGGCAAAGCAGCGCCTCGAGCAGAAGGCGGCCGAGACCAGGGACTATAACCCCGAGCAGTACCGCGTCGTTCAGGACGGGAAGGTCCTGCGCAAGGGAAACTATGTGGCGCTGATCGTGTCGGCAAAGAGCGCGGAGATGGCGAAATACTTCGCATGAATACCCGCACCCCACGGCACCGGGAAAAACCCCGGTGCTGTTTTTTGCGTTGTAATGGTGCCGGGGTTGTGGTATACTGGATACAGCGATACAAGGCGGTGAAAACAAAGAATGACACATGAAACTGTTTCTTTTTCCATGAACGGGATGATGTTTGAATACGACGAAGAGAAGAACCGGCAGAATATCAAAAAGCACGGTATTTCTTTTCGCAGTGCCGCCCGTGTCTTTTTCGATTTTGACAGGATTGAATTTTACGATGAGGAAAACAGCGAAAACGAAGACCGATATGATACGATCGGGGACACCTCGGCCGGGATGCTGTCGGCAGCTTCTGCGACTACGATCGGCAATGTCGAGGCGTTTGCGCCGGATGTAAACGATATTCTCTATGTGGTGTATACGGAGAGAGTCCGCGTTGAGCGCGACGGCAAAAAGCAGGAAGTGACAAGGCTTATTTCCGCGAGAATGGCGACAAGTTTTGAAAGGGGGCTGTACTATGGTAAACAGGAATGATCTTACAAAAGAACAAATGAAGGAGCTGGCATTTACGCAGGCAGAGCTTGAGGAGCTGGCCGCCGCCAGAAGCATGCCCATCACCTTTGACGAGGACTGCCCGGAGACGACCCCGGAGCGTGCCATCCGCTTCCACCGGGTGAATCCCCCGCGCGGCGGATCAAGATATGCCTGACCCCACCCCACAGCACCGGAGAAATCCGGTGCTGTTTTTTATGCCCCGGCATATCTCCCCTTCCTCCGCCATAGCATACAAAGAAGGGGAGGGGTGACATGGAGCGGAGGAACCTGGGGCTGAGCCTTGCCGCCGTGCTTTTGACGGCGTGCCTGTACGCGCGCGGGGGACCCCGGCTGCTCCCGGTGATCGCGCTGCCGGTGCTGGTCCATGAGCTTTCCCACGCCGCCGCGCTTCTTCTGCTGGGCCAGCGCGTCACGGGCATCAGCTTCGACGCGCGGGGCCTGTGCATCGGCTACGACGGCACATGCTCGCCCCTCGGCCACATCCTCGCGGCGCTCGCGGGGCCTCTCGGCGGGGCGCTCTATGCCCTCGTCGGTCTCACGGACGTGCCCTGGCTTAAGCAGAGCGCGTGCCTGAGCCTCCTGCTCACGGCCTTCAATCTCCTGCCGCTCATGCCCCTGGACGGGGGACGGGTGTTTTCTCAGCTCTGCGTCCTGGCCCTCGGGAAAACGCGCGGGGAAAGGCTCTGCCGGACGGTGAGCGCCGCGCTTTTGACGCTGCTGCTTCTCGGCGGGGTGATCCTCGCCGCGTGGAAGAAGAGCACCGCCCCGCTTGCCGCCGCGATCTGGCTGCTGCTTTTCCAAAACGAGCAGGAAACACTTGTCAATCAAGCGAAAATACTATAGAATGTCTCTAATCCAATAACAGGAGATAACTATGGACAAACGACTCGAGCGCATCCTGCCCCGGGTGCAGAAGCCCGCGCGCTATACGGGCGGGGAATACAACCAGATCATCAAGGACAAGACGCGGGTAGACCTGCGCCTGGCCTTCTGCTTTCCCGATACCTACGAGATCGGCATGTCGAACCTCGGCATGAGCATCCTCTACCACACCATGAACAGCCTTGATTTCGTCTGGTGTGAGCGGGTCTTCGCCCCATGGGGGGACATGTACGACGAGATGAAAAAGGCCGGTCTGCCCCTCTACGCCCTTGAGAGCGGGGACAGCCTCGACAAATTCGACGCCATCGCTTTTTCCATCGGCTACGAGATGGCGTATACCACCGTGCTGGATATGATCGACCAGGCGGGTCTCCCGCTGCACGCTTTCGAGCGGACGGAACTTCTCCCGCTGGTTTTCGCGGGCGGCTCCGCCTGTGTCAACGCCGAGCCCATGGCGGACTTCATCGACCTCTTTGTCGTGGGCGAGGGCGAGGAGATGAACAACGAACTTCTGACCCTCCTGCGCAGGGCGAAGCTGGAGGGCTGGTCCAAGCGCGATTTTCTTAAAAAGGCCGCGCAGATCGGCGGGGTGTACGTGCCCTCGCTCTACGACATCGCCTATAACGACGACGGCACGGTTGCCTCCATCACGCCGAAGGACGGCGCGCCCGAGAAGGTCTTGAAGCGCGTGATCGTCGACCTCGATTCCGCGCCCTATCCCACAAACCCCATCGTGCCCTCCACCGAGGTGGTGCACGACCGGGTCAATCTCGAGCTCTTTCGCGGCTGCGTGCGCGGCTGCCGCTTCTGCCAGGCGGGCTATATCTACCGCCCCATCCGCGCCAAGAAGTACGAGACGCTTGTCAGACAGGGCATCGAGACGCTGAAAAACACCGGCCATGAGGACGTGACGCTCCTGTCCCTGAGTACCAGCGACTACCGGCCCCTGCCGCAGCTTTGCGACGGGCTGCTGGACTACTGCGAGAGCCGCAGCATCGGCCTGTCGCTGCCCTCCTTACGCGCCGACAACTTCTCCATGGAGATCATGGAAAAGCTCCAGAAGGTGCGCAAAAGCGGCCTGACCTTCGCTGTCGAGGGCGGCAGCCAGCGCCTTCGGGACGCGATCAACAAAAACGTCACCGAGAACGATCTCCTGCACACCTGCGCCATCGCCTTCGCCGGCGGCTGGAACTCGGTCAAGCTCTATTACATGCTGGGCCTGCCCACCGAGACGGACGAGGACATCGTCGGCATCGCGGACATGGCGGGCCGCATCCTCCACTGCTGGCGGGAAAACGCGAAGAACAAGAACCGCGGCGTGAAGATCACGGTCTCCACCTCCTGCTTCATCCCCAAGCCCCACAGCCCCTTCCAGTGGGAAGGGCAGATCACAAAAGAGGAATATCTGCGGCGCGTCAACCTCCTGCGCTCCAGCATCAATTCGAGAAATGTCGTCTACAACTGGCACGACGCCGACACCAGTGTCGTGGAGGCGGTGCTCTCGCGCGGCGACCGGCGGCTCGGGAAGGTGCTCGAGGAGGTCTGGCGAAACGGCGGCAGGCTCGACGCCTGGACGGATTACTTCAGTTTCGAGCGCTGGATGGACGCAATGGACAAGCACGGCCTCTCGGTTTCCTTCTATGCCGAGCGCGAGCGGGACGTTAACGAGGTCCTGCCCTGGGACATGATCGACGTGGGCGTGCGGAAGGATCACCTCAAGCGCGAGCGGGAGCGCTGTTATACCTCCACGCTCTCGCCGGACTGCCGCCATCAGTGCTCGGCCTGCGGGGCGCTCAGACTCATGGAAGGGGGCAAGTGTGATGGATAAGCTCAGACTGCGCTTTGAAAAGACCGGGCGGGCGGTATATATCTCCCACCTGGACCTCATGCACACCATGCAGCGGGCTTTCTCCCGCGCGGGGTATGAGCTCAAATACTCCGAGGGCTTCAACCCCCACCCGCAGATCTCCATTGCCCTGCCGCTGTCGGTGGGCGTGGCGAGCCACTGCGAGATCATGGACTTTCGCCTCAAGGCCGACGCGGACTTGAAGGAACTCCCCGCGCGGCTGACCGCCGTGATGCCGGAGGGCATCCGGGTCACGGACTGCTGCGAGCAGGTGAGCAAGGTCGCCTTATTGAAATACCTCGAAATCGAGGGCAGCTTCGAGTATGACGAGCGCAGCGCGGCGGAAATGGCGGCGGCCCTGACGGACTTTTACGCGCAGGACTCCATCGTCATCACGAAGAAGACAAAGCGCGGCGTGGGGCAGAGCGACATCCGCCCCGCCATCCGGGAAATCGCCTTCACACCGGGGGAGGGGGAAGTTAAGCTGCACGCCACGATCTCCGCCCAGGAGCCGACCCTGAACCCCGCCCTCCTCGCCGACGCCCTGCGGCAATTGAAGCCGGAGATTGCCCCGGACTTCGAGAAGTTTGTGAGGATCGAGAACTATCTGGAGAATATGACGGTGTTTCGGTAAAGACTGGGAGAAGCTCGTAGGGGCCGACGCCCTCGGCGGCCCGGCAGAGAAAACCCTATAATATGCATTACTCCCCGGCAAATCCGTAACACTGTACGTTTTCGCCGGGGCTGTCTGCTTCGTTTTAGGCCTGTACTGCGCGGGCCGCCGAGGGGAAGGTGAATTGCCCCAAAGGGGCAAGAGAGGCCGGCCTGGGCCGCGTCGGCCCCTACAATGGCAACCGGACTTTTTACACAGCTCTGGAGGAAAACAGCCCCCGTCAAAAAAATCTCTTGCAATGTTCCGCAAACTGTGTTACACTACCATAGCTTGTGCGGGTGAACCGTACAGCCACGAGAAAGGCGGTCCGCTGTCAAGGCTTAAGTCCCTCTGATAAGAACGTCTATATGAAGGAAGGATCACACAATGGATCTGGTCAAAATTCTCTCCGAGCAGTACACCAAGAAGGAACTGCCCGAAATGAACGTGGGCGATACCGTCCGTGTTCTCGTCCGTGTCAAGGAAGGCAACCGTGAGCGCACCCAGGCTTTCGAGGGCACCATCATTGCCAAGAAGCATGGCGGCATCAACGAGACCATCACCGTCCGCCGCATCTCCTACGGTGTCGGCTGCGAGAAGGTCTTCCCCGTGCACTCTCCCTCCATCGTCTCTGTCACCACCGTCCGCAAGGGCAAGGTCCGCAGAGCAAAGCTGTACTACCTGCGCGACCGCGTGGGCAAGGCGGCCAAGGTCAAGGAGCGCCTGTAATTACCACAAAACAAGAAGGCATCTTCCGCACGGAAGGTGCCTTTTTGCTATAGGCAACACCGCACAATCCAGCTTCGGCGCCTCCCGGAAAAAATGCGCCCTGATACTATCCCTTGATAGAAATCTTTAAGTCTTGACCATATATCTCCATTATGCTCTGCGGGCTTCGCCTAGTCTGGCGCAAATTTCTCTCGGGAATCCAATAAAGCTTCTTATCAAGGAATAGTATGACTTCGTCACTTTTTCTTGAAATACACAAAGTATTCCTGCGAAAAACTGCCATCGTCAGAACCCAATTTTTCTCGGGATTCGCTCTCGCCGAATTATGCGGTGTTGCCTTTACAGACAGAGCGTTTTGCGGTAAAATAATAAAACCATCACACGGGAAAGGAGGGGCACATGAAAAGGATCGCGTTTTTTCAGGACAATCTGGATGTCGGCGGGATACAGAAATCCATCATGAACCTGCTGATGAACTTCGATTACGCGCATTACGAGGTCGACCTGTACCTCGCGGAGTCCAAGCGCTTCTGGGACGTGAGCTTTCCCCCGGAGCTTCACATCAAGTACCTCCGCCCCGTCCCGCGCATCCTCTCCTTCATGCCCTTCGACGCGGCGCGAAAGCTCATAAGCCTCGATTTTTCGGACGTGAAGGAGCCCTACGATGTCGCCATCGACTTTAACTCCTACCAGTTCGCCTGCGCCCTCGGGGCCCTGACCGTCCCGGCAAAGCGCCGCGTGATGTGGATCCACAACAATGTGAGCGTGAAGCTTGAAAACGAGTGGAAGTACCGGGTCCTGTGGCACAATTTCAAGGATAAATTCAAATATTACGACGGGTTTGTGGGCGTGTCCAAGGGCGTGATCGGGCCGTTTCAGGAGTGCAGCGGCATGTACGACAAGCCCTTCACCGTCATCCAGAACACCATCGACACCGGGGAGATCTACCGGGGCGCCGCCGAGGAGACGGACTTCACCGTGGACCCGGATAAACTGAACCTCGTGGCCATCGGCAGGCTCTGCCACCAGAAGGGCTACGACATCATGCTCGAGCAGATGCAGCGGCTTACTGAGCTCAGGCAGGACGTGCACCTGTACATCATCGGCGACGGGGACAAGCGCCTCATGCTCGAGTACCAGCGCGACAGCCTGGGCCTTACGGATTACGTGACCTTCCTCGGCCAGAAGAAAAACCCCTTCGTCTACATGGACAAGATGGACGCCTTTGTCTCCACCTCCCGCTACGAGGGGCAGCCGCTGAACGTCATGGAGGCAAAAGCCCTGGGCCTGCCGCTCTACTGCACGAAGAACCTCGAAATTTACAGCGAGGGCCTCAAGGGCTACGAGGACATCGTCCCGGCTCTCGCGGCTGCAAAGAAGACCGAGAAGCGGCGCGACGACCTGCGCGAATACAACGCCGAGATCATCCGCCGCATCGGAAGCCTTGCCGACGAGCCGCCCGTGGACCCCAAAACGCGGAAAAAGCAGGTCAACATCATCGCCCTGCACCTCGGCACCGGCGGGGTGGAGAAGGCCATCATCAGCATGGCAAACCTCTTTGCCGAGCGCTACGACGTGCGCCTTTACAGCGTGTACAAGATGCCGGGCGGGCCGGTGATGCCGGTGGACGAGCGGGTGAGCGTGCGCTATCTGCTGCGCGACGTACCGAACCGCGACGAGTGGCACGAGGCCATCCGGCGGCGGGATGCGAAGGTCTTCTGGCGCGAGAGCAGGCGGGCCCTGCGCATCCTCACCGGCAAACGACGAGCGGTGCGGAAAATCATCCGCAACGTGACCGAGGGCGTCATCATTACCACGCGGCACGAGGACAATCTGCCGCTTTCCAAATACGGGGCAAAGCAGGTCCTGAAGATCGGCCAGCTCCACCACGACCACAATTTTGAGAAAAAATACCTCCGGGGCTTCCGCTACGGCTACCGAAACCTCGATGTGCTGTGCCTGCTGACGCCGCAGCTTGTGGAGGAGGCGGCGCAGGTCATGAAGGGCCACAACAGCCACACAAGGCTTGTGTACATGCCGAACTTCCTCGAGCGCTATCCCGCCTCGGTCTCGCTGGACAACCGGGAGAAGACGGTGCTCGCCGTGGGGAGGGTGACGGCGGTCAAGCGCTTTGACCTGCTCGCGGAGCAGTTTGTGTCCCTCCACGAGCGCGCGCCGGACTGGCGGCTTCGCGTCATCGGCGGCGGCGAGGACCTCGAGCGCATACGCCGCTATGTGGCGGAGAAGAACGCCGATAGCTATATCGAGCTGCCCGGCCAGACGGACAACGCCGCCGTCCAGGCCGAGATGCTCAAAGCCTCGCTCTACGCCATGTCCTCCAGCTCCGAGGGCTTCCCCTTCGTCCTGCTCGAGGCCCAGAGCTGCGGCCTGCCCATCGTCGCCTACGATGTGCGCGTCGGCCCCGGCTTTCTGGTGAAGGACGGAGAGACCGGCCGCCTCGTCCCGGAGGGGGAGCGGGCGAAATTCGAGGACAGCCTTGTGTCGCTCATGGGCGACGACGAGCTCAGACGGCGCATGGGGGAGAAGGCCGTCGAGCACGCCGCCCTCTTTACGCGCGAGAAGATCGCGGAGAAATGGTTTACGGTGATCGGATGAAGAAACAAAAGATTTCGAGCGCGCGCGCGGCGCTTTTCCTGCGCAATCACTGGCTGATGCTCCTGATCGTCGCCCAGCCGCTGCTGGACATGCTGGCCTTCTGGACGCAAAAGCCCGACGGCGGCGCGACCGTCGCCGGGGCGATCCGTCTTGCGGTGATGGTACTGCTGCCGCTGTGGCTGCTGTTTACACTCAAGGAAAAGAAGGACAGGCGGGATTTCGCGCTTTTACTGTGCGCGGTGGGGATTCTCTGCGCTCTGCATGTATTAAATCTCTGCCGGGTGGGGATCGTGAACCTGAGCTATGAGATCTCCTACATGGCGAAGATCGCCCAGATGCCGGTGCTGGCCTTCTGCTTCGTCTACGCCATCCGCGACGCCCAGACCCGCAATCAGGTCTACTGGGGTCTCTTCTTCGCGGCGGGCATCACGGCCCTGGGGCTGGGCTTAAGCGTCGTGACCGGCACCGCCAACGTGACCTACGGCGAGGGCCTCGGCGTGAGCGGCTGGGTCATCGACGACAACCGCACCGCCAACAGCACCATCCTTGTGGTGCTCTCGGCCTTTTCGGTGTTCTGCGCGGTCAAGTCCGACAAGAAGGCCGTGAACATTTTGGTTCCGGTGCTCGCGGCCCTGGTGCTCTTTACCAACGGCACCATGACCTGCTATCTATCCATCTTCCTCATCTTCCTCGGCTTTGCGGTCTTCCTGCCGCTGGAGAAAATGGTGCGCGGCGCGTCCTACAGCCGCCTCGCGGTGGGGGTGCTGGTGGCGGCGGCGATCATTGCCGCGGCCTGCTATCCGCTCACGCCGAAATCCCGCGTGCGCCGGAGCCAGACGGATTTCATGGAAAAGACGCAGAGCGAGTTTGAGGCCGAGCTGTCTGCCGCTCCCGATCAGGTCAGCCCGGAGGAGATCTTAAGCGACCCCGACATGCACAAGCGCTATGAGGACTTTTACTGGAAGTGCCTGTGGATCCTGTCGCCCGACATGTTCGAGCGCTTTGATATTGACGAGATCATGGCAAAGTACGGCTTCACCGCCGACACCACGATCCTGCTCAACACCCGCGCCCTCAAGCGGGCCTACGTCTCGCTCATGTGGGACCACAGCGACACGCTGACAAAGCTCTTCGGCATCGACATCTCCTCTGCCTGGCTGAGCGGCGGCGTGGACCTCGAAAACGACTGGCCCGCCATCTTCTACTATTGCGGCTATGTGGGCTTTGCGGCCTATGTGTGCCTGATCGCGTACTTTGCCTTTCTGATCGCGCGGCGGCTTTTGCAGGACCTCAGAAGCGCCTTCACGGCGGATAACTTCATCGTGCTGCTGTGCTTCGTGCTGCTCATCGGCATCGCCCAGTATTCGGGGGCGGTACTCAGAAGGCCGAACGTTTCGATCTACCTGTCGCTGATTCTGGGGCTCATCCATTATCAGACCCGCGTGTGCCCGGTGGGCCGCGTGTGCAGCTGGAGGGGGGAGTGGCTGTGAAGCTGAGCGTCATCGTCCCGGTATACAATGTGGAAAAGTACCTTGCCGACTGCGTGGATTCGCTGCTGAACCAGACGATCAAGAATCTCGAAATCTTCCTTGTGGACGACGGCTCGACCGACCGCTCGGGCGAGATCGCCGACCGCTATGCCGGGGACTTTCCCGACAGGGTGCGCACCCTCCATCTGAATAACGGCGGGCAGGGGAGGGCCAGGAACGCCGCCCTGCCGATGGCCAAGGGAGACTATATCGGCTTTGTGGACAGCGACGACACCCTCGCCCCCGACATGTACGAAAAGCTCTGCGCGAAGGCAGAGAAGGAGGGGGCGTCCATCGCCGTGTGCGACTGGCTGGAGGTCTTTCCCGACGGGCGGGAAGAGGTGCTTCCCGCGCGCTACCAGCAGCACTGGCTGTCGGCCTCGGGCTCGGCGTGCAACAAGGTCTTCCGCTCTGAGCTTGTGGGGGACACGCGCTTTCCCGAGGGACGGCTCTGGTATGAGGACTTTTACTTTTCCGCCATGCTGCTCATCAAGGCGGGCGGGGCCGTGTATGTAAACGAGCCGCTGTATATCTACCGGCAAAGCCCCTCGTCCACAATGCGCAACAACAACGCCCTCAAAAACCTCGACATCCTGCGCGTGCTGGACATGCTGGAGGGCCCCATGCTCGAGCGGGGGCTTCGGGATGATTTTCAGTATTTCGTTCTCAACCACGTCCTGCTCGACGGCATCAACCGCGTGGCGCGCCAGGATTCGCCGGACCGGAAGGCGGTGCTCAAAAAGCTTCGCGCCTACGCCGCGGAGAAGATCCCGCGACTGGAGGCCTGCCGCGCCTGGCGGGAGGAGACTTCAAACCGCCGCCTCATCATGAAGCTAAACTACCTGGGGCTCTATCCGGTAAGCCGCCTGATCCTCGGCGCGAAAGCCGCCCTCGGCCGATAAAGGAGGGGAGAGCATGATCAAGACAAGAGAAGATCTGGACTACTACCTGCTGTGCGACAAGACCGCCCGCGGCGAAGAGCGCCCCCGCCCCCGGCTCTGGGGCGACAGGCTCTGGAAGCTCCAGATCTTATACCGCAAATCCGAGTACCATTACAATAACCGGGAAAAGCTGTGGCACAAGCTGGCCTATGTGTTCACGTATTACCGCTTCTGCCGCCTGCGGGACAGCTTCTGCTCCGAGCTGCCGCTGAACGTCTTTGCCGAGGGGCTTGTGATCTGGCACGGGCAGAATATCATCGTAAACCGTGACGCGCGTGTCGGGCGCAACTTCTCTCTC
Organism: Oscillospiraceae bacterium; assembly: GCA_902799075.1. Classification (GTDB taxonomy): domain Bacteria; phylum Bacillota; class Clostridia; order Oscillospirales; family Oscillospiraceae; genus Limivicinus. The sequence continues at coordinate 1,684 of CADBYZ010000081.1, read as the reverse complement.
TCGGCCGACTGCTGCATCGGCAGCGTAAACGGCAAGGCCCCGGTCATCGGCGACAATGTGGAAATGACCATCGGCAGCCGCGTCCTCGGCGGCATCCGTGTGGCCGACGATGTGACCATCGGGGCCGCCGCCCTCGTGGTGAAGGACATCGACACCCCGCACACCACCTGGGGCGGCGTCCCGGCAAAGTGCATCTCCACCAAGCCCAACGCCTACGTCGCGGAGAAAAAGGCGAGGCTGGAAAAGGTTTATCGCTGATATTCCGGTATCACCGCAGGGGCCGACGCTTATCACGCGGCCCGCGCGGTATAGACTCGAATACAGCAAACAGCCCCGAGCGAAAACGTATGATACTACGTATTCGCCCGGGGCAAATTCATATTTTCGGCTTTTCTCTGCCGGGCCGCCGGGGGCGTCGACCCCTACAATGGCAATCGGCCTTTTTTATACCTTCTTCTGCTTCATGCGGTTGTTGCCGCTCATGAGGATGTGCACCGCCAGGCGCATCCGGTGCAGCAGCAGGAAGCACAGCAGCCTGTGCTTTTTCGACTGGGCCTTCACATAGGGGTTGGCCCTGAAATCCGGGGCCTTTTGCAGGAAATCCCGCATCAGCTCCTCCTGAACGGGGCTGCGCCAGTCGGCGAGATTGGCCCGCACCGAGCTTGTGAGAAACTCATCGTGGTAGGCGAGGTAGACAAGCTCGTCCTTAAGCTCCTCAAAGCGCCCGCAGCCGCGGTAAAAATCCCACAGCGCGTTTACCGCCGGGATGATCTCCCGGTTCCGCATGGCCCTGCTGGTGTTGGTGACGGAGTCAAAGCGCTGCAGATAGCGGTGATAAGCCTTCGGCACATAGAGGATCTTATCCGTAAACTGATAGAGCTTCGGGATGGCGGCGAGGTCCTCAAACCACACGCGCACCGGAAAGCGCACCCCGGAATCGAGAAACAGCGAGCGGCGGATGATCTTGTTCCACACGTCCGGCTGCTGCAAAAGAAGCTCGGGGTGGGTGCCCAGGCTGAGCCGCCGGTCCTCCCCGCGAAAGCCGGGCATGTACTTGAGCTCTTTTCCGTCCACGTTGACCGCGATGGTGTCAAAGATGCAGATGTCAAAGTCCTCTTTCAGGCAGGATAAAATGCCCTCCATCCCGCCGGGGGCGAGGTAGTCGTCGCTGTCGATGAAGTACAGAAACTCGCCCCGTGCCCGCGCAAGGCCCACGTTGCGGGCGCTGCCCTGGCCCATGTTCTCGGTGGTGATGACGCTGATGCGCTCGGGATAGCGCGCGCGGTAACCCTCCGCTGCCGAGAGCGAGCCGTCCGTGGAGCCGTCGTTTACCAGGATGATCTCATAGGGGACGGAAGTCTCTATCAGCAGCGAGTCGAGACATTTCGGCAGATACTTTTCGACATTGTATACGGGGATCACGATGCTGAGCGTGCACATGGCGCGGCCCTCCTCGGCGGTTTTTTTCCGCGCCTATCATACCATAGCCGGGCCGCGCAATGCAAGCATCAGCGACAGCGCCGCCCCATGCCTTCCTCTTGAGGGAAAGCCAGAGCGGAAAAATGATTAAAAAAATATGCACAGACTGTACGTTTGTCAATGATGTGAGACTGAGAAATTGAGTTTGAAAGAGAAGCGCGTTAGCTTCTGACGGAGGGAGGGCGTAGCCCGACTGGAGTCAGCA
>CADBYZ010000080.1 GCA_902799075.1 Oscillospiraceae bacterium | reverse complement strand
TGACTCCAGTCGGGCTACGCCCTCCCTCCGTCAGAAGCTAACGCGCTTCTCTTTCAAACTCAATTTCTCAGTCTCACATCATTGACAAACGTACACGGCAAAAAAGTTATTTTTTATCATGCCAGGGTCAGGAGCTTATGAGATGATGCTATGTAAAAGAGCACGCTGCAAAATGCTTAGCATTTTGTCATCCTGATGAATGAAGTGACGAAAGATCTTTCTTTTGAAGGTTTTTGCAAACTTTCAGGCAAAGATCCTTTGTTACGCTCAGGATGACACGCATTTTGCAACGTGCTCATCAATAAACTCTCAGCCCATGCGGGCTGCCGAAATCACGCGCGCTTGATCAGAAAGAAAGCCGCAGCGCAAACGCAGAGACCGCCGATAACCAGAGCAATAATCTTTTTCATGTTTGTTCCTCCTTTTGAATTTTTTGGATTTCGATATCTATTTTATGTCATAAGCGCTTTCCTGTCAAGTGTGATTGAAAAGAGGGGCTGTGCATGATATAATGAGACAATAATATAAATCATCGTGAAGCGATACCATCACTTCACTCACTTTTCACTTTATTTTGCGGAGGTCATTGCCATGAGACAGTTTCTTGTTGTTGTCGATATGCAGAAGGATTTCGTGGACGGCGCCCTCGGCACGAAAGAGGCCCGGGCCATCATCCCCGCGGCGGTTGAAAAGATCCGCAGCTGGGACGGCGAGCTTTTTGTCACCTATGATACCCACTTTGAGGACTACCTGGATACCGCTGAGGGAAAGAAGCTTCCGGTCCCCCACTGCATTTACGGCACACCGGGCTGGGAGCTCAACGACGAGATCCTTGAGGCTGTGGAGGAAAAACCCCACGCGAAGATCCAGAAGTACACCTTCGGCTCCACGGCCCTGCCCCGCCTGATCGCGGAGTTTGCCGACGAGGAGGAGTTCAGTCTGGAGCTCATCGGCCTGTGCACCGACATCTGCGTGGTCTCCAACGCCCTGCTGCTCAAGGCACACTTCCCCGAGGTCCCCATCACCGTGGACGCGAAGTGCTGCGCCGGTGTCACGCTCGAACTGCACGATGCCGCGCTGCAGACCATGGCCAGCTGCCAGATCGAGATCAGGTGCTGAGTGATTTACTTGTTTAAAACGGAAAAGTTTTTGACATCGACGGCTGCCGATTCGTTCAAATCATCCCTTGACAAGTACGCTTTAAAATGCTAAACTCCAGCCATAAACCGCAGAGGAAGAGTGAGTAAGCCAAATCTCCTTTCCCGCAGCGAGCCGCCGAAGGTGCAAGGGCGGCGGAAAGCATCTGGCCGAATGGACTTCCGAGGGCGATCGGAAAGGGCTCTGCCCGAGTATGTGAGCCGGGGACGGACTCCCCGTTAGAAAAAGCCGGCGTATGACAGTACGCGTAAAGTGGGCGCGAGTATCGCGTCAAGCCGGGTGGCACCGCAGGTTCGTTTTTCGATCCTGTCCCAGCAAAGAAATTTGCAGGGACAGGATTTTTGTTTGCCTGTCCCAAAAAGAAAGGAAGCGTTCCCCATGAAAAAAGCCATCTCCGTCCTCCTCGTCGTCCTGCTGTTTGCAAGCCTGACCGTCCCGGCCTTCGCCGAGGAAAAGACCACCTACACCATCGGCATCTGCAACTTTGTTGACGACGCCTCCCTCAATCAGATCATCGCAAACATCCGCGCAAGACTCTCAGAGCTTGAAAGCGACAAGATCAGCTTTAACATCCTCGAGGACAACTGCAACCTTGACGCGAATGTCATGAACCAGATCATCACAAACTTCCTGGCCCAGAAGGCAGACCTGCTGGTTGGCGTCGCCACCCCGGTCGCCATGGGCATGCAGGCCGCCACCGAGGATAATAAGGTTCCCGTGGTCTTCGCCGCCGTTTCCGATCCCCTGGGCGCGGGGCTGGTGGACTCCCTCGAGGCCCCCGGCGCGAACATCACCGGCACCTCCGACTACCTGGACACCAACGCCGTCATGAACCTCATCTTCGCAGCAAATCCGGACGCGGACCTCATCGGCCTTCTCTACAACGTGAGTGAGGACTCCTCCACTGCTCCCATCGCCGCGGCGAAGGAGTACCTGGACGCGAAGGGCGTCAAGTACATCGAGCGCACCGGCACCACGGTGGACGAGGTCATGCTGGCGGCTGAGGCGCTTGTGAGCGCAGGTGTCGACGCGGTCTTCACCCCGACCGACAACACCGTCATGAACGCGGAGCTCGCCATCTATGAGACCTTTGCCGAGGCGAAGATCCCCCACTACACCGGCGCCGACAGCTTTGCCCTCAACGGTGCGTTCCTGGGCTACGGCGTGGACTACGCAAACCTCGGCGTGGAGACGGCGAACATGATCGCCGAGATTCTGCTCGATGGCAAGGATCCCGGCACCGTGCCGGTCAAAACCTTCGATAACGGAACCGCCACAGTCAACACCGACACCTGCGCGGCCCTCGGCCTTGACTACGACAAGATCGCCGAGACCTTCGCCCCCTTCTGCACCAAGGTCCAGCCCATCACCACCGCCGAGAGCTTCGACGATCTGGCCGCCTGATTCATCCTGATTTATTCTGATTGTTTTTGAGGCAGCTTTGCTGCCTCAAAAATACCTTAAGCCGAGCTATGTGAGGCCTCGCGCCATCGTCAAACGAAACTCACTACATTCCGCTTCCGCCTAAGGGCGAAAGCTCCATATCCGTTCCTTCCGTTTTCCTCACAAAATCAAAGCACCGGCTTTGATTTTGCAAGTAAGAAGGAGGGAGCAGAGCGCAGTTTTCGCAACGCTTTGCGGAAACGGAGCGGAGCGAGCTTCTTCTGACGCCGCGTGCGATAAGCGCGAGTACTCGATTGTGAAACATGGTTTCACAATCGAAGTAAAGGAGTTGTTGTTTCGTTGCTGTCCATTCTGCAAACCGCCCTGGAGCTGGGCCTGATCGGCTCGCTCACGGTGCTGGCGCTGTTTCTGAGCTATACGATGCTGGGCGTGTGCGACCTTTCCACCGACGGCTGCTTCACGCTCGGGGCCGCGGTCGGCGCGGTGGTGGCGATCTCCGGCCATCCCTGGCTGTCCCTGCCCGCCGCCATGTGCGCGGGGGTGCTGTCCGGCTTTGTGACAGCCCTGCTGCAAACAAAGCTCGGCATCGACAGCCTGCTTGCGGGCATCATCGTGAATACCGGGCTTTACTCCATCAACATCGCCGTGATGGGCGGGGCCTCGCTTCTCAACATGAACAAGACCGACACGGTGTTCACCATGCTCAAAAAGCTGCTGGCGGGCACGGCGGTGTCGAGCCTTTATAAGCTCTTTGTCGGGCTTATCGCGGCGGCGCTGGTCGTGTGGTTTCTGAGCGTTTTCCTTCGCACGCGGCTCGGACTTGCCATCCACGCCACCGGCGATAACCCGGACATGGTGCGCTCCTCGTCCATCAATCCCGCGTTTACTACGATTGTCGGTCTCTGCATCTCCGGAAGCCTGACGGCTCTGTCCGGCTGTCTGCTGGCCCAGTCGCAGAAATCGGTGAACATCGACATCGGTTCCGGCATGGTGACGATCGCGCTGGCCTCCCTGCTCATCGGGCGCGCCTTCGCCCCGAAGGGCGGTATCCCGGTGCGGGCCGTCGGCGCTGTAGTCGGCGCGGTGGTGTTCCGTCTGGTCTATGCCGTGGCGCTGCGGCTCAACATGCCCGCCTTCATGCTCAAGCTGGTGTCCTCGGTCATCGTCGTCATTGCCATCGCGGGCCCGTACCTCAAGGCCCGTTACCCGGAGCTGTACCGCCGTCTCACCCACGCGCGGCAGAAAGGGGGCGAGGGCCATGCTTGAGCTGGACCGCATCTCTAAAACCTTCAACCCCGGCACCGTGAACGAAAAGCAGGCGCTTCACGAACTTACGCTGCATGTCAAAGACGGCGACTTCATCTCCATCATCGGCGCAAACGGCGCGGGCAAGTCCACGCTCTTCAACGCCATCGCAGGCTCCTTCTTCACCGACAACGGGCGCATCACCCTCGGCGGCACGGACATCACTCTCCAGCCCGAGCATGTGCGCGCCAAGGTGATCGGCAGGCTCTTTCAGGACCCCATGCGCGGCACCGCGCCGGGCATGACGATCGAGGAAAACCTCGCCCTTGCGGCAGGCCGCGGCGGCTGGCTCGGGCGGATCACGAAGGCGGACAAGGCACTGTTCCGCGACAGACTCGCGCCTCTCGGCATGGGGCTGGAGGATCGGATGCAGCACCCGGTGGGCCTGCTCTCCGGCGGGCAGCGGCAGGCGCTGTCGCTGATGATGGCAACCATCAACACCCCGAAGCTTCTGCTTCTTGATGAGCACACCGCGGCCCTCGATCCGGCGACAGCGGAAAAGGTGCTGAACCTCACAAAGCAGATCGTGAAAGACGACAAGCTCACCTGCCTCATGATAACGCATAACATGCAGTCCGCCCTGGAGCTTGGAAACCGGACGCTCATGATGGACGGGGGCCGCATCATCTTCGATGTGGAGGGCGAGGCGCGAACAAAGCTCACGGTCCCCGATCTACTGGTCCTCTTCCGCGAGGCCGCCGGACGCAACCTCGACAACGACCGCATGATGCTGTCATAATCGTACACATAAAAAACGGGCTGCCGAAGCAGTCCGTTTTTTATGCGATCACTTGTCGCTGTAGGCGGCGAGGACGCCCTTGTAGGTCATGTAGCAGTCGAGCTTGGCAACCAGCTCAAACGGGGCGTGCATGCTCATGACGGGCACGCCTGCGTCGATGGTGTCGATGTTGCGGTTGGCCATGAACTTGGCAATGGTGCCGCCGCCGCCCTTGTCGACCTTGCCCATCTCCGAAAGCTGCCAGATGACGCCCGCCTTGTCGAAGATACGGCGCAGATAGGCCACCACCTCGGCGGAGGCGTCGCTGGTGCCGGACTTGCCGCGTGCGCCGGTGAATTTGCAGATGCCCATGCCGTAGTTGAACTTGGAACCGTTGGTCTTCTCGTAGACGTCGGCATAGAGGGGATCGTAGGCCGCAGTCACGTCGGCAGAGAGGCAGAAGCTCTTTTCAAAGCAGCGGCGTACTTCCACGCCCTGGGCGGCGCAGAGGTCTTCCATGAAGGTGTCGAAGGCCTGGCTCTGCATGCCGCTGACGCCCTCGGAACCGATCTCCTCCTTGTCGGCCAGGATGCACACGCAGGTGCGCACCGGGTTTTCCACATCCAGGATCGCCTTGAGCTCGGCGTAGGCGCAGACCCTGTCGTCGTGGCCGTAGCCGCCGATCATGCTGCGGTCAAGGCCGATCTCGCAGGCGTCGAAGGCGGGCACGGCGGTGAGCTCGGCGGAGAGGAAGTCCTCCTCCTTGATGCCGTACATGTCATTCAGAACGCTCAGCACCGCGAGCTTGACGCGGTCCTTGCCCTCGTCGGCGTAGGGTACGGAGCCGATGAGGATGTTCAGGCCCTCGCCGGTGATGCCCTCGGCCATGGTCTTCTTCATCTGGTCCTGGGCCAGGTGCGGCAGCAGGTCGGTGATCACAAAGCGGGGGTCGCCCGGCTCGCGGCCAAGGCGCACGTCCACAAGCTCCCCGCTCTTGAGGGCGACGACGCCGTGCAGCTCGAGAGGGATCGTGACCCACTGGTACTTTTTGATGCCGCCATAGTAGTGGGTGCGCAGATAGCACAGCTCGTCCGTCTCGTACATGGGGATCTGCTTGAGGTCGAGGCGCGGGGAGTCGATGTGCGCGCCCGCGATCACAGTGCCGTCGGAAAGGCTGCGCTGGCCGATGACAGCGAGCATAAGGGCCTTGCCGCGGTTGGAGCTGTAAATCTTCATGCCGGGGGCGAGGGCCATGCCGGGTACAAACGGGACGAATCCCGCCGCCTCGGCAAGGCGGATGGCGTTGACGACGGCCTCGCGCTCGGTGCGGGAGTCGTTGAGGTACTCGATGTAGCCGCGGCAGTAGTTGTCGGCGGTGACATGCTCCTCGGGTCCGATAAGGTCATAGCCGTTTTTTTGCGTGTAAAAAAGCTGGGTTCTCAGATCATCCATGGTATATCTCCTTATACAACTGGCGGCAGGCAGCGGCGAAGCCCTCCCTGTCGGCATTATTAAACAACAGATGGGTGCAGTGGGTCTGATAGTAGCTGTCGGCCTTCTGGGCGCGGATGCGCGCGAGGGCCGCTTCCCTGCCGATGCCGTCACGCGCCATGATGCGCGAAACGCGAATCTCCTCGTCCGCCAGCACGCCGACGACGGCGTCGCAGCGCTCGGCCATGCCCGCGGAGATAAGCTCCACGGCGTCGATGGCGGCAACAAGTCCGCCCTGCATGGCGAAGGCACGCAGGCGTCTTTCCGTCTCGTCCATCACATAGCGGTGGGAAATTTTGTTCAGAAGCGCGAGCTTTTCCGCGTCCGCGAACACAATGCGTCCGAGGGTCTTGCGGTCGAGCTTCCCGTTAATTACCGTGCCGGGGAAAGCTCCGTCGAGCTCTTGCAGCAAATCAGCATTGCTTTCCAGCAGCTCGTGATAGATCGCGTCGCAGTCCAGCACCAGCGCGCCGAAGGCCTCGAGCTCTTTCAAGGCCGTGGTTTTGCCGCAGCCGGAGGGGCCGGTGATGCCGATGACCGTCAGGTTTTCCGCCAGCGCCCCGGCAACCGTTTTCTCATTTAGCGCGGCCTCGCGCAGGATTCTGTAGGGCGTGCGGCTCATGTCTATCAGCGTGGATTCCCGACCGATGCCGCAGGGTCCGCCGTCAATGACGGCGTCGATCTTGCCGTCAAAGTAAGTGATAACCTGCTCCGCTGTCTTGGGGCTGGGTTCCCCGGAGGGATTGGCCGAGGGTGCCGCCAGCGGCAGGCCGCAGCTTTTGAGAAGTGAAATCGTCAGCGGGTGATCCGGGCAACGAAGTCCCACCGTCTCCCCGCCCGCAAGGACGATGGACGGGATCTCGGGCTTTGCCTTCAATACGATGGTGAGCGGCCCGGGCCAGAAACGCTTCGCCAGGGCGTGGGCCTGGGGCGGCACGTCCTCGCAGTAAAGCTCCATGGCGCTCTCGTCCGGCACCATTAGGGACAGCGGTTTGACTGTCGGTCTCCCCTTCACCTCGTAGATATCCGAAACGGCCTCCTCGTTAAGGCCGTTGCCCGCAAGTCCGTACACCGTCTCGGTCGGGACGGCGACAAGGCCGCCCGCGC
>CADBYZ010000079.1 GCA_902799075.1 Oscillospiraceae bacterium | reverse complement strand
GCCCCCGGCGGCCCGAGCGGTACAGTCCAAAAATAAAGCAGAAAGCCCCCGGCGAAAACGTACAGTGTTACGGATTCGCCGGGGGTCAATGTGTTATTCAGGATTCTCTCTGCCGGGCCGCCGGGGGCGTCGGCCCCTACGGTGTTGATATTACTGTGTTCTTGATGAAGGGGACTTTTTTCACAGCCCCTTTCCGTTATATGAATCTTCCGTCCCTGTATCGCAGGACCCGGCAGCCGAGGGCATACGCCCCCCGCTCGCTGTGGGTGATGAGCAGGAACGCCGCATCCCCCAAAGCGTCCGCCGTGACGCGCAGGACGCGGTCTCTCAGCGCCTCATCCATGGCCTTGAAGGGCTCGTCCATGACCAGAAGTTCCGGCTTCGCGGCGAGGGCGCGGGCAATGGACACGCGCTGCTGCATGCCGCCCGAGAGCTCGGACGGATAAAGGCCTGTCGAATCCCCGAGCTCCAGCCGCGCAAGCCAGGCGCGGGCTTCCTCGATGGTATCGGCTCTGTCGGAAAGGACAAGGTTCACGTTCTCCTCCGCCGTGAGCCACGGCAGCAGGCGCGGCTCCTGAAAGACGGCGGCGGCGCGCGCAAAGCCGCTGCTCACTGTGCCGGAATCCGGCTTTTGCAGCGAAAGCGCGACACGGGCGAGGGTGGTCTTCCCGCAGCCGGAGGGGCCCGTCAGGGCGACCCTTTCCCCTTTTTCAAGCCGCAGGCTGCATTTGTCCAGCACCTGCTTTTCCCCGAAGCGGACGGAAATTTCCTCAAGTCTCAGCATGGGCCCGCTCCTTTCTCCCGATGCCGTCCACAAGGCGCAGGATCACGCGCTCGATGAGAAAACTTAAAAGCACCACCGCCGCCGTCCAGGCAAAAAGCTCGGTGGTCTCGAGGTAGAGCTTCGCCTCATAGATGCTCTTGCCGATGGAATAAGGCGGCACGGTGAGCACCTCGGCGGCGATCCCGGCCTTCCAGCCGAGCCCCAGCGCCGAGCGCAGAGCCGCACGCAGATGGGGCAGCACCGACGGCCATACGATCCGGCGAAAGGTCTTCATGCGCGGGAAGCGGTATACCGAGGCAAGCTCCAGAAGCTGCGGGTCGATCCCCGCAAGCCCGGCGGCGGTGTTTGCCCAGACCACCGGCAGCACCATCAGCCCCGCGATGAACACCGGCACCGCGTCTCTCCCCAGCCATACCAGGGCCAGGATGATAAAGGACGCAACGGGCGTACTCTTGAGCAGCGTCATGACGGGGCTTAAAAGCTCGCGGGCAAGTCTGCTTTTATGGGTGAGAAGCCCCGTCAACACCCCGAGGATCACCGCCGAGAGGATGCCCGTCAGCACCCGCAGGATGCTCCGTGCGAGCGTGCGCCAGAAGGCCCCGGTCAAAGCAAGCTCTATAAGCTTTCTCAAGACCGCGGACGGGCCGGGCAGAAGCAGCTCCTTTCCCACCGCAGCGGCGGCAAGCTGCCAGAGTGCAAGCCAGAAAACCGCTACCGCAAGTTGGCGAAGGGTCTTAGCCTGTGCGGGGTTCATTGCAGGATGCAGTAGAAGTCCTCACCGGGGAGCTTTCCGCCGATGGACTGGGGCGCCTTCCGGGACATGATCTCCAGGAACGCGCCGAGCTCACGCTGCATATCCGCGCCGGTGACAAAGCAGACATTGCAGTTGGGGATGGCCTTGGCGGCCACGGCGGCCTTGGCGAAGATGCCCGCCGCCTCGATGTTTTTCGCCGCTGTTTCGGTGTCCTCGGTCAGAAGCTTGACGGAGGCCTCATAGTCCGTGAGGAAGGCCTTGACGGCGTCGGGGTTGGCCTCGGCAAATTCACGGCGCACGACCACGCAGCCCTGAACGAGGCTGCCCGGCTCAAAGACTTTGTCCCACTCGGCGGTAAGATCAAGCGCGACGGTGAGCTCCGGGTTCTGGCTTCTCGCCACCGTCACCATGGGCTCGGGCAGAACGGCGAGACCTGCCTGCCCCGCGGCGACGGCGGTGTTGAGCTCGGCGGGCTGGGCATAGCTTGTGTCAATGTCGAGCTCGATGCCGTACTTGCTGCAGAGCGCGGCGAAGATAAAGCTGGGGTTTTGCGCCGGGGCATAGACCGTCTTGCCGTTGAGGTCGGCAATGCTCTCGATCTTCTCCTTGCCGTCCGTCACGAGGTACAGAACGCCCCGGGTGTTGAGAGCCAGCACCTGCACCGCGCCCCCGGTCTTGTTGTAGAGGGCGGCGGCGGCGTTGGTCGGGAGGGCCGCGATGTCACAGTCGCCGCTGACAAGAGCGGCGGTGACGACGGAGGGATCAGTTTCCACCGTGAAGGTGTACTCCGGGCAGACCTTGTTCTCATTATCTGCAATCATGCCTGCCATGCCGAAGCCGGTGGTGCCGTTGAGGGTATAGACACGGGTATTCACCGCCGCATCCGCCGAGGCCGTGCCCGCAAACAGGCAGAGAACAAGGGCGAGGGCGAGGGTCAGGACAGCGATTCTCTTTTTCATGGTTTCGATTTCCTTTCGTTATTTTGTACTTTTCGGCGTGACGGCCTTGGCGCTGACGCCGGGCAGCCGCCCGAGCTTTCCGCTCAGGGCGTTGATGGTGTCTATGGGCGCGTCCAGGACCAGGCAGATCACGTTCACGCCCCTGTCGTGGTCCGGGATGCCCATGCGCCCGCGGATATAAGGGGCGTAGTCATGCAGCAGGGCGTTGAGCGTGTCCACAGATTCCGGCTCCTCCACCAGAATGGCGATGGCGGCGATGCGTGTTTCCATTTTGCTCCTTTCCGCCAAAACAAAAAACCATGCCGGAAGGCATGGCAATAATACACGCAATGTGTGTGCGCTCGTGCCTTCCGCCTCAAGCTTCGTTTCGGCGTCAGAATTCTCTTGGGCTATACCGCACAATACGCCTGCGGCATCTTCCGGAAAATATGTGCCCTGATTTCGTCACTTTTTCTTGAGGTACACAAAGTACATCTGCGAAAAAGTGTCATCATCAGAACCCATATTTTCTCGGAATCTGTTCTTGCCGCATTATGCGGTATTGCCCTTGTTTTTCCTCACCGCAAGAAAAGGTCTCACGGCTCGGGCGGTCTTATTGTATCAGCTTTGCCTGCAAAGTCAAGCATTTTTACAAATTCCATATTTTTGTCTATTTTGCCATACCTTTCTTGTAAAAACGACTTGATTATTTTTATTAAATAAGATAGAATAATCAAGGCGATTGTCACAAAATTATCAAGAGTTAACTTCAAGCATACAGAGAAAGGACGCGATCACATTGGAAAACGTTGATCTCAGGTTTATTGACTCCGTACTGGACAAGTACGGCAGCGACAAGGCGAAGGTCATCGCCATCATGCAGGACGTGCAGGAGAAGTACCGCTACCTCCCCCGGGAGGCGCTGGAGTACATCGCCAAGAAGGTCGGCATGAGCGAATCGAAGCTCTACGGCGTGGCCACCTTCTACGGCAACTTCTCCCTGGACGCCAAGGGCAAGTACGTCATGAAGGTCTGCCGCGGCACGGCATGTCATGTGCGCAAGAGCAGCAATGTCCTCCAGGCCATCTACGACGCCACCGGCACCAGCGAGCACAAGCCCAATTCCGACGACGGGCTGTTCACGCTGGAGATCGTCTCCTGCCTCGGCGCCTGCGGTCTGAGCCCCGTGGTCATGGTCAACGACACCGTGCATGCCGCCATGACGCCGGAGAAAGCCCGCGCCCTGGTGGAGCAGCTCAGAGGGGAGGCATGAACATGCGGGAAAAAATACAGAATCTTGAACAGTTCAAGGCATTACAGGAAAAATTCATGCAGGCCCGCGCGAATGAAAAGCGCAAGGTCCTCGTCTGCTGCGGCACCGGCTGCGCCGCCGGCGGCAACCTCGCCGTCTATGAGGAACTGAAAGCCCAGATGGAGGCCCACGGCGCAGCCTTTGAGCTCAGCCTCAACGATACCTGCGGCGCCGCCACCGGCATCAAGAAGTCCGGCTGCCACGGCTTCTGCGAGATGGGCCCCCTGGTGCGCATTGAGCCGGAAGGCTGGCTCTACACCAAGGTCCACGCTGAGGACGTGGCCGAGATCGTGGAGAAGACGATCCTCGGCGGCGAGTTTATCGAGCGCCTCGGCTACCACCAGAACGGCCAGCTCTACAAGCGTCAGGAGGATATCCCCTTCTACAAGAAGCAGACCCGCCGCGTGCTCGAACACTGCGGCCACATCGACGCCGAGAGCATCGAGGAATACTTCTCCATCGGCGGCTATCAGGCCCTTGCCAAGGCCCTGTTCGAGATGAGCGGGGACGAGGTCATCCAGGAGGTCACGGACTCCGGCCTGCGCGGCCGCGGCGGCGCGGGCTTCCCCACCGGCAAGAAGTGGGCCCAGGTCGCAGCACACACCGAGGAGAGCGTCAAGTTCATCGTCTGCAACGGTGACGAGGGCGACCCCGGCGCGTTCATGGACCGCTCCTGCATGGAGGGCGACCCCCACAAGATCCTCGAGGGCATGATCATCGCGGGCGTGGCCACCGGCTCCACCGAGGGCTACATCTATGTCCGCGCGGAGTACCCGCTGGCGGTCTCCCGCCTGACCATCGCCATTGCCCAGGCTGAGGAATACGGCCTCATCGGCGATGACATCCTCGGCAGCGGCAAGAGCTTCCACATGCACATCAACAAGGGCGCGGGCGCCTTCGTCTGCGGCGAGGGCTCGGCCATGACCGCCTCCATTGAAGGCAACCGCGGCATGCCGCGCACCAAGCCCCCCAGAAGCGTCGACAAGGGCCTGTTTGGAAAACCCACATGTCTTAACAATGTCGAGACCTTCGCAAACGTCCCCGACATCATCAAGAAGGGCGCCGCCTGGTTCCGCTCCGTCGGCACCGAGAAGAGCCCCGGCACCAAGGCCTTCGCCCTGACCGGCAACGTTGTCAACACCGGCCTTATCGAGGTCCCTATGGGCACCACGCTGCGTGAGGTCGTGTATGACATCGGCGGCGGCATCAAAAACGGCAAGAAGTTCAAGGCCGTGCAGATCGGCGGCCCCTCCGGCGGATGTCTCACTGAGGAGCACCTGGACCTGCCCATGGACTTTGACTCCCTCAAGAAGGTGGGCGCGATCATCGGCTCCGGCGGTCTGGTCGTCATGGACGAGGACAGCTGCATGGTCAACATCGCTCAGTTCTTCATGAACTTCATTTGCGAGGAATCCTGCGGCAAGTGCACCCCCTGCCGCGAGGGCACCACCCGCATGAACGAGATCCTCAAGCGCATCACCAGCGGCAAGGGCCGCATGAGCGACCTTGACGAGCTGAGGGACCTGGCCGAGATGATCCAGGTATCCTCCCTGTGCGGTCTGGGCAAGACGGCCCCGAACCCGGTGCTGTCCACGCTGCAGAATTTTGAGGACGAATACATCGAGCATATCCGTGACAAGCGCTGCCACTGCGGCACCTGCAAGGCACTGAGCCAGTACGTCATCACGGACAAGTGCATCGGCTGCACCAGATGCGCGCGCAACTGCCCGGTCGAGGCCATCACCGGCACGCCGCGCCACAAACACGTCATCGACACCACACGCTGCATCAAGTGCGGCACCTGCAAAGACAACTGCCCGGTCGGCGCCATCAGGGAGGGTTAAGCAATGAGTGAAAAGAAAATGATCATCGACGGCATCGAATGTCCGTTCACCGACGAGCGCAACGTGCTCGAGGTCGCGAAAAACAACGGGATCGACATCCCCTCGCTGTGCTACTGCGAAAACCTCTCCATCTACGGCGGCTGCCGCCTGTGTCTGGTGGAAAACGAAAAGGGCGCGCTGGACGCCGCCTGCTCCATGCAGCCGAGAAACGGCCTTGTCGTCAAGACCCACAGCGAAAAGGTGCTCAAGAGCCGCCACACCACGCTCCAGCTCCTCATGAGCAGCCACCGGGCCGAGTGTCTGACCTGTGAGCAGAGCGGCCACTGCAAGCTCCAGGAGTACGCCCACCGCTACAACGTGGTGGAGCCGCGCTTCAGTGAGAACACCTACTCCCACGAGCGCCTGGACGTGTCCTCCCCCTGCATCACCCGCGACCCCTCCAAGTGCATCCTCTGCGGCTTGTGCGTGCGCATGTGCTCGGAGGTTCAGAACATCGGCGCCATCGACTTTACCAAGCGCGGCAAAAAGGCCATCGTGGCCCCGGGCTTCGGCAAAATGCTCATCGAGACCGGCTGCGTCGGCTGCGGCCAGTGCGCGGCGGTATGTCCCACCGGCGCCCTCACCATCAACCGCCAGATCCCCGAGATGTGGCGCATGCTCAACGACCCCAACAAGCGCGTCGTGGTGCAGTTTGCCCCCAGCGTGCGCGTCGGTCTCGCCGAGGAGTTCGGCATGCCCGCCAATGAGCCCGTCACCGGCAAGCTCGTCACCGCCCTGCGCCGCCTGGGTGTGGACGTGGTGTACGACACGAACCTCTCCGCCGACCTCACGATCATGGAGGAGAGCGCGGAATTTCTCGAAAAGCTCAAGTCCGGTGCCAAGCTCCCCATGTTCACCTCCTGCTGCCCCGGCTGGATCCAGCATGTCGAGAAGGCCCACCCGGAGCTGATGCCCCAGGTGTCCACCTGCGGCAGCCCCATGGAGATGCTGGGCGCGCTCATCCGCCAGCAGTTCAATAACGGCAACGACTCCAAGGGGGACGACGATGTCTACTCCGTGGCGATCATGCCCTGTACCGCCAAAAAGTTTGAGGCCCAGCGGCCCGAGCTCTATAAAGACGGCAAACGCCTCATTGACCTTGTGCTCACCACCGACGAGCTGGCACGCCTTCTCAAGGCTGCCGGCATCGACCTCAAAAACCTGCCCGACTCCGAGCCGGACAGCCCCCTCGGCGACTACACCGGCGCGGGCGTCATCTTCGGCGTCACGGGCGGCGTGACCGAGGCCGTCATCCGCAGGGTCCTGGACGACGCCTCCCCCGAGGCGCTCAAGACCATCGCCGAGTGCGGCGTGCGCGGGCTGGAGGGCATCAAGGCCTTCACCGTGACTGCCGGCGATCTGAGTCTGAAGATCGCTGTTGCCAACGGTCTCGGCAATGCCGACAAGCTCATCGAGAAGGTACAGAGCGGCGAGGAATACTTTGACTTCATCGAGGTCATGGCCTGCCCCAACGGCTGCATCGGCGGCGGCGGTCAGCCCCCCGCCTCCAACGCCCGCAAGCGTGAGCGCATGGATGCCATCTTCAAGGCCGACGACGCCTGCGAGCTCAAGCTCCCGCAGCAGAACCCCGCCCTGGGCTACATCTACGACAAGCTGCTCAAGGGCCGCGCCCACGAGCTGCTCCACATCCACTACCCCCTGCACCATCAGCACTGAACACTGTCTTTCCATAAAACACTGTGTTTTATGGAAAAGGCACAAAAGGCGCTGTGAAAAAAGTCCCCTTCATCAAGAACACAGTAATATCAACACCGTAGGGGCCGACGCCCCCGGCGGCCCGGCAGAGAGAATCCCGAATAACACATTGACCCCCGGCGAA
>CADBYZ010000078.1 GCA_902799075.1 Oscillospiraceae bacterium | reverse complement strand
GCATCTGAGAGCGTGCAGAGCGGCGAGACTGTGGATGCAGAGGCTTTCAAGGCCCTCTGGAAGGAAGATACTGCCGGCGGTGCGAAGGACGAACTGATCGATCTGATTGTGGACAAATCCGGTGAGACTCTCGACTATGCAATCAATGAGCTCGGTTACTCGTTCTACCCGACTATGCCTTTCTCCTATCCTGATCTCGCGGTTTGGGCAACCTATAACTGTGAAGAGCGGTCGATCCACGATATGATGGTGGACGCAATCGAAAGTCGCAAAGCATTGAACGATAAGAATGACTACATGCTCGAACTGAAAGGGCAGGAGATCCTCAAGGATGAGAATGGAGCGGTTGCCGGGGTAAAGGCTGTCGCTTATGATGGCACCACTTATGAAATTTATGCGCCTTCCGTCATTCTTTGTACCGGTGGTTTCGGTGGAAACAGGCAGATGACGACGGAAGCCTATGGCTATCCGATCAGGCTGCACGGCATGTATCAGAACGATGGTACAATGATTAAAGCGGCCATTGATGGTTTCAATGCCGGTACCTATTCCATGTCTTCAGCCGGCATGTGCCATTCGGGACGTACTGCTAATCTGGTCCGGATCGAAGGCGTGACGCCCGGACACAATAAGGCTCTTTCCGCGATTGCAAACAACTATGATATTCTGGCCGTCAATGAAAATGGCGTGCGTTTTGCAAACGAAGCAAGCAGCATGACGGTTGCTGAAAATTACTGGCGTGGTGGAACACAGTATTATTATGCGATTGTTGATCAGGCTTACATGGACAATCTGAAAGAAAATGGATTTGACAGCGTGTATATGATGATCAACTCACAGGATTTCTCCAATTCCATGTGGTATCCGTTCATTTCCGAAAACAATGAGTACGCGCTCCTCGAGAACGATCCGATCACAGATATGGATACGTTGATCGAAGGCTCTATCGAGGCAAAGAATCTGTATAAGGCAAGTACGGTCGCAGAGCTGGCCGAGTTAATCGGTGCGTCAGAACTGAGCGCTTCGGTTGAAGCATACAATGCTTCCTGCGAGAGCGGTGAGGATACAGAGTTTGGCAAAGATGCGGAATTCCTGAAGAAGATTGATGAAGCCAGCGGTGCTGTCTATGCCATCAAGGCTGCACCTTATTGCTATAGCACCAACGGCGCACTGGATGTCAATGTGAATATCGAGGTGCTGGATACTGACGGTAATGTAATCCCAGGCCTGTATGCTTGCGGCACGGATTCCATGGGCGTCTTCTTTACGGAAGAGACCGGCTATATTGACTACGGTGGTGTTGCTCATGGCTGGTGCTTTACGTCCGGCAAGATCGCAGGCGAAAATGCCGCTGCTTATGGCATGCAGATGAACGAGAAA
Organism: Oscillospiraceae bacterium; assembly: GCA_902799075.1. Classification (GTDB taxonomy): domain Bacteria; phylum Bacillota; class Clostridia; order Oscillospirales; family Oscillospiraceae; genus Limivicinus. The sequence goes on along the minus strand of CADBYZ010000078.1, from coordinate 6,259 downwards.
GCAGAAGCTGCATAAAACCTGTTTTGCGCAGGTTATAAGTAAGCGCTCAACAATCACCCGCCAATCGAGTAGGAGGGGCTGAGTCAGCCCCGACCTCTCGCACCACCATGCGTACCGTTCGGTACACGGCGGTTCAACCGCATAAGTGCAGAGACTCGTATCGGTTGAGGATACTGTAGTATCCGGCCCGTGCGAGTCTTTTGCTGGATATGGCCATATTGACACTGGCGTGCTTTGCACAGCGCCAATAGGCTTTTCGGGAATATGCCACTTCACAGGCGCGCCACTCCGGAAGTCCGAGCTTCATCAGATTCTTTACTCTCGTTCTCGGTAGTTTCCACTGCTTCCAGATGTACATCCGAAAGCGGCGGTGCAGCCATTCATGAAAGATTAGAGATTGATGACCAACTGGATCTTTTAGAGATTTTCGGAACGGATGAGGCATATTTCGAGTTTTAACGGGCTTTGGATGCTGCAGTAGAAAAAGAGGTATCTGCGCGCTCTGAAGAAATCGCCGATAGGTGTGGTGAATATGCGTCAGAGTGTAGACGCGTGCTACAAGCTACTGCATAATCGTTGGATGTGAAACCATTTTCCCATAAACGAAACCGGCTTTTTCGAAAGTGAAACCGGCCTCAGCAGAAATGAAACTCGTTTTTCCGGTGGTTGCAACCACCTCCTCTCATTCTATTAAAGTTAGCGTGCAAGGTCAACAGAGAGACAGGGATACGTACCTACACAAATAATAGAGAAGAGAGAGATACTCACGGTCCGAGTATCTCTCTCCCTCTTTTATCCAACCCTTATCAGACAGTTACCAAGTCATTTTTGCTTCAAAACTCTCTTATGGGTGTTGGCACAAGGGTCGCCCCTACGGTGAACAACACAGGTTCACGCTCCGTAGGGGCCGATGCCCTCATCGGCCCGCCGACCTTGCGCCGCGTCCGATGTCCGACAAACAGCACGCCGCCGGGCGGGCACAGGGGCCACCCGGCGGCGGAAAGCGATATTCAGGTGCACAGGCGCTCGGCCCTGGCGAAGACGGAGGCGACGTTCTCGCTGCCGTCGTAGACCGCCATGCCGCAGGACAGGGTCTGGGCGCGGCTGTCGCGGTGCTGCGCCATCTCCTCGATCAGGCTGTCGATGTCCTCGAGATCGCGGCCCTGGACGATGACGGTGAACTTGTCGCCGGCCACGCGGAACACGGGGCTTCGCTTGAAGATGTCGCAGATCATGGCGCAGGCGTCGCGGATGAGCTGATCGCCCGCCTCGCGCCCCTGGGTCTTGTTGACCCGGTCCAGCTCCCGCACACGGCAGAGGACGATGGCGTACCGGATGTTCTGCCCCTCCTCGATCTGCCGGGAGAGCTGCTCGGACATGTTGTTGTAGGCGCTCTTCGTCTTGACGCCGGTGAGGGCGTCCAGATTGGCCCGGCTGCGGGCGTCGGACAGCTTGCGCTCAAACTCCTGCTCGTGCCGGACCTGGGCGTCGATGTCGTTGACGCCGACGATGAGGAGCTTTCTCCCCTGCTCCTCCACCATGGCCGCCTTGAGGTTGACGTAGTGCGGCGTCCCGTCCAGAAGCAGACGGTAGCGCAGGGCGAAAAAGCCGTGTCTGGCGATCTCGCCCATGAGGCGCTCCCGTGTCATCATTGTCCGCAGCTTCGGCAGATCCTCGGGATAGATGACGCGGGCGATCTCCTTCTGGGTCTCGGTGAAGAAATCGTCCCCCTCCGTCGGCACGCCGAGATTCGCGTAGTCGCTGCTGGCGCGGTATTCGACGTAGTGCCCGGTCTCGATATCGACGGTGTACAGGGCGATAAAGTCCTGGGTCAGGGCGCTGACACGGGCGTAGACGGCCCTCTCCGCCTGGACGCGGGACGCCTCCTCCTTCCGGCGCATCTGCGCGTCCACATCCGTGACGCCGATGAGGATGTGGGAGACGGTGCCCGACACGCGCGCTGCCTTCATGCCGACGTAGACGGGCTTTCCGTCCATCAGCTGGCGGTAGGTCAGCTTGAACTGCCCCTCGCTGTCCAGGGCGCTGAGCACGTTCTCCTTGGTGAAGGCGGCGACGAAGTCCTCCCGGTCGTCCGGATACAGCACATGCATGGCGTCCTTGCGGGAGGCGGCGAAGAAGTCCTCCCCGTGCCGCTCCATCGTGAGGTTTTCCTGCGCGGCGTCTGGCCTGTACTCGATGAACTTCTCAGTCTCCAGATCCACATAGAAGAGATCCACATAGTCCGACGCCATGGCTCTGGCCATCTGGCTGTAGCTGGTGCCGGCGTTCTCGTCCTCGCGGATGAGGGCGAGCACCGCCACCGCGACCGCCGCCGTGCCCGTGACGGGGTTGACGGCCACGCGCCGCACGAGGGAGTGGGCCACGCTGTCCCCGCCCACCTTCTCATCTATCACGCTGCGCACGCCGTCCCGGCCGCACTGTACCACCGCCTTGAGGAAGGCCGCGCCGGGTCTGCCCGTGAGATCGGTGCAGTCGATCTCCTCCGTGTCGTAGGTCACGCCCATGGTGCGGTCCAGAAACTCCCGGTAGGAGCGGTTGCAGCGGCTGAAGCGCAGCCTGTCGCCGTTGACCTCCATGATGCACATGGGCAGGGTGTTGAAGTACTGGGAGAGGGATTCGTCGTTTTCGTTGGCGAGGGCGGTGACGTCGTAGAGGTTGATGCGGCCGATGGCGGCGTAGTACTCCGCCTCCGCGGGGTTTTCGTACTCGAGGCCGGAGCCGCTTTCCATCTGGGACAGGATCCCCTCGAAGGGCATGGGCCTGCCGTAGTAGTAGCCCTGTATCCTGGTGCAGCCGATCTCGCGCAGAAATTCGACCTGCGCCTCGGTCTCCACGCCCTCGCAGACGGTCTCCATGCCGAGGCCGATCGCCATGTTCATGAGCTCCGTCAGGATGATCTTGCTCTCGTCCCCCTCGTCGAAGCGCTGCATGAAGCCCATGTCGAACTTGATGAGGTCGAAGCGGATCTGCTGCAGGACGTTCATGGAGGAATAGCCGCTGCCGAAGTCGTCCATCCACACGGGGAAGCCCAGCTCCCGGAAGCGGACGACCTGCTGCTTCATAAAGTCGAAGTCGCCGCCGATGACGCTCTCGGTGATCTCGACGGTGATCAGGCCGCGCGCGACGCCCGCGTCGTCCACGCGGCGGCGGATCTCCTCCACCACGTCGCAGCTCTCGAAGTCCATGCGGGAGAGGTTGACCGACTGGGGCACCACATACTGCCCCGCCGCCTTCTGCCGCTTCATCTTCTCGAGCACCTGATCGAGCACATAGAGGTCGAGCCTGTAGATCAGCTTGTTCTGCTCCAGGGCGGGGATGAAGTCCCCCGGGGAGAGGAAGCCCAGCTCCGGGTCGATCCAGCGGGCCAGGGCCTCCTCGTCGCAGACCTTGCCGTCGGCGGCGCGGATGATGGGCTGATAGTAGACCTTGACCCAGCCCTCCGCCAGGGCGCGGTCCAGGTTCTGGGTGATGTAGCGGTACAGCTCGCCCTGCCTGAGCATGGTGTCGTTGAACCAGGTGACGCTGGAGCCGAGCTCGCCCTTTTTGAGCTCCGCCGCAAAGCGGGCGCGGTCAAGGGCGACGTTCACGTCCACCTCCTCCAGGGCGTTCGGGTAAGCGCCCACCCGGATGGGCAGGGGCTTGCCGTCCATGGCGGTCTCGCACTCGCGCAGGACGGCCTGGATCTCCCCCACCGCGCGCTCCTCGTCCGTCACGGCCGCGAAGTGGTCGCCGCTGACGCGGCAGACGCGGTGGTCGCCGAACTGGCGCAGGAGGATACCGGCAAAGCCCGCGATCAGCCTGTCGCCCAGGTCGAAGCCCTGCTGGCGGTTATAGCCGCTCAGCCCGACGACGTTGAAGTACAGCAGGACGGGCCTGCGCCCCTCGGCGAGCATGTCGTCCCGCTGCTTTCTGGCCAGGTCGAAGAAGTGGCGCATGTTGGGCAGATCGGTCAGCCTGTCGTGGTAGAGCTGGTGGTTGAGGTCGTGGATGTATTTTCGGATCTGGTCGCGCATCCGCTTGAACGCGCCGGTCAGGGCGCCGATCTCGTTTTTGCCCTGATAGCTCAGCTCCACCTCGTAGTCGCCGTCGGCCAGACGGCGGGAGGCGTCGGTGAGATCGCTGAGCGGAGAGGTGATGGCCCCGACCAGAAAGGAGACCACTGCGACAAACAGCAGCACGACCGAGGCCATGATCACCAGAATGTCGCGCACGAGCCTCATCCAGGGGGCGTTGATCTCTTTGGCGGGGGCGATGCACACGAGCTTGAGGCCGTTTGAGAGCGTGGAGAAGGATATCTGACGCTTGACGTCCCCTGCCGTGTACTGGATCAGCTTGTCCCCGCTGTCCTTCTCTTTGAGCAGGTCGGCCTGGGCGCTCAGGCCCAGCGCGTCCAGCTCGCTGCCGATGGGCAGGTCGGGGTGGTAGATGACCTGTCTGTCCTCGTCCAGCAGGCACACAAAGCCCGAGTCATACACGCGGATATCCTCGACCTGGGCGATCAGCGTGTCGCAGGGGATGTCCATGCCCATCAGGCCGACGAGCATCCCGGACTTATAGATCGGCACAAAATAGGAGCAGATCCAGAGATCGCGGTCCTCCTGCGAGGTATAGGGCCCCACCCAGGAGGGGCGGCCCCGGCCGACCGCCTTGTCGTACCAGGTGGCGCCCAGGGTCTCCACGGGCTCCAGGCTTTCGATGTTCAGGGGCGTCTGCTCGATAAAGCCGGTCTTGCCGATCTTCTTGTAGAAAAAGCCGCGCTCCGTCTCGCTGAGCTCGGGGCTGAGGCAGTAGAAATAAGCCGTCACGCCCTGGGTATAGTCCGCCACGCCCGAGAAATACTCCTGGATTTTGGCGCAGTACTCCCGCAGATAGGCGTCCAGAGCCGCTTCCTGCGCCGGGGTCCGGGCGCTCTCCTCCCCCTCCGGGCGGATCGCGCCGGACTCCACGAGAAAGACGCTGTCCAGGTTCTCCACGGCGATGTTCGCGGCGATCTCGACAGACTGCTCGATGCTCTCAAAGTATTTTTCGAGAGACTTCTGCGTGTCGTCGTCGATCAGGTTCATCATGCCGACGGAGTTCTGGTCGGTCTCGGTCTGGATAATGGTAAAGCTGACCGCAAAGACCAGCAGGATACTCGTCAGGATCGCGACGATGGTGATGGCCGTGATCTGTGTGCGGATCGAATGCATGTCTTTCCCCCTCACGCCGGATAAGCCGGCCTCGCTTTATGCTGAAATCTCTGTCCCCGCGCTCAGCCGACAATGCTCATCTCCCGGTACATGTTCTTGACCGAGCCGTTCCAGGAGGCGCAGATGCCCTCCAGCCGCTCGGAGGTGACGTAGAAGCGCAGTCTCGAATACAGGGGGATCCAGGCGGCGTCCTCCTGGACGATGGTGCGCTCGAGGTCCCTGTACTCCGCGAGGCGCGCCGCGGGGTCCGCGATGGTACGCGCCAGGCGCACCCGCTCCATCACGTCCTCCCTGGGGTAGCAGAGGCTGCGAAAGCGCGTGTTCTCTTCGTCACCGAAAAAGGTATAGACAAAGTTGTCCGGATCGTTGAAGTCCGCCGTCCACAGCGCCGTGTAGCAGGCGAGCTGCCCGCTCTTTCTCAGGCGCATGAACTCGCCCTCGTCCAGCACGTCGATCGTCGTGCGGATGCCGATCTTTTCCCACATGGAGGCGGCCAGCCGCAGGACCGACAGCTCCCAGCGGGTGGAGGAGGAGTTGACGCTCACCGTGAGGTCAAAGCCCGCGGGATACCCGGCCTCCGCCAGCAGTTCCCTCGCCGCCTCGGGATCAAAGGGGATCTCCGGCAGATCGGGATTGAAGCCGTAAAGCCCGTGGGGGTAGATGCCGTTTTCGACGCTGCCGCGCCCGCCGTAGACCGCCGTCAGCAGCATGGCGCGGTCCAGCGAGAGCTGCATGGCCTTTCTCACCCGGACGTCGTCCAGGGGCCTGACGCTCTCGTTGAGGGCGATATAGGTGATGCCGATGCGCGGCACGGAGAAAAGCCTGTCCCGATAGACGTCCCCGTGGAGGAAAAACTCCGCGGCGTTGCCCGCCTCGTCCAGATCCAGCACGTCGATCTCCCCGCGCTCAAACATGCGGCGTATCTCCTTGGAATCGGTGATAAAGCGCAGGTCAAGCCCCTCGCAGCGGGGCGCGCCCTGCCAGCAGCCGGGGTTGGCGGTCAGGATCAGGCCCTCCCCCGGCGTCCACTCCTTGAGGATGAAGGAGCC
>CADBYZ010000077.1 GCA_902799075.1 Oscillospiraceae bacterium | reverse complement strand
TCTCTTGGCGCCAAGACGCTTGGACTCACTGTCGCGGCCGTTCTTGGTAGAACCCATACCTTTTTTATGTGCCATTAGGTTGCTCCTCCTTCAGTCAAAATCAGTTGCGGAAAAATCAGGCGTTGATCGCTTCGATCTGAACCTTGGTGTAGGGCTGTCTGTGGCCCTGGGTGCGGCGATAGCCCTTTTTGGGCTTCATCTTGTAAACGCGGACCTTGGCGCCCTTGCCGTTTTTGACGACATTGGCGGAAACAGTCGCGCCTTCGACAGCGGGCTTGCCGAACACGGCGTTGTCGCCGTCGATCACGGCCAGGACCTGGTCGAACTTGACCTTCTCACCGGCAGCGGCGTCCAGCTTCTCAACGAAAATGACGTCGCCCTCGGCCACACGGTACTGCTTGCCGCCGGTCACGATGATCGCATGCTTCATGAATGTATCCTCCCTCTTTACAGGACTCGCTCTTGAGGCGGAGGCGAGGCCCCACTTGATTGCCCCTTCAATGCGGCTGGAATAGATTATCACGGGCCGGACAGCTTGTCAAGCATTTTTTGCACTTTTCATAGGGGTTTTTTACCCGATGGCCTCGATGCTGTCGTCCATGAGGATGAGACTGCCGTCCTCACCGCTCTGGGTGAGATAGAGGTTCTGCAGGCCGTCGGCGGTGCGGTAGCTGAGCTTGAGATTCGGCATGCCGTCCGGGATCCAGGTGGACACCTGCACGGCGCATTTCTCCATCACGCTGCACGACCAGAGCTGCGCCGTCTCGTAGAAAGAGCCGGAGTACTCCACGCTCGTCAGCCTCACGTCGTGGGCCCTGCCGTTTGCGATCAGGTAGAGGGTCTGCTCCCCGTCGCCCACACGCACCATGTCGATGATCTCAATGTCCGCCTCACCCACGGCGTCGGTCGGGGTGATGTAAAACTGCACATCGCCCTCGGGCGCGACCGAGAGATAGCGCGGCACAAGATGCTCCGCCACGGCGTCATAGGGGATGCGGAAGGCAACGGGACCGGAAGCGTGGGAACTGATCTCATAGTCGTCGGAGAAAATGACGATGGCGTCATAGTCGAAGTACCAGGAGCCCTCGCGCACCAGGGCGGAGAGGGCGGAGGCAAGATCGGTGCTCAGAAGGTCGATGCGCTGCTGCAGCTCCTCGCTTTCATTGACCTGCATGATCATGACATTGGCAAGGGCCACCGCGAAGGCTGCGGAATCGTTGCTGACGGTTTTGAGGGTCAGCAGCTCGCCGCTCGATACGTCGAAGCAGTAGGCGCGGGAAACACTGCTGCCGTGGGCGCCGCCCATGTAGTAATAATCGCTGATGAGAAAGCTGAGGACGGTCCCGTCATTGCGCACCACGGCGGCACGGCGGTCGGCGCTCATTTCAAGGCTGGGATACTCCGCGCCGGACTCCACCTGATAAACATAGTTGTCCTCGGCCAGGGTCAGCATGTTGTTGTAACCCGTACCGCTGCCGTCGCCGTAATCCTCGCCGGTATAGAAGGCCTCGCTCTGCAGGGCGATGAACTCGTTGATCTTCTTGGCGGCTTCGGGATTGGACTCCATCTCCACGATGGGGGTGTCATAGGTAAAGCTCAGGATGCGGGTCTCGCCGCTCTGGGGGTCCATGGCTGAAAGCTCCGTACGGTTGATGGAGACGGTCACGCGCTCCTCCTTCGGCTCGGGCGTGGGTACGGGGGGCGGCTCGGGAGTAGGCTCGGGGGTGGGCTCCGGTGTCGGCTCCGGGGTAGGCTCCGGCGTGGGGGCCGGGGTCTCGGTGGGCGCGGGGGTGGGCACAGGCCTGAGGCTTTCAAGCGCGCTGCAGCCGCAAAGGCTCAGGCAGAAAACGGCGATCAGCAAAAGCGCTGTCCATTTTTTCATGTTCATCATCCTTTCCGATAGTCGTTCAATCATCAGTTTCTTCGTCCGGTATGTGCAGCGAGAGTGCGGCGTTCGTGTAGCGCGGATCGTCCGTCACCTCGCGCAGAAGACGCAGGCCGGGCGGCAGCGTGAAAGCTTCGTCCTCCCCTGTCAGCTCGATTTCGAGGTACGCGCTGTTTTTCCAGAAGGGGAACACGTCCAGCTCCCAGAGTCTGCCTTCATGCTCAAAGCAGTAACGCACCTTCCGTATGGGCCGCCGCTCGGGATCTGCGCGCTCCAGCAGGGCAGTATACGTGTCCTCGTCGATTTGGCGCTCATCCTCAATGCGGCGCATGTTGTTTAGTTTGTTCTTGACGGTGTGGGTATATTCACAGTGATCGGGATATGCCCGCTCCCGCACGCGCTCGGTGGTGTTCCCGTCACAGACAAGGTAGGTCTGCGTGATCGCGGAGGCGCTGCACGATTTCAGAAACGCCTCATCCGGCATGGCGATCAGGAATTTCCGTTCGATTTCAAAGCCGTCGATGTTCATGGTTCAATCCTCCATGTCCTGCCTTGCTCGGGATGTCCAACAATTCAAAGCGGTATTCCTGTTTGCAGTCCGGGTACTTTTCCCGGTCGACCGGTTCGAGAAACATGACTTTGGGCCTTATCCAGAGGGAGCCGTCGCCGTAGAGCTTGCGGTAGACCACGTATTCCTCCCCGGTCTCGGAGTGGCGCGCCACATCCTCCACCAGATAGCAGTCGCCCTTGAAGTGGCGGTAGACGCGCTTGAGCTCAATATCGCGCATGGGGCACTCCCCCTTTCAGGTTTTTGTCATATGCTGGGCGGCAGCGCGGAGCATCAGCTTTTTGACCGCACCTTCAAATTTGATCTCGACCAGGAAGTCGCCGCCCATGGGGGTCATTTTCATGATCTCGCCCGGGCCGAAGGCCTTGTGCCGTACCCTGTCGCCGACCGCGTAGCTCACCGCTTCCACGGGCTTTGGCGCGGCGGGGGCGGGGTAAGCGGGCGCTTTGGGCTTTACCGGTTCGCGGCGGTATTGTGTTCCCCAGCGGTTCGGCGCTTCAAAGGCGAAGGCGCTCTCCCGCGCTCTGTCCTGATAACCGTAGTTTTTGGGTATACTCTTCTGGATATGTTCTTCGGGGATCTCGAAGACGAAGCGCGAGACCCGGTTTGCGGTCGTGCGGCCGAAGAGCATGCGCTGATGGGCGGAGGTCAGGTACAGCTTTTCCTTGGCTCTCGTGATGGCAACGTAGCACAGGCGCCGCTCCTCCTCCATTTCCTCCGGCTCGCCGATGGCGCGGGTGCCGGGGAAGATGGTCTCCTCCATGCCGACGATGAAGACCGTGGGAAACTCCAGGCCTTTGGCGCTGTGCATGGTCATGAGCACCACGGCGTCGGCGTCCGCGTCGTAGTTGTCCATATCCGTATAGAGGGCCACGTTTGCCAGATACCCCTCCAAGGTCTCGTCTCCGGATTCCTTCATGTAGGTGAGGATGCTGGTTTTTAACTCGCGCACGTTTTCGGCGCGGGCGGTGTCCTCGGTAGTGTTCTTTTCCTCAAGCGCGCGGACGTAGCCGGTCTTTTCGAGCAGCTCGTCCATCAGCTCGTCCGGGCGGTGGGTCTGCGAGAAGTCCTTCAGCTCCAGGATGAGATTGGCAAAGAGCCGCAGCTTGACGCCGGCGCGCTGCAGATCGGGAAACTCCTCCGAGCGGCGCAGGATCTCGAACATGGAGGTATTCTGCTCCGCCGCGATCTCCCCCACCGTCTCCACCGTGCGCGCTCCGATGCCGCGGGGCGGGCTGTTGATGATCCTTCTCAGGCGCAGATCGTCCGTCGGGGAGGAAATGAGGCTCAGATAGGCCAGGATGTCCTTGACCTCGGCCCGGTCGAAGAAGCGGGTGCCGCCGATAATGCGGTAGGGGATCCCGCTGCGCTTGAAGGCATATTCAAACTGGTTGGACTGGGCGTTCATGCGGTACAGCACCGCGTGATCCCGCCAGTTGGAGCCGCGTCCGTAGGCGCTCATGATCTGCGAGGCGACAAACTGGGCCTCGTCCCGCTCGTCGTCGGCAAAATAGTGGGTCAGGAGCTCTCCGCCGTCCTTGCTCGTCCAGAGCTCCTTGCCCTTGCGCTGCGTGTTGTGGGCGATGACGGCGTTGGCCGCGTCCAGGATGTGGGAGGTGCTGCGGTAGTTCTGCTCGAGTCTGATCACGCGGCAGCACTTGTACTGGCTTTCAAAGCTCAGGATGTTCTCGATGGTCGCGCCGCGGAATTTATAGATGGACTGGTCGTCGTCGCCCACCACGCAGATGTTCCCCCAGCCGTCGGCCAGAAGCGATGACAGGCGGTACTGCAGGCGGTTCGTGTCCTGGTACTCGTCGATGAGCACGTAGCGGAAGCGGCGCTGCCAGTGCTCGAGCACGTCGGCGTTTTCCTCCAGGAGCTTGACGGTGTTGTACACGAGATCGTCAAAGTCCATGGCGTTGGCGGCAAAGCAGCGGCGGGCGTACTCGGCATAGACCTCGCCCATCTTTCTGCGCCTGAGATCCGAGGCCATGCCCGCCTGTTGGAGGTACTCGGTGGGGGAAACGCCGTCGTCCTTGGCCCTGCCCATTTCGGATAGGATGGTTCTGGGCGCGTAGGTCTTCTCGTCCAGGTCCATGTCCTTGATGATGTGCTTCAAAAGGCTTAAGCTGTCGGAGGTATCATAGATGGTGAAGCTGCCGGTGTAGCCGAGGCGCTCGGCGTCCCGGCGCAGGATGCGCACACAGGCCGAGTGGAAGGTGCAGGCCCAGATGTCCTGCGCCGCCTCGCCCAGCATGCTCTCGAGCCTTGCCTTGAGCTCCCCCGCCGCCTTGTTGGTGAAGGTGATGGCGAGGATGCGCCAGGGCTCGACCCGGTCCCAGGCGGCAAGGGCTCTGGCCTCGTCCCCGCCGGAGCGCAGAAGCGCAAGCTGCTTTTCGTCCGCGTCCTCGGGGATCTCCTCACAGTCCCCGGCGCGGCCGTATTTCAGGAGCTTTGCGATGCGGTTGATGAGCACGGTGGTCTTGCCGCTGCCGGCACCCGCGAGGATGAGAAGCGCTCCCTCGGTCTTGAGCACGGCCTCCTGCTGCATGGGGTTGAGCGAAGCAAAGTCGCTCAGGATCAGCTCTTTGCGAGCGTCCAGATATTGTTTTTCAAATTCAGTCATCATGAGGGCATTGTACCACATTCCATTAACAGACACAAGCTTGACATTTTTCCCGCTGAACATTATTATGTAAACACGAAATAATATAAGGACGGACAGCGCATGCCGAGAGACAAGGACAAACGGAACAGGGTGACGCTCGCTGATGTGGCGCACAGGCTCCTGGGCAACCGGGTGTTTCTGATCGCGCTCATTTCGGCCTGCGTGGTGATCATGCTGCTGTCGATGTATTCCATCATCCGCTCCCTCCAGCTCATGCGCGAGGTGCGCCATAACGAGCTCACGGCGGAGCAGATCGCCGCGCAGACGCCGGACCCCTACTATGTGCCGACGCCGGAGCCCATGACTTCCCCCACGCTGCCCCCGACGCCCGCGCCTACGCCCGAGCCGACGCCGGAGCCGCCCTGGGGCTTTAAGCAGTTCGGCGACAGTGAGTACTACGTACTCCCGAACGGGAATCTGCTGACAGGTCTGCACCTCATTGACGGCAAGCTTCATTATTTTAATATCGACGGACAGCACGCTGCCGCGCTCGGCATCGACGTCTCCTACCACAACCTGGGCATCAACTGGAACGCCGTGCGCGCCCAGGGGGTGGACTTCGCCATTATCCGCCTGGGCTATCGCGGGTGGGAAACCGGTCTGCTGCATGACGACGACTGTTTTGAGCAGAACCTTCGCGGGGCGAAGGCCGCCGGGCTCAAGGTGGGTGTGTATATCTACTCCACCGCCGTCAACGCCGCTGAGGCCCAGGCGGAGGCAGGGCTTGTGCTCTCGCGCCTGAACGGCTTCCCGCTGGATCTGCCGGTCTACTTCGACACCGAGCAGTCGGGCGAATACCCCTACGGGCGGGCCGACAGGCTCCACAAGGTGCGGCGCTATGAGATCGTCACCGCCTTCTGCCGCGCCATCCGGGACGGCGGCTACGAGGTGGGTGTGTATTCCGGACAGAACTATCTGAAAAACCATGTGGCCTTCCATACGTTTGCGGAAAACCCCGTGTGGCTTGCAAGCTACACGCGCTATAACCGCCTGCCGGATTTCCCCTACGCCTATGACATGTGGCAGTTTACCGACTGCGGCGTGGTCGCCGGGGTGCGGGGCGTGGTGGACATGAACGTGGTATACCCTTAAGAAAGGCCGGGTGATCCCATCAAAACGAGGACCATACAAATTGTGACCGTGGGGCTCCTGCTGCTGTTTTTGCTGGCGGGGCTTGCGCGTGCGCTTCTCTCTCCCGACACGGAGATCTTCTACGAAAACCGGCCCGCAAAGCGTTTCCCTGTGTTCAGCACGGCTTCCTTTCTTGACGGGACTTATCAGTCGGACGCCGAGGACGCCTTCTCCGATCAGGTCCCGGCGGCGATCCGCATGAAAAAGCTGTACAACATTTTTGACACCCGGGCCGCGCTGCCGGTGATCCGTATGCTTGGGCAGGGCGGCGGCTATGTGGGCTTTCGGAACATCTGCTTCTTTGAGGACATGCTGGTCGTGCGGCCCGTCGCGCTTACCGAAAAGGAGGACGCGTTCCTTGCCGCCGCCCGGCTCATCGGCGGCTGGCAGGAGGCCGCGCCGGAGTCGGATTTCTATGTGTATTATATAGAGACGGACAGGGATCTGAACCTTGAGACCGGCAAGAAAACCGGACTTTACGACTGTCTTGCCGGCGCCCTCACCCTCCCGGCGGAGCGGGTCGGGCGGCTGCGCGTTGACTCCTTTGCCGATTATCGCCGCCTTTTTTTCAGGACGGACCACCACTGGAACGCGGACGGTTCGTATCAGGGCTACCTTGATCTTTGCGCGCTGCTCGACATCGCGCCTCTGACAATCCGGGGACAGTACCGCGTCCCGGCCTGCTACCACGGCACCCGCGCCGCCGGGGTCGAGGGAGTACCGGCGGAGGATTTTGCCGTCAATCTGTTCGACTATCCGGACATGACGGTCTCGGTCCCGTCAGGCTCTATCCCGGATTACGGGATGCAGTCGCTGTTTGTAAACGGTGAGCTGGAAAGCGTGTCCTACGGCAGCGTCTTCGGCGTGGACTGCGGCGAGCTTGTGTTTGACACCGGCAGGCCGGGAAAGAACCTGCTGGTGATGGGCGACTCCTATGACAACGCGGTGGTAAAGCAGCTTGCGGCGAGCTTCTCGAAAACGTACTGCGTGGACCTGCGCTCCTTCTCCTCCGAGCTGGGACACCCCTTTGTGATGGCGGATTATCTCCGGGAGCACGGGATCGACTGCGTGGTCTTCGTCGGCGGCGTGGATTATTTCGGCGCAACGCTCCCACAGGAAGGAGGGCTGTAAGGTGTCCTTTTCCTCGCTGAGCTTTCTGTATGCCTTCCTGCCCCTCGTTGTCATCCTGTATTATCTCTCCCCCGCCCCGCGCTTCAGAAACGGGGTGCTGCTTCTTAGCTCCCTGTTTTTCTACGCCTGGGGCGCGCCGAAGGCGCTGCCGCTGCTGATTGGGACGGCGGCTCTCGTATGGCTGTGCGGACTCGGGACAGAGAAGGGCCGGTCTTTTCGGCGTGAAGACGCTGCCCGCGCTGCTGCTCCCCGCCGGGATCAGCTTCACGAGCTTTCAGCTCATGGCCTACAGCATTGATCTCAGGTGCGGACAGATCCGGGCCGAACGGGATTTTTTCCGCTTTCTGCTCTATGTGAGTTTCTTCCCCCAGCTTCTGCAGGGGCCGATCCTGCGCTATGGCGCGACCGCGCCGATGCTCGGGGAACGAACCGTCACGCTTGACGGCGCAGTCTGCGGTCTGCGGCGCTTCGTGCGCGGGCTTGCGAAAAAGGTGCTGCTGGCCGATCAGGCGGCGGTGCTTGTCTCCGCCATCTATGGGCAGCAGGAGCTTAGCGGCACCTCGGCGCTGTGGCTGGCCGCGCTGTGCTACACCCTTCAGATCTACCACGACTTTTCCGGCTACAGCGATATGGCTGTCGGGCTTGGGCAGATGTTCGGATTCGCGCTGCCCGAAAACTTTGCTCATCCCTATGCCGCCCTCTCTGTCACCGATTTCTGGCGGCGCTGGCACATCACCCTGTCCCTGTGGTTCCGGGACTATGTGTACATCCCCCTCGGCGGCAACCGGGTGAAACGCGCCCGCTTCGTGCTGAACCTGTTGACGGTGTGGGCGCTGACCGGCCTGTGGCACGGCGCGTCC
>CADBYZ010000076.1 GCA_902799075.1 Oscillospiraceae bacterium | reverse complement strand
CTCCATGGCCCAGACTTCCATTTCGCCGAAGCGCTGGCCGCCGAACTGGGCCTTGCCGCCCAGAGGCTGCTGGGTGACCAGGCTGTAGGGGCCGGTGGAACGGGCGTGGATCTTATCGTCGACCAGGTGGTGGAGCTTGAGGAAGTAGACCCAGCCGACGGTGACGTCGTTGTCGAACTTCTCGCCGGTGCGGCCGTCGTACATGACGCTCTTGCCGTCCTCGCGCAGTCCCGCCTGGCGCAGGGTCTCGCGGATCGTCTCCTCGTTTGCGCCGTTGAAGGTAGGCGTTGCCACCTTCCAGCCGAGGGCCTGGGCGGCGTAGCCGAGGTGGACCTCCAGGACCTGACCGATGTTCATACGGGAAGGCACGCCCAGGGGGTTCAGGACGATGTCGAGCGGGGTGCCGTCGGGCAGGTAAGGCATATCCTCACGCGGCAGGATGCGGGACACGACGCCCTTGTTGCCGTGACGGCCGGCCATCTTGTCGCCGACGGAGATCTTTCTCTTCTGGGCGATGTAGACGCGCACGACCTGGTTGACGCCGGGGTTCATCTCGTCGCCGTTTTCGCGGGTGAAGACCTTGACATCGACGATGATGCCGCTCTCGCCGTGGGGCACCTTGAGCGAGGTGTCGCGGACTTCGCGGGCCTTCTCGCCGAAGATGGCGCGAAGCAGGCGCTCCTCGGCGGTCAGGTCGGTCTCGCCCTTCGGGGTGACCTTGCCGACCAGGATGTCGCCGGCGGTGACCTCGGCGCCGACCATGATGATGCCGCGCTCGTCGAGGTATTTCAAAGCGTCGTCGCCGACGCCGGGGATGTCGCGGGTGATCTCCTCGGGCCCGAGCTTGGTGTCGCGGGAGTCGCACTCGTACTCCTCCACGTGGAGGGACGTGAACACGTCCTCCATGACAAGGCGCTCGTTGAGCAGAATGGCGTCCTCGTAGTTGTAGCCCTCCCAGTTCATGTAGCCGACCAGGATGTTCTTGCCGAGGGAGATTTCGCCGTTATTGGTGCTGGGGCCGTCAGCCAGGATGTCGCCCTCCTCCACGCGGTCGCCGGCGGAGACGATGGGACGCTGGTTGATGCAGGTGCCCTGGTTGGAGCGGGCAAACTTGATGAGCTTGTAGTCCTTGATCTCGCCCGCATCGTAGCGGACGGTGACGTGGCGGGCATCCACGCGCATGACGGTGCCGGGGCCCTCGGCCAGGACGCAGACGCCGGAGTCGACCGCGCACTTATGCTCGATGCCGGTGGCGACGATGGGGGCCTGGGTGGTCAGAAGGGGCACGGCCTGTCGCTGCATGTTCGCGCCCATCAGGGCACGGTTTGCGTCGTCGTTTTCAAGGAAGGGGATCATGGCGGTCGCGATGGAGATCATCATGCGGGGGCTCACGTCCACGTAGTCCACGTCCTCGCGGTTGACGGAGACGGTATCGTTGCGGTGGCGGCAGGTGACGCGCTTGTTGACGAGCACGCCGTTTTCGTCCACAGGCTCGCTCGCCTGGGCGACGACATACTGGTCCTCCTGATCGGCGGTCATGTAGTCCACCTGATCGGTGACGCGGCAGGTGCCCTTCTCCACCTTGCGGTAGGGGGCGATGAGGAAGCCGTACTCATTGGCTCTCGCATAGGAAGCGAGGTAGTTGATAAGGCCGATGTTCGGGCCCTCAGGGGTCTCGATGGGGCAGAGGCGGCCGTAGTGAGAGTAGTGAACGTCTCGCACGTCGAAGCTTGCGCGCTCTCTGGAAAGACCGCCGGGGCCGAGGGCGGACATGCGGCGCTTGTGGGTAAGCTCGGCAAGCGGGTTTGTCTGGTCCATGA
Organism: Oscillospiraceae bacterium; assembly: GCA_902799075.1. Classification (GTDB taxonomy): domain Bacteria; phylum Bacillota; class Clostridia; order Oscillospirales; family Oscillospiraceae; genus Limivicinus. The sequence continues at coordinate 16,390 of CADBYZ010000076.1, read as the reverse complement.
ACTGGCTCAAGGGCGAGGAGCCGAAGAACTCCTTGATCGCCGCCGTCACGGGGCGGATGTTGATAAGGCTCTGGGGGGTGACGATGTCCAGATCCTGGAGGGTCATGCGCTCACGGATGACGCGCTCCATGCGGGAAAAGCCGATGCGGAACTGGTTTTGCAGAAGCTCGCCGACGCACCGCACGCGGCGGTTTCCGAGGTGGTCGATATCGTCGGCCTCGCCGATGCCGTGGGCAAGGCAGTTGAGGTAGTTTACGGAGGAGAACATGTCGTCGACCACGATGTGCTTGGGGATCAGAACGTCGATGTACTCCTTGATGGCGCTCTTGAGGGCGTCGCCCTGGTACTGCTGCATGAGCTGCTTGAGGACGATGCCGCGCACCTTCTCCTTGATGCCGAGCTCCTTCGGGTCAAAGTCGACGTAGCGCTTAATGTCGACCATGCCGTTGGAGAAGACGCGCACGGTCTTGCCTTCCACGTTCAGCAGGACATCCACGACGCCGGCGTCCGCGATCTCGCGGGCCTTGTCGCGGCTCAGGATCGTGCCGGGCTCGGCCAGGAGCTCGCCGGTGAGGGGGTCTGCCACGGGGGCGGCCAGCTCGAAGCCCGCGATGCGCGGGAAGAGGGAGAGCTTCTTGTTGAACTTGTAGCGGCCCACGTCGCTGATCTCGTAGCGGCGGCGGTCAAAGAACAGGCCCTCCAGCAGGGTCTCGGCGGACTCGACCGTGGGGGGATCGCCGGGGCGCAGCTTGCGGTAGATCTCGAGCAGGCACTCGTCGCGCGACTGGGTGGTGTCCTTGTCGAGGGTGGCGATGATGCGCTCGTCCTCGCCGAAGATCTCCCTGATGCGCTCGTTGGTGGTGGCGCCGACGGTGGGATCGGCCACGCAGGAAAGCCAGGTTGCGCAGGACTCGGGCTTAAAGGCGCCCGCTTCGTTCAGCTCCGCGCGGTACTGACCCATGGCCTTGAGGAACCACGTGATGGGGAGCTTGCGGTTTTTGTCGATGCGCACGGAGAACATGTCGTTTGCGTCCGTCTCGTACTCCAGCCACGCGCCGTGGTACGGGATGACGGTGGAGCCGTAGGTCGCAATCATGGCCTTGTCGACGGTCTTGTCGAAGTACACGCCGGGAGAGCGCACGATCTGGGAGACGATGACACGCTCGGCGCCGTTGATGATGAAGGTGCCGCCGTCGGTCATGAGCGGGAAGTCACCCATGAAGATCTCCTGCTGTCGCGGGCCTTGCACTCCTCCTCGGAATACTTGGGCTTCTCGTTCATCGAGTAGTCGATGAAGCTCAGCTCCAGGTTGCCGGAATAGTCGGTGACGGAGTCCACGTCGCGGAAAACCTCACGCAGGCCCGTCTCGAGGAACCACTTGTAGGAGCTCTTCTGGATCTCCAGGAGGTTCGGCATATCCATAATCTCCTGGGTGCGGGCAAAACTCTTGCGCAGAGTCTTGCCGTACATGACATCTCTTGGCATTGGCGCACTCTCCTTATCGTTTTGAAACGCCCGGCTGTGTTGTTAAAAGCTTTGCAGCCGGTGTTGATTTCACGCTGTTGGGATGCTATACTTGACACACGATGAAGGTGGGGATGTATGTCCCCGCCTTACAAACATAGCAAGTTATTCTACCATTCCATATATGGGCTTGTCAAGTACCGATTTGAGAAAAATTGCCGCAGGGGCGTATGCTCCTGCGGCGGTTTTTTTTGGAGATTGGAGTGTCTCGGTTGACAAAAGCGCGCTCACGCCGTATAATAACAGTGAAGAGTAAACCACGCACACGGTTAGCTCCTCAAAGTGTTATGTATTATGTGGCATTGGCCACAAAACAGCCGTCACTTGTCCGGAGTGGCGGCTGCTTTTTTTGCGTTTTTGCTCTTTGTCTTCCTGGAAGTTTCATAGACGATAATCGTCACAGTCCACTTCTTTATGTGGAAGGTCAAGCGCATACGCACCACCCCCTTTCTTGTAGGATTGGGGATGGAACCAACCGCCTGCGTGTTTGTTGTTTACTCTTTTATCACCGTACCCTTTCGGGCGATTCTATTCTACAAAAGAAAAACCTTTTCGTCAACCTTTCCTGAAAATATAATTCATCCGGTAACGGGGTAGACTGAATATTTACTTCACTTCTTCAAAGAGCGCATCCATATCGGTGTAGCCCTTTACGGACGGGTCTTTTGCGATCCGTTCGGCCTCCAGCATGGCCGCAAGCGTGTCCCGATTCGGCTGGTTGATCGTGATCTCAAAGGGGATACGGCCTTCCCGCACGGCCTGACGGGCAAAAATATTGAACGCTGTCGACATGTTCATCCCCAACTCCCCGAACAGGGCGTCAGCCTGGGCCTTGAGGTCGGCATCCATGCGGATGCTGACGTTGGTTGAACCGGCCATGGAATCAGCTCCTTTCTTGTATCGTATATAAGTATATGCCGTTTGTACTGCAATATCAATACATTGTATGTAAATTTTTTGCAAATAGTTTCCCGATCATTCCGCGGGCAGGACCATCTCGGCGGCGAAGTGCGCGCCGTCGTTTGTGACCGTGAAGCTGCCGCCCAGGGCGGTCATGATCTTTTCGCAGGTGCGCAGGCCGATCTTCGTGCTCTCCTTTTTCGTCTGCGAGGCCGAGACCGCGTTTGTGACGCGCAGGGTCAGCACTTTATCTTTGAGCTCCGACACGATCTCGACGGGCTCTGAGGTGTCGGCGTATTTGCGGATGTTGGACTGGAGATTGTCCAGCACGCGCTTGAGGTACAGGGGATCGACCGTGACGGAGCACTCCCCTTCAAAGTCGCGGCGCTCGACCGCGCAGCCGCAGTCCCGGAGGTCAAATTCCATCTCGCCCAGAAGCTGCTCAAGCAGCAGCCGCGCGTCCATGCGCTCGGGGTTCATCTCGAGCCGGGCCTTGCCGTAGACCAGGAAGTAGCGGAAGAGCTCATCCGTCAGGTCCTTGAGCTCCAGGGCCTTGACGTAGGCCGAGGAGGCGAGCTGGGCGCGGGTGGCCTCGTCCTCCGCCTCGTTGCACAGAAGGCCCAGGTAGCCGATGACCGCCGTCATGGGGGTGCGGATGTCGTGGGAGATGGCGGTGATGAGCTCGGTGTTGGCCTCCCATGCCTTTTTCTCGTTGCCCATGCGCTCGATGATCGAGCGGCGCATGTCGTCCACGGAGTCGGCAAGGCGGCTGAGCTCATCGTCGCCCGGGGCGGTGATGCTGCGCTCGAGGTCCCCGGCGCTCACGGCGGCTGCCTCCTTGGAGAGGCTGATGATGCGCTTGGTGAGGCGCCCGGTGTACCACATGAAGAGGGCGAGGAAGCTCACGCCCGCCGCCGTGAAGGCCGCGATGCTCACCAAAAGGCGCTGGCGCACCTGGGAGTTATCCCCGATGGCGACCTGGTAAAGCCCGTCGGAAAAGCGGATGGGATAGAGCCTGCCGTGCACCTGGGGGTCGTAGCCGCTGTGGGTGTCGGGGTCGAGCCTGCCGCCGGCGTAAAGCTGCTGCTCCCGCCCGGTATTGAAGAGGAAAATGGTGACATACTCGTGCTCCGCCGTCCAGCGGGCCACGGCGGCGGTGTCGCGCCCGCTGATGCCCTGGGAGGAGACATAGCGGCTGAAATCCGCGTAGAGCCTCGCCTTGCGGCGGTTGACGCTCTCCTCGCTCATGTAGCGGTCGCGGATGAGGATGCCGCCCAGCCGGCTGACGGCGAAGAACACCAGCGCCCCCAGGACAAGGCCCGCAAGCGTCACCCACAGGACCTGCAGGCGCAGCGACCCGCTTCGTTTCGTGTCAGTCAATTTGATAGCCCTTTCCCCAGACGGTGCGGATGATGCGGGGGTTGGAGGGGTTTTCCTCGATCTTCCGGCGCAGGTTCAGCACATGCACCATCACGGTGTTGCCCGAGCCGCTGAGAAAGCGCTCCCCCCACACGGCCTCGTACATGTCGGCGGCGGTGACGGTTTTGCCGCGGTTTTTAAGCAGATGCTCGAGGATGGAAAACTCCGTGTCGGTGAGCGGGATCTCCTTGTCCCCTCTTTTGACCGTGCGGCCCGTGAGGTCGATCTCCAGCCCCTCGATGGCGAGGGCCGGGGCGGGCTTGCCGCGGTACTGCTTATACCGGCGCAGCAGCGACCGCACCTTCGCCAGGAATTCCCCCTGGGAGAAAGGCTTGGAGAGGAAGTCGTCGCCCCCGCTGCCGTAGGCGGAGATGCGGTCGGCCTCGGCTGACTTGGCGGTGAGAAAGAGGATGGGGACGTTGGAGAAGGCGCGGATACGGTCGCAGGCCTCAAAGCCGTCCATGCCGGGCATCATCACGTCGAGCACGACAAGGTCGGTCTCCGGATGGGCCTGCATGTACCGGACCGCCTCCGCCCCGTCGGCGGCCTCCGCCACGCCGTAGCTTTCGCGCAGCAAAAGGTACAGCACCTTGCGGATATCGGGATCGTCGTCACAGATCAGGATTTGGGATCGTTCGTCCATGGGAACACCTCGGTTTGAAAGTGGAAAGTGGAAAGTGGAAAGCGGAAAGCGGAAAGTGGAAAGTGGAAATATGGTGTCCGCTTCGCGGACGGAAATTATTGGGTGGAAAGGTTGACGAAAAGGCTTTTCTCCTGTAGAATAATGTTGCCCGCAAGGGTACGGTGATATAAGAGCAGACAACAAACACGCAGGCGGGATTGCGTGCCGCCGCTGCCAGCGGCAGAAAAAGGCGGCATGGAATCTCCGCAGCCGCACAAATTGAGGGTCTCCTCTAATGGGGACTCTCAATTTGTATTTGCGGCAAGGTGGGCAGTTCCATCTCTCCCGAAAGGGGGTGATGCGTATGCGTCTGACCTTTCATGTAAAGAAGTGGACTGTCACGATTATCGTACAGGAGACTTCCGGAAAGAAAGCCAGGACACATAACGGTAAAAAGTCGACCGCCACTCCCCATAAGTGACGGCCGCTTTGTGGCATAGGCCACAGCAATCTTAACTTCTTGAGGAGCTAACCGTGTGCGTGGTTTGCTCTTCACTGTTATTATACGGCGAAAACGCGCTCTTGTCAACCATTGCGCTTCATATATCTTCACTTTCCACTTTCCACTTTCCACTTTCTTCATAATCTCTGTTTAAGAAAGCTTAAGAGATTTTTTTAGAATCTCATGCTATAATGGCGCCTGTAAAACAAGAAACCCATTCAGGAGGATTCCGCAATGAATAAGATGAAGAACATCGTATGCATGCTTTTGGTGCTGGCTATGGGCCTGTCCCTCGCCGCCTGCGGCGGCTCCGGCAGCTCCGGCAGCGCGCCGACCAGCACCCCCGAGGCCACCGCCGCGCCGGAGGATGTGTACGCTTCCGAATATAAAAACCTCTTCGGCAAGAGCAAGGACTACGTGAGCATCCGCTCCTGGGCCGACGACGGGATGTACTACAGCCAGTGGGAAAAGGTCGGCGAGAAGATCCCCGAAGGCGTCAAGCCCCAGTATGAGGGTCAGTACGACGTTTACGAGACCTTCCTCTATTATATGGACGCCGACGGCAAGGTCACGAAGCTGGAAAACTACAAGACCGTGGACGCGCCGGAAAATCCGGGCGACTACAAGGAGTATTTCTCCGGCAGCGACCTCAGCGGCATCCGCTTCACCCCCGACGGCTTTGTCACGCTCGAGACGACCTACGAGTCCTGGAACGACGGCGACGGCAGCTACGCCATGTACTCCGAGGAGTACTTCATGCACCAGAAGTTCACCCAGACCTTCTATATCCGCTCCTTCGACAAGCAGGGCAACAACCTCACCACCGCCGAGGTCAGCGTGCCCGAGGGCGGCTGGCTCGACGCCTACAGCATGCAGCTTGACGGCAAGGGCAACGTCATCGTCAACGACGGCCAGAAACTGCGGGCCATCGGCCTTGACGGCGAGGACGCCTATGAGATCAGCGTCAACGGCTATGTAAACGGCGTGGTCTGCCTGCCCGACGGGCGCATCGCCGTCAGCACCGACGGAGAAAACGGGTCGCTGCTGAGCATCCTTGACAGCGACAGCGGCAAGCTCATCGACGGCGCGGCCGCCCCGAGCCTCGACCTCTACAGCACCGTCACCGGCAACGGCGACTATGACCTCTACTACACAAGCGGCTCCTGGTTCTACGGCTACAAGCTGGGTGACGCGGAGCCCACCAGGCTCTTCAACTGGATCAGCTGCGACGTCAACGGCAGCCGCGTCCAGGTGCTGGATGTCTCCGACGACGGCGTCATCACCGGCACGATTTCCAACTACGACCTCAAGGACAACACCTACTCCCTCGACCTTGTCACGGTCAAGAAGGTGCCCTACGACTCCGTGCCCCACAAGCAGGCCATCAACATGGCGGTCATGTACCTTGACTACAATGTGCAGGACATGATTATCGACTTCAACCGCAAAAACCCCGAGTACCGCATCGAGGTCACCGACTACTCCGAGTACGCGGACCCCAACGCCGACGCAAACGCCAACGACGCGGGGCTGACCAAGCTCAACACCGAGATCCTCTCCGGCAGCGTCCCCGACATTCTCTGCCTCAACGGCCTCAATTACCGCCAGCTTGCGAGCAAGGGTATACTCGAGGACCTCTACCCCTACCTCGACAATGACAGCGAGCTCAGGCGCGACGACTTCTTCCCCAACGTCCTCAAGGCGCTGGAGGTCGACGGCAAGCTCTGCTCCACGGTCTCCGGCTTCTACATCAACTCCGCCATCGGCGCGGCCGACGTAGTGGGCGACGAGCCGGGCTGGACCTATGATGAGTTCAACGAAGCGCTTGCCTCCATGCCCGAGGGCTGCACCGCCTTCGACCAGTACGTGACCCGCGACGGCATCCTCTCCACCTGCCTTGCCCTCGACATGGCGGACTTCGTGGACTGGAACAGCGGCAAGGTCAGCTTTGACAACGAGGAGTTCATCAAGCTCCTGCACTTTGCCAACTCCTTCCCCACCGAATTCGACTGGGAGAACTACGACTGGTCCAAGGAGGACAGCACCGAGACCCGCCTTTCCCAGGGCAAGCAGATGCTCGTGCAGACCAGCGCCTACCGCATCGACGATATCTTCTACAATAACTACACGCAGTTCCTCGGCGGGCGCATCACCTACATCGGCTACCCCACCGCCCACGGCACCGGCAACATGATCAGCTTCTCCGATGCCGGCTACGCCATGAGCAGCAAGACCCCGTACAAGGACGCCTGCTGGCAGTTCCTGCGCGGTTTCCTGACGAAGGATTACCAGGAAAATAACGTCTTCTCCCTGCCGAGCCGTCTCGATGTCTTTGACCAGGAGGCCGAGGAGGCCGCCACCGTGCAGTACCAGAAGAACCAGGACGGCCAGTTCCTCCTGGACGAAGACGGCGAGAAGATCCCCGTCGTGCGCAGCACCATCTGGAACAAGGACACCCAGAAGACCGAGGAAATCTACGCCCTGACCGAAGACCAGGTGCAGCAGATCCGCGAGCTCATCCTGACCACCACGGTCGCCGACTACGACCAGGCCATCCTCGACATCGTCAAGGAGCAGGCCGCCCCCTTCTTCGCCGGTCAGAAGACCGCCGAGGAGGTCGCCAAGCTCGTGCAGAGCAAGGCCAACATCTACGTCAACGAGCAGCGCTGACCCCCGGGGAGGGCTGCTGACGGAAATGCCTTTCGCAGCGCGGAAAGCGCTGCGAAAGGGCAAAATCGTGAAAAGAAACGTACGGCGTAATCGCGGTTCTTCCTGCAATTACGCCGTACTTTCGTCTATCCCTACGGTCAGCGGCGGGGTATTTTCCGAAAACGCCGGCCGCTTCGCCGCAGCATGTCTGCCCTTACGGCGTCATAAGCGCCTGCAGGGTCCGGGCAAACTGCTTTGGCGTGGCAAGCCCATCCAGGAAATCATACATAGCGCTGTCGATCGACGGGTCCGTCCAGAGCATCAGCGGGCTGGGGATCAGCTGGTCCTGCATGGCCCGGTAAGCGGCGATGCTCTCCTCCGAGACAGCCCAGCGGGCATTCTTCCTGTACTGCTCGAGGAATGCGTGCATCTGTCTGAGCTGCTGATTCATGACTTCCTTTTCGGCCGGATTCTTTTCCTGTGCCGTCTTTCTCTCAAGCTCGTCGATCCTCTGCTGATAGTAGGCGAGATCCTCTTCGTAATTGGTGTTGAGTACGGGCTCGTTGATCGTCCGGCAGACGGTCATTTTCATTGCCATATCCATCCTGGCCCAGAGATATTCGACAAAGCTCCGAACAGCCTCGCGTCCGGGCGTATCGGCATTCGCGCAGATCACAAGCACATTCTGGGCCATCAGACGTTTACCGCCCGTCTCTATGGAAAGCGGCCAGTATTCGTCTCCCTCCGCCCTGGCGATCACGGCGATCTCCATAAACGCCTCCGTCAGCAGCGGCGTGCGCAGCGCGGGACTCCCGCCGGGTCCTTCGGTCTTGCGCACGGAAGCGCTCTCCTCTCCGGCGGCGGGATCGATCATATTAAAGCCCGAGCCGCCGTTCTTGTCCTCCACAGTGCCGTCAAAGCCGCCCGCGCCCATATAGTCTTCCTCATACCACACATCCTCCGGAAGGCCGAGACGGGTCCAGTCGATTTTGTTGAATTCCTTCAGGATGGGTACCATGGTTTTCTCCACACTGCCGATGCGGCTGCTGTCTTCCAGTGTCCACAGGAAGCAGTCCTGTATCAGCCAGCTGAAAACGGTATCCCGAAATTCTCCCGCGGTGACATCCGTGTTAAAGATACAGTAACGGCTGTTGCCGATCAGCGTCCCCTCTTTGGCAAGCCGGCCCAGCAGCTTGAGAAAACCGGTCCAGTCCGTCGGCAGCTTTTCCCGTGTGATCCCGCACAGCTCCTCCACGGCGGACACATTCAGAAGCTGGCAGTAATTGTCGATGCGCACCGGAAACGCGCTCATGCCTTCCCGGCCGCCGAGCGCAGCGCGCAAACGCGCCGGCATATTGTCGGCGACCGCGTCGATCAGCCCGCTGCCCGTCAGCTCCGCGATCATGCCCTTGTCCCGCAGGATGCGGTAAACATCGGAATCCAGCCACACGACAAAGGCGTCAAAGTCCTCTGCCTCTGTTCGCGCAAGCAGGTTCTCCTCGCCGTCGCTCATCACGGCAGAAACGGTATACTGCGGATAAACCAGGCTGAAATCACGTATGGCGGCGGACAGGGTTTCATCCCCCTCCGAGCTGATGATGCGAAGCGGCCGCACCGTGAGCTCGCCGTGAAGCGAACAGGACAGGATCTGCCCGGTCTCCCCGTGGCAGACGAAGCGTTCGCCGGCGATCACGCCGAGGCGGAAGAAGGCCGGAGCGGACTCCAGCATGCCGACAGGCTTGGGCTCCTCTCCGCTTTGCAGTTTATACGCGTAAACGATACTGTTGCGGGTAAACAGCAGCAGCTCTTCCTCCTCGCTGCAGGCGAAGTTGAAAACCTCAAGCGCGGAGTCGAGCGCAAGAGATTCCAGAAGCTCCGTGCCGCCGTCGTCCAGGGAAAGGCGAGTGAGCTCCAGGATCCCCTCGTCCTCCAGATTCGACCCGACCAGCAGCATGTCCGCGCCGTAAGGGATCGCGGCGATATAAACCTCAAGCGGGCGTTCGCCGAGCGGCACCAGCGTGTCCTCGGCGGGGGTATACAGGTAGAGCCGGAAATTGAATTCGGGATCGAGCGCCGCGATAAACAGGCGCTGCCCGTTGGAGACCATGTCGATCTCAAGCCACTGATCCGGCTCGTCGAAAAGGAATCCCAGCTTGTCGTCGGCCATGAAGCGGTCCTTGACGCGGATCTCCCCGTCCCTCAGCTCCAGCTCCGTCAGCTCAACGCGCTTTTCACCGCTGTCCGACGCGAGGACCAGAAGGACGCTGTCGTCCGACCAGGAGACAAGCGACTGATACGATGCCGCCGCCCCTGCCCCGGGCAGCTCCGCCGCCGGCAGGGAGGCCAGGGTCTGCCCGGTCAGCGGGTCCGCGCACAAAACCGCCCCATAGGTATAGCGCCAGACATAAGAGCCTGCGCAGGCGAGATCCGGGCACTCGGATACCAGGGACTCGGGCGTCTCGGCGATCGTCTCTCCCATGAGATACGCGGGCGGAAATGTCGCCGCGGCAGCCGCCGTGGGGGCAGACCCATCCACCGCGGGCGTATTTGCCGCGGGCGGCGCCGATGCGCCGCAGGCAGCCATCGACAGGCACAGGCAAAGGGCCGTAAGCACGCATAGCAATCGCTTCATATTGGCAGCTCCTTTCGGAAATCGGCTTTAAACACAGCCGCAGGATATAAAAAAAGGGTCACTGCCCTAAAGCAGGGACCCTTTTGGGATATGCGTCCGTTACGCAATGACAGTGGTATAGACGGTTCTGTTGGTGTTTCTGTACCAGGTGTTTCTGTTGAGGTAAGGACGGTACCAGGTCTGGTAGTTGACCTTATACTTGCCGGTGGGAATGCTTCTGCTGTAGGCATAGGTCAGCCTGTAGTTGATGTTGCCGGTGAAGTAGACTTCCTTGTAGCCGTAGAGCTTGTTGTTGCTGCTTCTTCTGACATACACGTCAAACTCGGAGCGCCAGATACTGCGGTACTTGGTGTAGGAGCCGGAGCGGATCGTGAACGTGTAGGTAGCGGTCCTGCCGCGCTTGATTCTCGAGGTATAGGACTTGATGGTGGCGGTGGGCTTGGTGGCAGCGAAAACGGGGGCGCTGATGCTGGCGATCAGCATGAACACCAGCACGAAGGAGATAAGGCGTCTGACGGTTTTGCTCATGTTGAAACATCCTCTCTTGGTTTATTTTACAGATTTATACTGTACTGTGCTGATTGTATTTTACTAAAGATTTCCTGAACTGTCAATAGAAACCTGAAAAAAACGGGCGGGATTCCTGAAAGCCGACAGCAACAGCTGGTATTGTCGGTGTCGGCGTCACCACAAGATATATTGCCCGCCCATACTTTTCTTTTCAGAAAAACTGTGCTATACTTTCAGCGGAAAACCGTAAGCGGTCATACAGATGCCTCTATACTGACAAAGGAAGTTTTTTGAATGGGAAAGAGAACACGCTTTTGGGGCCTGATGGCTGCTCTGGCAGTCTGTCTCTGTCTGTGCGCCTGCGCCCGGACGGAAAGCGCCGAACGGCAGCCGGCTTCTCCGAAAAAGACCTATGTATCTGATTTCGTCCCGCTTGTCAAGGCCGATCCGGACTACATCACCGTGCGCGGCTTTGAGGACGGCATGATCTACTACAGCAAATCCGAAAAGATCGGCGACAACACGCCGGAGGGCGTGCTCCCGGACTACGCGGGGCAGTTCGATATCTATGAGGCGTTCCTGTACCGGACAGACCGGACGGGCAGCAGCTCAAAGCTTGAGGGCTATAAGTCGGTCGACTCGCCGGTCAACGACGCCGGCCTGCGCAGCTTTTCCTCCGGCAGCGATCTGCTCGGCATCTGCTTTACGGACGACGGCTTCTTTACCGTTGAAATGACCTATGCCTTCTGGAGTGAGGGCAGCGGCGCGGAGGAGGACGAGGAGGAGGAAGACCAGTCCTTCTCGCAGCAATACTATATCCGCAGCTTTGACCGGGAGGGGAATGAGCGCAGCCGCGCGCCTCTCTCAATGGCGGATGGCGACTGGCTGGATTTTGAAGCCATGCAGCCCGACGGCCGCGGCAATGTCCTGATCCCCTCTCTTTCGAGCATACGGGCCGTTTCCGCTGACGGCCGCGACGCCTATGTCATCGACACGGACGCCGAGGTCGAGGGCTTGATCCGTCTGTCCGACGGGCGCTGCGCGGTGATGGTGAAAAAGAACGGGCGCGTGCTCTGCCCGATCGACACCGAGGCCGAAAAGCTGCTTGAAGGCGTCCCCGTCTCCTTCTCCGCCGAAAACGCCGTCACCGGCGGCGGCGGATACAGCGTGTGCTATACCGACGGCGATTATTTTTACGGCTACAGCTTCGGCAGTGAAGAGCCCGACAGGCTGTTCGGCTGGACCGCCCTCGATGTCAGCGCCGACATCCTCACGGTTCTGGACGTGTCGGAGGACGGCACCGTGACCGGCGTAACGACGCGCTATGACGACAGGACCGATACCACCGATCTGGATCTCGTGACGGTGAGCCTGGTATCCGGGAGCGCCGCGGCGCAGAAGCAGGTCCTGCATCTGGGGGCCCTGTATACGGACTACAATCTGCAGAATATCATCATCGACTTTAACCGCCGCAGCGATCAGTACCGCATCGAGCTTGTGGATTATTCGGTTTACGGCCGCAACCAGGACGGGACCAGCGGCGGGGAAACCATGCTGAACACGGAGATCGTCTCCGGCACCGGGCCGGACATCCTGTGCCTGAGCGGGCTGAATTATCAGCGGCTTGCAGCCGGCGGCCTGCTGGAGGATCTGTACCCGTACATCGATGCCGACCCCGACCTGAAAAGAGAAGACTTTTTCCCCAATGTGCTCTCCGCACTGGAGGCGGACGGGAAGCTCTGCGCGGCCCCCTCCGGTTTTTATCTCTATACCGTGATCGGCGCTTCCTCCGTCGTCGGTGAAGGCCCCGGCTGGACCTACGAGGAATTTGCGCGCGCGCTCTCTTCCATGCCGGAGGGCTGCACCGCCTTTGACATGAGCACCACGCGCGACGACGTTCTCTCCGCCTGTCTGGCGCTGGACATGGGGGATTTTGTCGATTGGGAAAACGGTACGGTCCGTTTCGACAGCCCGGACTTCATCGAGCTGCTGGAGTTTGCCGCTTCCTTCCCCTCCGAGCTCGACTGGGCAGACCCCGAGCTGGACCAGGACGCCGAAATCGGCGACAGGCTTGCCCAGGGAAAGCAGATGCTTGTGGAAACGGGCGCCTACAGTCTTGAGGACCTGTTTTACAGCGATTACTCCCAGTATCTCGGGGGCAGCGTGACATTCATCGGCTACCCCGCCGGGCACGGCTCCGGCAGTATGCTCAGCTTTGAAGAGGAGCCGCTTTACGCCATCAGCAGCGCCAGCGCCAATAAGGACGCGGCATGGCAGTTCCTGCGCGGCTTCCTCACCGCCGCCTACCAGAGACGCCTGCTGTGCGTGCCCAGCCGTATTGACGTTTTTGAGGAGAAGGCGGCCGAGGCCTCCACGATCCAGTACCAGAAAAACAGCGACGGGAAATACGAGCTGGACGCCCACGGCGAAAAGATCCCCGTTGTGCGCTACGTTCTCTGGGACAGCGAGGCGGGCAGGCCCCGGGATATTTACGCCGTCAGCCCCGAGCAGGTCGAAAAGGTGCGCCGGCTCATTTCGACGACCTCCAGGATCGCCGATTATAACGCCGACATCCTCAGCATCGTCGAGGAACAGGCCGCGCCGTTCTTTGCGGGCCAGAAGAGCGCCGCCGAGGCGGCCAGGCTCATCCAGAGCAAGGCCAACATCTATGTCAACGAACAGCGCTGAGGCCCTTGCCCCCGGCGAAAAACACGGGGGCAATTGTCTTGCATTCAGCAAACAGCTGTGATATAATGCAGTAGATTTTATGTAGACTGCGTTATGTCAAAACTTCCCGGAAAGGCAGCGGCATGAACAAGAGAAAGGAAATACGAAAAAAAAGACGGGCCGATTTTCTCAAAAGCCTGTGCTTTCTCATGCCGAGCCTTCTGGGCGTGGGCGTGTTCTTCATCCTGCCCTTCGGCGTGGTGGTCTACTACTCGATGATCGACGGCGTGGCTTCGCGCAATTTTGTGTTCCTGGACAACTTCAAAAAGCTCTTTCAAAATTCCGCCTTTCGCATGGCGTCGATCAATACGCTGAAATTTTCCGCGATGGCGGTGCCGCTGGCTGTGGTGCTGTCCATCGTGCTGGCGCTGATGCTGGAGTGCCGCATCCCGATGAAGAGCCAGTTCCGCACCTTCTTCTTAAGCCCCATGATGGTGCCGGTGGCGTCGGTGGTGCTGATCTGGCAGGTGCTGTTTAACTACAACGGCACGGTCAACGAGTTTCTGATGCTCTTCGGCGCCAAGCGCATCGACTGGCTCCAGTCGGAGTACAGCATGATCGTGGTGCTGGTGCTGTTTCTGTGGAAAAATCTCGGCTACTTCATGATTTTGTTCATGGCGGGCCTTGCCAATATCCCGAAGGAGCTGCTGGAGGTCGCAAACGTGGAGGGGGCCTCGGCCTTTTACAAGTTCTTCAACATCAAGCTGCGCTACCTCTCCCCCACGGTTTTGTTCGTGACCATCCTGTCGCTCATCAACTCCTTCAAGGTCTTCCGCGAGGTGTATCTGCTCACGGGCGACTACCCCTATGAAAGCCTCTACATGCTCCAGCACTTCATGAACAACACCTTCCGCTCGCTCGATTACCAGAAGCTGTCGGCGGCGGCGGTGGTGATGGCGCTGGTGATGGTGGTGCTGATCGCGCTGCTGTTCTGGATCGAGGACGCCTTCGGAAAGGATGTGGAGGGATGAAGAAAAAACATCCGCCCAGAAGACGCAAACAGCATGTCTTCGGCCGGGCGGCGATGTTCGTGCTGTGCCTTGTATTCTCGGTGCTGTTCCTGCTGCCGACGGTGCTGACCATCACGAACTCCTTCATGTCCGAGGCGGAGATCAAGTCCAACTACGGCATGGTCTTCTCGACCACCGAGGGCGGCTTTGTCTCGAAGACGGTCAACCTCAAGTTCATCCCGGACAAGGTGACGCTCCAGCAATACATAACGGGCCTGATAAAGTCACCGGAGTATTTATTGAAACTCTGGAACAGTATCCTGCTGGTGGTGCCGATCGTGATCTTCCAGGTGGCCATCGCCTCGGTCGCGGCCTACAGCTTCACCCGCTGGCGCGGGAAGATACGCAGCGGTATCTTTTTCTTCTATGTCATTCTGATGCTCATGCCCTATCAGGTCACGCTGGTGCCGAATTACTTAATCAGCGAATGGTTAGGGATTTTAAATAAGCCCTGGGCGATCATCCTGCCCGGCATCTTCGCGCCGTTCTCGGTGTTCCTGCTGACCAAGTTCATGCGGCGCATCCCCTATTCGCTCATTGAGGCCGCCAAGGTCGACGGCGCGGGCGAGTGGGAGATCTTCACCCGCATCTGCCTGCCCCAGTGCCGCTCGGCGCTGTACTCGATCGCGATCCTGGTCTTCATCGACTACTGGAACATGGTCGAGCAGCCGCTGATTTTATTGCAGGATTCCGACGCCCAGCCCCTGAGCGTCTTCCTCTCCCGGGTCAACACCGGCGAGATCGGCCTTGCCTTTGCCATGGCGACGGTCTACATGATCCCCTCCCTGCTGCTGTTCCTGCACGGCGAGGAGTACCTGGTAGAGGGCATCGCAAACTCGGGAAGCGTGAAAGGATGATACACCCCTTGCCTTCCCCTTCGAGGTGCTGCATGGAAACCACTGTCAAAAAACGTGAATGGGTCAAGGACGCCGCCATTATTTTTCTGGCGGTGCTGCTGGTGCTGACCTTTTTTTCCAATACCATCATGAACCGGAGCCTGCCCGAGGTCGCCACCGCGGCGGTGAGCAGCGGCTCGGTCCAAGGAGATCCGCACCATCCGTTCCGTCATGGTCAAGGTCGGCCAGGAGGTAAACGTCGGCGACGTGCTCTTCGTCCTCGGTCAGGGCGACGAGACCGAACTCGAGCAGGCAAAGGAAAGGCTCAGAACTTTGCAGTATGAATATGAGCGTACCGCCGTGAACGCCCCCATCTATGACGGAAGCAGCTATGACCACGCGGTGGACTCCGCTTATGAGAAGATGATCCGCGCCGAGCAGAAGTATTACAACGCCTCCGACGATTACTATTACGCCATGCAGATCGAAGCTCCCGAGTTGACATCGATCAATCAAGAAATTGATCAGATTCAGCAGCAATTAACTATCGTTGAGAACGATTTGAGGACGGCTGAAGAAAAGTACAACATGCGTATAGCTGAAGCATGGTTCAGAGTAGAAGAAGCACAAAAAACATATGATGAATACTATTTTGCAGGTTATTCCGAGGATGACCCTGATTTTGCAGACGCCATAACTGCCCTTAATAATGCAAAAGAAGAACTTGCAAGCATCGAAAACGACTCCTATGTGACCTCCCTGCGCACACAGCGCGACTATCTCCTGAACCGTTACGATGCTCTCAACTCCCACCGCGACGGCATGCTCACCTCTTCCACCACCGCCTTGTACAAGTCGGCAATGGACGAGGCGGAATATGAGCTCTACCTCGCGCAGCTCGACTACGACAACGCGCTCAATTCCCGTGCCTATTCCTATCAGAGCTTTGACCAGAATGTGGCCGTGGTCAGCGTCAACCTCCAGGAGATCGCCGCCAATATCGCGATCCAGCAGGAGAAGATCAAGGCTCTTGCCGGAGATGAGGAAAACGTCATCACG
>CADBYZ010000075.1 GCA_902799075.1 Oscillospiraceae bacterium | reverse complement strand
GGTGATCATGTTCTTGATATAGTCAGCGTGGCCCGGGCAGTCGACGTGCGCGTAGTGACGCTTGTCGGTCTCGTACTCAACGTGAGCGGTGTTGATGGTAATGCCGCGCTCTCTCTCTTCGGGAGCCTTGTCGATGGAAGAGTAGTCGGTGTACTCAGCCTTGCCCTGGAGGGCGAGGTACTTGGTGATGGCAGCGGTAAGGGTGGTCTTGCCGTGGTCGATGTGGCCGATGGTGCCGATGTTGACATGGGGCTTGGTTCTGTTGTACATCTGTTTTGCCATTTTGATATCCTCCTAAAATAGAATATAAATGTTATTATTACTTACCGTATCCGAAGCCCGTGTGGGAATGCACAAGGGACTCCTGCACAAGGGACTCCTGCAAATTCTTGGGCAGCTCGACAAAGTGGCTGGGCTCCATGCTGTAGGTAGCTCTGCCCTGGGTCTTGCTGCGAAGGTCGGTGGCATAGCCGAACATCGTGGAGAGCGGAACGTTGCATTCGATGATTGCCGCGCCGTTCTGGATGTCGGAGCCGAGAATCTGACCGCGCCGTGCGTTGATGTCGCCCATCACGTCGCCCATGTATTCCTCAGGGGCGGTGACAACGACTTTCATGATCGGCTCAAGCAGGGTGGGACTGGCTTTCTCGCAGGCCTCCTTGAAGGCCATGGAGCCGCAGATCTTGAAGGCAAGCTCCGAGGAGTCGACCTCGTGGAACGAGCCGTCAAGCAGCGTCGCCTTGACGTCCACCACCTGGTAGCCGGCGAGGACACCGGAGAGCATGGCGCCCTGGATGCCCTGATCGACGCAGGGGATAAATTCCTTGGGGATCGCGCCGCCGGTGACCTTGTTGATGAACTCATAGCCCTTGCCGGACTCGTTCGGTTCGATCATCAGCTTGACGTGCGCGAACTGTCCCTTGCCGCCCGTCTGGCGAGCGTAGCGGGTATCGACCGTGACGGCCTTCTTCACGGTCTCCTTGTAGGAAACCTGAGGCTTGCCGACGTTGGCCTCCACCTTGAACTCGCGCAGGAGCCTGTCCACAATGATCTCCAGATGCAGCTCGCCCATGCCGGCGATAATGGTCTGGCCCGTCTCTTCATCCGTATAGGTCTTGAAGGTCGGGTCCTCCTCCGCCAGCTTCTGCAGGGCGATGGCCATCTTTTCCTGGCCCGCCTTCGTCTTGGGCTCGATGGCCACGCGGATGACGGGATCGGGAAATTCCATGGACTCAAGGATAATGGGATTCTTTTCATCACAGAGGGTGTCGCCGGTGGTCGTATTCTTGAGGCCCACGGCTGCGGCGATGTCGCCGGTGTAGATCTGCTGCAGATCTTCTCTGTGGTTTGCGTGCATCAGCAGGATGCGGCCCATACGCTCACGAATGCCCTTGGTGGTATTCATGACGGTCTTGCCGGTCTCCAGCGTGCCGGAATAGACACGGAAGAAGCTCAGCTTGCCGACGTAGGGGTCGGACATGATCTTGAACGCCAGGGCCGCGAAGGGGCCGTTGTCGTCAGCGTGGCGGCACTCGGTCTCGTCGGTCTTGGGGTTGACGCCTTCGATGGCCGGAACGTCCAGCGGAGACGGCATGTAGTCCACGATCGCGTCCAGCAGCTTCTGTACGCCTTTGTTCTTGTAGGAAGTGCCGCAGGTGACGGGGACCATCTCCACCGCGCATGTGGCCTTCCGGATGGCGGCGCGGATCTTGTCCGCGGGCACCTCTTTGCCGTCGAGATACAGTTCCATGATCTCGTCGTCAAAGTCGG
The DNA here is from genome assembly GCA_902799075.1 of Oscillospiraceae bacterium. Taxonomy (GTDB): domain Bacteria; phylum Bacillota; class Clostridia; order Oscillospirales; family Oscillospiraceae; genus Limivicinus. The sequence continues at coordinate 9,454 of CADBYZ010000075.1, read as the reverse complement.
AGACTGCCTCCAGAAGCTTCTCACGGTATTCTTCGGCAAGCTCGACCATATCGTCCGGAATGGGCTCGGTCCGCATGTCCTTGCCGAGATCATCGTAATAAACTCTGGAATTCATATCCACAAGGTCGATAATACCTTCGAAGCTGTCCTCCTTGCCGATGGGCAGCTGGATGGGTACCGCGTTGCACTTAAGGCGGTCATGGACCATGCCGAGAACCCTGTAGAAGTCCGCGCCGGTGATGTCCATCTTGTTGACGTAGATCATGCGCGGCACGTGGTAGTGGTCGGCCTGTCTCCAAACGGTCTCGGACTGGGGCTCAACGCCGCCCTTGGCACACAGGACCGTCACGCAGCCGTCAAGCACGCGAAGAGAGCGCTCGACCTCGGCGGTAAAGTCCACATGGCCCGGGGTGTCGATGATGTTGATGCGGGTGCCCCGCCAATGGCAGGTGGTGGCGGCGGAGGTGATGGTGATGCCGCGCTCCTGCTCCTGCTCCATCCAGTCCATGGTCGCGGTGCCTTCATGGGTCTCACCTAACTTATAGTTTACGCCGGTGTAGAAAAGAATACGCTCGGTCGTCGTGGTCTTTCCCGCATCGATGTGAGCCATGATGCCGATATTTCTCGTTTTTTCAAGTGAATACTGTCTGGGCATGAAAAACTCCTGAACAGATGATTACCATCTGAAATGCGCGAAAGCCTTGTTGGCTTCGGCATTCTTGTGCATATCCTCGCGCTTCTTGACAGAGTTGCCGAGGTTGTTGCAGGCATCCATGATCTCGCCTGCGAGGCGCTCCTTCATGGTCTTCTCGCTGCGCTTGCGGCTGTAGTCGACAAGCCAGCGCAGGGCCAGGGTCTGACGACGGGCCGGGCGGACTTCGATCGGGACCTGATAGGTTGCGCCGCCGACACGGCGGGCCTTGACCTCGAGGGCGGGCATGATGTTGTTCATGGCCTCTGCGAAGGCGTCAAGGGGCTCCTTGCCGGTCTTCTCTTTGATGATGTCAAAAGCGTCGTAAACGACCTTCTGTGCAACACCCTTCTTGCCGTCGAGCATAACGCCGTTGATGAGCTTGGTCACCAGCACGCTGTTATTGGGAACATTACCTCTTCTGGGCACGTTGCTTCCCTCCTTCATTAAAAAATGGAATCACAGGTACTCGAATACACACGGGTATCCGTTGCGCCCCGAGGTTTATCACTGCAACAGAAAACAATGCTGTACAGATAAACGACAGGGCAAATTGCCGCTGAAGTTAAATTACTTCTTCTTCGCAGCCTTGGGTCTCTTCGCACCGTACTTGGAACGGGCCTGCATACGGCCGTTGACGCCCTGAGCGTCGAGGGTGCCGCGGATGATGTGGTAACGCACACCAGGCAGGTCCTTGACACGGCCGCCGCGGATCATGACCACGGAGTGCTCCTGCAGGTTGTGGCCGATACCGGGGATATAGGCGGTGACCTCATAGCCGTTGGTCAGGCGGACACGGGCGATTTTACGCAGAGCGGAGTTCGGCTTCTTGGGGGTGGAGGTACGCACAGCGGTGCAGACGCCTCTCTTCTGAGGAGCGCTCAGGTCGGTCTCCTTGTTCTTGAGCGTGTTCAGGCCCTTCTGCATTGCAGGGGAGGCGGACTTGTAGGTGACCTTCTCTCTGCCCTTTCTCACCAGCTGGTTAAAAGTAGGCATTGTTTTCTCCTTTCTTTCGTTGTCGCGGGGATCTGTGCGCGCAGGGCGGACTTTAATCCGGTATTGGCGGATTTTGAAGTCCGTTTTGTGCGCGTTTTTCTTTCACCCACGCATTTTTGTATATTAGCATATTTCACAAATACAGTCAAGAATTTTTGTTGATTCAAGAGAAAAAATTTTGAAGCCGCCCGGGCGGGCGGCCTCAGTGTCGTTTCCATATATTATTCCTCATCCTCGTCCTCGTCCTTCTGGCGGACGGGCTGGAGAGTGACAGGGTCGATGTAGTCGAGGTTTGCGTAAGCCGATTCCTCTACCGGCAGGTCGCTGCGGCGGAGCTTGCGCTCGATGCTCTTGTTGATGATGGTGTAGATCACCACGAACACCGGCACGCCCAGCAGCATGCCCCAGAAGCCGAAGAGCCCGGCGCCCAGGATGATGGAGAACATGACCCAGAAGCCGTTGATGCCGACGGAGCTGCCCAGGATCTTTGGGCCGATGATGTTGCCGTCAAGCTGCTGGAGCAGGATGACAAAGATCACAAAAATCAGGCACTTGGAGGGGTCGACCATCAGGATGATGATGGCGCTCGGGATCGCGCCGATGAGCGGCCCGAAGAAGGGGATGATGTTCGTCACGCCCACCATCACGCTCACGAGCAGGGCGTAGGGCATTTTCAGGATCACACAGACGATGTAGCAGATCAGGCCGATGATGGCCGAATCCAGGAGTTTGCCCACGAGAAAGCCGTTGAAGGTCTTGTCCGTAAAGCGCAGGCCGTCGAGAAATCTCTTGGCGGTGTCCACGTTCATGATGCTGTAGATCAGGCGCTTGGCGCTGGCGGTGAAGCCCTCGATATTGCTGAGGATGTAGATGGAGACGATGATGCCGATGACAAGGTTGTACACCCCCGTCACCACATAGCGCACGCCCATGCCCACGTTTGTCAGGAGGCTGCCGAGCTTGGGAAGGATGGTATTCTGGAGCCACGTGATGATATTCGTGTTCACGTCCCCCAGGATATGGGCCACATAGTCGCTGATCTCCGGATAGGCCGCGAGCTTCTTGGTGGCCCAGGTGGTCAGAGAGTCGATGTAGGCCGGAGAGTTGACGACGATGGTCTCAATGCTGCTGTACAATTGCGGGATAATGAGGAAGAACAGGCCCGTGATGAGGGCCAGCATGAAAATCTCGGCAAAGATCACCGAGAGCACGCGCGCGCAGCTCTGTCCCTTTTCCGGCCTTTTGACCGAGAGCTTCGCGCAGATCGGGCCGAAAACCTTCCTTTGCAGAAAGCGCACCAGGGGGCTGAGCAGGTACACGATCACAAAGCCCCAGATAAAGGGCCCGAGTATGCGTATCAGCGCCGAGATGCCCTGCTTGAGAGTATCCAGATAGTTCAGCGCCATGAAAAACAGGATGGCGCAGGCGATCACACAGAAGGCAGTGATGCCCCAGTAGAGATATTTTTTATCCCAGCGAAAGATCCGCCGCATTTGCTCCTCCTTTCCGGGCCGGGCCCGTATCAGGCTTGGGATTCTATTTTAGCCGCTGCACTGCCCGGCGTCAAGCGTCCCTGCAAGTTTTTACAAAAGCTTAACCGATTGATATGCATTTGTAATATTGTTATGTAAACTACTTGTGAGGTTTCGCTGCACCGCTCTCCGATTGATTTTGTTGAAAAGTCTGTGGAAAGTGTTAAAAACCTCTTCCTCGTCCACAATTTGTTCATCTTTTGTTTCTGAATAAAAGTGCGAAAATTGTCGATTTATACATAATCAGGTAAACCGCCGCATAGCTTCGAACTGACATTCATAGGCTCGTGACAGAAGGAATGATTCGGAGGGAGCCATGAAGCAATATTTCTGTTTTGTCCTGACCCTGTCCCTGCTGTGCGCCTGTCTGCCCCTGCCAGCCTGCGCGGAGACGCCGGCGCTCACCATCGCCGCGCCCTCGGCCATCCTGATGGAGAAGGAGACCGGCACGGTGCTCTTCGAGAAAAAAGCCGACGAGCCGGGCTTTCCCGCGAGCGTGACAAAGATCATGACCCTGCTGCTCATCATGGAGGCCATGGAAAACGGCGCCTTCACGCCTGACGACATTGTGACCGCCAGCGAACGCGCCGCCTCCTTCGGCGGCAGCTGCGTCTATCTCGAGGCGGGCGAGCGCATGAGCGTGCGCGACATGCTCAAGTGCATCGCGGTGGTGTCGGCCAACGACTGCGCGGTGGCCATGGCGGAGTTTCTGTGCGGCAGCGAGGAGGCTTTCGTCAAAAAGATGAACGACCGGGCAAAGGAGCTGGGCCTTGCGCACACCCATTTTTCCAACTGCACGGGGCTCTTCGACGACGGGCAGCACTACACCACAGCGCGGGATGTGGCCGTCATGTCCCGGGAGCTCATCCGCCACGAGGCCATCAAGGAGTATACGACCATCTGGATGGACTCTATCCGCGACGGCAGCTTCGATCTTGCCAACACCAACAAGCTGGTCTACTGGTACCCCGGCTGTACGGGGCTCAAGACCGGCTACACCTCCACGGCGCGCTACTGCCTGTCAGCGACGGCGGAGAGAAACGGCGTGGAGTACATCGCGGTGGTCATGCATGGGGAGACCGCGGACAGCCGCAACCGGGACGCCGAGACGCTTTTGAGCTACGGCTTTGCCAATTACCGGCTGATCCCCCTTTCAGACTCCGCTCCCCTGCCGATGCTGCCGGTGGAGCTGGGGAAAAAGAAAAGCGTACCGCTCAGGCTGGACGGTCCGGGCTGGCAGTTGGCGGAGAAGGGCGGTGAGGCGTCCTATGCCCTCACGCTCCCCTCCACGGTGGCAGCCCCGGTCAGGGAGGGCCAGCCGCTCGGCAGCCTGCGCGTGACGGTGGGAGAAAAGCTCCTTGCCGAGGTGCCGGTCTGCGCCGCGGAGGACGTGCCGCGCATCGGCTTCGGCGGGATCTTTGCAAAGCTGAGCTTAAGTCTTTTCGGGATATAAAGCAAAAAGTCTGTCATCCTGAGCGCCAGCAAAGGATCTTTTCTTCGGAACACGCCGGGCGAAAAGATTCTTCGCTTTGCTCAGAATGACAGGCTTTCATTATCTACTGGCATTTCCGGATTATCCGTTGACCAGGTCACGGACCCATTTGCGTTTTTTGAGGAAGTAATAGCCGAGGACGCACTTGATAAGCTCCATGCACTGCACCGCAAAATACATGGGCACGATAGGCATGGCTGTAAAGCGCGAGAGCACAAAGGCCAGCGGCACCACCACCATCCACTGGTAGAGGCTGTCAAAGACGAAGGTAATGATCGTCTGACCGCCTGCGCGCAGAGTGAAGTAACAGGAATTGGTGAAGGCGAAGAAGGGCATGAACAGCGCCACCACGCGGATGAGCTGCGAGGCCAGGCTGCGCACGGATTCGGAGGTATTGTAGATACGCGGCACCAGCGGGGCAATGAAGAACATCACGAGGCCCACGGCGGCACACAGCGCCACCGAGAAAGCAATAAGCTTTCTGTCCTCGTCCACGGCCCGCTCCAGATCGCCCGCGCCGAGGATTTGGCCGACGATGATGGAGGTGGCGTTGCCCATGGAGAGAAAGGCACAGAAAAAGAGATTGGAGACCGTGGATGAGATGTTTGTCGCAGACACCACCTCCAGCCCGCGCATGGAGTAGCACTGGTTCAGAACCGCCATGCCGCTCGACCACAGAAGCTCGTTTATCAGCAGCGGCAGGCCCATGACGGCGATTTGCCATAAAAGCGTGCCGGGGATACGGAAGGTGGTATAGGCTGTCTCCAGAAAGGGGTTGCGGTCCCGGTGCCGATGCGTCCAGAGTACGATGATGGCGCACTCGATATAGCGGGCTATCACTGTGGCGATGGCCGCGCCCTCGACCCCGAGGACAGGCGCGCCAAGTTTGCCGAAGATCAGGATATAGTTTAAGGCCAGGTTCACAAGCACCGCCGTGATGCCGGCCTTCATGGGAAGCACCGTCTCCCCCGTCTCGCGCAGCGTGCTGGCATAGGCCATCTGGAAAGCGAAGGGCGGAATCTGGAAGAGCATGATGTGCAGGTAGTCCTTGGCGTGCATGAGTGTCGCCGCCATGTCCAGCTTCTCGCCGCCCTCGTGGATGAACTGGCGGATGAGTGCCTCGCCGCCGAAGGAGAAGATCATGAGAAAGCTCACCGCGGCCCCAAAGGCGATATAGAGCTTGGCGCGGAAGGTGTCCGCCACGCCCTTATGGTCGCCGCTGCCGTAAAACTGGGCGGTGAGGATGCCCGCGCCCGCGAGACCCCCGAAGATGCAGAGGTTGAAGACGAAAAGAAGCTGATTGACGATCGCGACGCCGGACATGGGCTCCGTGCCCACCTGGCCGACCATGATGTTATCCAGCAGGCTCACAAAGTTTGTGATGAGGTTCTGGGTCAGAATGGGGATCATGATGGTGAAGAGCCGCCGGTAAAAGGCCCGGTCGCCGATATATTGTTTCAAGGGTGACACCGCCTGACAATTCAAAATCTGCTGTAGTATAAACCTGTATAAATCAAAAAGCAAGGACTCTTGACAAGATGCGGGATTTATACTACAGTTTTCCTATACGTCAAAGGAGCGGACTGCTATGACGAGAGTCTTACTGTATAATATTACAGGCGAGAAGCTTGCGAAAATTCAAAGCGCGGCGGGGCTGCTGGGGCTTATGCCGGTCGAGGTGCCGGAGGACGCCTTCGGAAATCCCATCGGGTACATGCTGGGCTATGAGGGCTTTGCCCCGTCTGACAGCCCGGAGGCCTTTTCGGAGGAGATGCTGGTGATGGAAACCTTGTGCTCTCCCCTGCTGGATTTTATGCGCAAAAACGGAGCGGCGGTCGCCCTCAAGGCCGTGGTCACGGAGCGCAACAGCGCCTGGAGCGCGGCGGTATTGTGCCGGGAGCTCCGGCGCGAGCACGAGGCCATGCGCGCCTGTGCGCAAAAAAAGCCGGCACACCCGCATAAAAAGAAGAAATAGAGGGTGCAATTTCCAGACATTTGCTGTATAATACATGTACCATATAGAAACAGGAGGGATCCCCATGAATCTGTTAAGCGTTCTTCTCGATTCACTCGTGACCAAGCCTGCGCTCGCCGCTCTCTCCAAGAAAACCGGCGTCAAGAGCAGCAGTCTCAAGAAGCTGCTGCCGGCGGCTGTACCCGTACTGCTGAAATTTCTGACCAAGAACGCCTCCGACAAGGAAGGCGCCAACTCCCTGCTCGGTGCGCTGGCCGAACATGCCGCAGCCGACACCGCCGCAGAGCAGATCGCCGCAGCCGACACCGTTGACGGCGGGAAAATCCTCAGCCATATTTTCGGCAGCAGCAAGGAAGGCACCCTGGCAAGCCTTGCCGCGCTGACCGGTCTGGACGAGCTGGATGTCACGAAGGCCCTGAGCGGCATCGCCCCTACGCTGCTGAGCGCGCTCTCCGCCGCTGTCTTTGGCTCCGGCAGGAAGCGCAGAAGCAAGAGCGGGCTGAATCTCAGCGGCCTGCTGACCATGCTGAGCGGCAAAAAGTCCTGCAGTCTGGGCAGCATCGTAAAGGGCCTGTTCAGCGGCGGGACCGCCAGGAGGCAGAAAAAGGACAGCTCCATCAACGGCTCGCAGCTTCTGTCCTCTCTCTTTGAGCTGATCGGTTAAACCTCCTATTTGAACGAAAAAACTGACTTCCGAACGAGAAGTCAGTTTTTTCGTTTTTGGATCAGTATCAGTAGGCTGACAAACAGGATGCCCGTCAGCGCGCCGGAGAAATCCAGCACCACGTCCTGTACCTGCGAGCCGCGCTCGGAAAAGATCTGGATCGTCTCGTCGGTCACCGCTGTAAGCAAGGCCGCAAAGGCAGCGTTGCTCAGGCTTTGCAGTCTTACCCCGCTTCCGAGCCCGAGCAGCAGCATGAGTTCACAGCCCAGAAGCCCGAATTCGCAGAAATGAGCCGCCTTTCGCACAAAATAATGCGTCACGGGGATGCCGATGCTGTTGAGCCAGGCGGTGATCCCCTGACTGAGAGAGGCGGAGCCTTCCTTTCCCACCATGGAATTGCTCCAGATAAAGCAGACTGTGGCGATCAGCAGCAGTGTTAAAAACAGCCGGAGCCGCGCTTTTCGTTTCTCCGTCATCAATCCTTGTATTCAAACATCAGGTCGTACATGCTCACGGTGTCGCCGTCGCGCACGCCCATCTCCTCCATGCGCTTGAACACGCCCGCCTCACGCAGGACGCGGTCGAAGTACATGCGGCTTTCGTAGTCGGAGAAGTTGACCGTCGCCACCAGGCGCTGCAGCCACGGGCCCTCCACCAGCCACATGTCGTCGAAGTGCTCGATGGTGAGCTCGCCGGAGGTGTCCACCTTCGGCTCGGGCGGGACATAATCCGCCTCAAAGCGCAGGATGGGCGGCAGCTCCTTGAGTCTGCGGGCGCACTCCTGCACAAGCTCGCGCGTGCCCATGTGGGCCGCGGCGCTGAGCTCAAAGAAGGCGTAGCCCCGCTTCTCCACATGCGCTTTCAGCTTTTCGATGTTCTCCCGGTCCTCGCCCAGAAGATCGCACTTGTTGCCGACCACGATCTGCGGACGCTCGGCAAGCTCGGGGCTGTACTCCCGGAGTTCGGCGTTGATGGCCTCGAAATCCTCGACGGGGTCGCGGCCCTCGCTGCCGGACACGTCCACCAGATGCACAAGCAGACGACAGCGGTCGATGTGGCGCAGGAAGTCGTGCCCGAGGCCCGCGCCCTCCGAGGCGCCCTCGATGATGCCGGGGATGTCCGCCATGACAAAGGACACGCCCTCATCCACATACACCACGCCGAGGTTCGGGAAGAGCGTGGTAAAGTGGTAGTTTGCGATCTTGGGGTGGGCCTTGCTCACGACAGACAGGAGTGTGGACTTGCCCACGTTCGGGAAGCCCACGAGGCCGACGTCAGCCAGGAGCTTGAGCTCGAGCGTGATATCATGGCTCTCCCCGGGCAGGCCTGGCTTTGCAAAGCGCGGCACCTGGCGGGTGGGCGTGGCAAAGTGCATGTTGCCCCAGCCGCCGCGGCCGCCCTTCGCGGCGATCCAGTCCTCACCGTCGGACATGTCATGCATGATGGCGCCCGACTCGGTATCGCGGACGATGGTGCCGCGCGGGACCTTGATATACAGGGTGTCCCCGTCCTTGCCGTAGCAGCGCTTGCCCATGCCGTTGGCACCGTTGCCGGCGACATATTTGCGCTTATAGCGAAAGTCCATCAGCGTGGACATGTTCTCGTCCACGGTGAAGACGACGTTTCCGCCGCGGCCGCCGTCGCCGCCGTCCGGGCCGCCCGCCGCCACATATTTTTCACGGTGAAAGGCCACCGCCCCGTCCCCGCCCTTGCCGGCGTGGACAGAAATGCGGGCCTTGTCAACAAAAGATGAAGCCATATCGTGCCTCCTCTCAAAAAAAGAAGCCGGACAATAATTGTCCGGCCTTTTGGTCACTTACTGAGCGATCTCTTCGTAAACAGAGACCTTCTTGCGCTCCTTGCCCATGCGCTCGAACTTCACGGTGCCGTCCACGAGGGCGAACAGCGTGTCGTCCTTACCCTTACCGACATTGGTACCCGGGTGAATCTTCGTTCCGCGCTGTCTGACAAGGATGTTGCCGGCGAGAACGAACTGACCGTCGGCTCTCTTGGCGCCAAGACGCTTGGACTCACTGTCGCGGCCGTTCTTGGTAGAACCCATACCTTTTTTATGTGCCATTAGGTTGCTCCTCCTTCAGTCAAA
>CADBYZ010000074.1 GCA_902799075.1 Oscillospiraceae bacterium | reverse complement strand
GAGCGGCATGCCCGAGCCCATCGCCGCGCCGCCCATGGTGCCGCCGTCCCCGCCGCCGATGATGCCGCCGCGTCCGAGGCCCGCGCCGCCCCCGCCCTTTGGGGGGCTTTTGCCGGGGCGGCTGCTGTCGGGCCTCGGGGAGCTTGACAGCGGGGATCTGTTATTGCTGCTGGTTTTGTGGCTGCTCTATCGGGAGAGCGGCGATCTCGAGCTGCTGATCATCATGGCCGCCATGTACCTGTTCTGACGGTGTAAGGCCCATGTTCTCCTTCAACCAGCGGAGCGTGTTCTCCGAGCACGTCAGCACCGACGCGCTCATCGGGAATACCTGGGCATACTCCTGCCCTCGCGCATCCCGGCGCAGATAGATGGTGACGAGAAGGTTCGTCCTCTCGGCCCGGGCCTCCTCGCTGTCCCAGAGATGCCAGCGATAAATGTTCGCATTTTCCGCGTCGGGGAAGATGCCCTCCCGGTAGAGGCTCACGGCCTGGGCCGGAGTGAGCGGTTCGTGTGCTTCCACTCGGGGACCCATATCTCCTTCCCGCTCTCTTGTGATCTCGACCCACGCGTTCTCCACGTCGGCCTCCGACCAGTCAACGTCGGCCCAGAGTTTCAGCATGCGGATCTCCTGCGTGTTCATCACCCGTTCCCAGGCGCGCAGGTCGGAACCGGGATCGGCGTAAAGCTCATCACTGAGAGGCAGCAGATAATACCGGGTATAGGTCTTGCCGTTTTTGAGATGATAGGTGAGCCAGATGTTATGTGCCCTCCGGCCGGGCAGAGCGCTGCGGTTTTCCTCCCGGTGCGCCACCACGCCGCGCTGGAAGTCAAGGAAGGCATCTATGGTTTCCGGCTCGCGCAGGGTGCCGCCGATGTAGTCTGTGAGCTCCACGGACTCGATCTCGGCCCTGTCCGGGATGTGGGTCTCGTAGCCCGTCACGTCCAGCTTTGTGAGGATCAGAAACGCAAGCAGGCAGGCGCAGAGGACACCGAGCTGCTTCCAGCCGTGGTCAAACACGCGCAGGGTCTTTTTTATGAGCATTTCCGCAAGGAAGAAGCCGAGCGCCGCGCACAGGAGCACCGACAGCACAAGCATCGCAAAACTTGTCGGCCGATAGTCCGCGGTGGCAGCCGCCCAGAACATGGGGATGCCGAGGCCGCAGCCGACCGTCATGCACACCCGGAACACCGGACGCAGCACCGGCACCGCCACGATCTCGCCCGCCGACTCCATATGCCGTCGCCGGACGATCAGCACACCGAGGATCGCAAGAACAAGTCCCACAGCACAGACCCCGGCGAGGTAGCCGATCCAGCCCGGCGCGTACGCGGCGGCGATCCCCTTCTCCCGATCCATATTTTGAAGGGACTGATAGGAGCGGTGATCCGTAAACCACACCAGGGGCGAGATCCATTCCGACCAGATCGAGCCGATGCAGTAGCCGTACAGAAGCGTGGAAAACACGGAGCGCACCGCGCCCTCAAACATGGCCGCGGCGCAGCTTAACACCACATACACCGCGGGCAGGACAAGCACATGGCCCGTCAGCGTCCCGCAGAAGCAGGCGATACCGTAAAAGCCGATGTTTGCCGGCGCCACCATTTTTAGCCACCAGAGGAAATATTCCGTGCCGACGCCCTTTTTGCCGTAGAGCGCCCAAAGAAGCCCGAAGGCCAGCACGTCGCACAGGAGCATCGGGACAAGCCCGGTCAAAACGGCGGTGAAGTACACGGTCTCCCGCCGCAGGGGCAGGGAGTTTATGAGCCCACAGTCGCGCGGGAAATAGAGATAGCTCAGCATCGCCATGGCCATGAGCGCGCCAGCGACGAAGGATACCCAGGTGAGTGCCTCGCCGCCGGTGAGCAGGTTCACGCGAAGAATGCTCAGGTGCTCGGCCGGAGATGAGCCTGTAAACCGGTCGTTCACATTGAAGACGGCCAGAAGCAGAACAGCCAGCCACGCAAGCCAGAGCGGCCAGAAGCGCCGCAGCAGATGCAGACTCACGCGCCTGTCAAAGAAGGATGTTTTTGATTTCATGATCCTCACCTCCCAGCTCGTAAATAAAGATTTCCTCGAGACTCAGCGGCAGCACGTCGAGGAAGAAGGGATTGCAGGCGGAAAGCTTTGCCGACAACTCGTCGCCGTTTCCGCGCAGGATGAGCTGTCTGAGGCGTCCGGTCCGGGTCTCGTGCAGGATGTCCAGGCCCTCCGGCAGCTCCGCCCCATCGGGCAGGGCAAGCTGGATCTTCACGGTGTTCTCCTGCAGGGCGGCAAGCGGGCGCTCCAGAAGCATCCGCCCCTTGTCCATGATGCCCACATGGTCGCACACATCCTCCAGCTCCCGCAGGTTGTGAGACGAGACCAGCACCGTCGTGCCGCGCTCCGAAACGTCCTGTAAAAGCAGGCTCCATACCTGGCGGCGCATGACGGGGTCAAGGCCGTCCACCGGCTCGTCGAGCAAAATGACCTCCGGGCAGCACGAAAGCGCGATCCAGAAGGCCGCCTGCTTCTGCATGCCCTTGGAGAGCCTGCGCATGGCCCGCTTTTCCTCCAGCGGGAAGGCCTCGCGCAGCTTTTCAAAGCGCTCGTCCGAGAATGTCGGGATCATGGCGCGGTAGAGATTTTTCATGTCCCGGATGGTCGCCGCGCCGAAATAAAAGATGTCGTCCGGGATGTAGGCAAGCTTTGCCTTCACCGCCGGGTTTTCGTACACCGGCTCGCTGCCGATGAGCACCTCGCCGCTATTTTGCCGGTAGATACCCGCCAGGTGGCGGATCACGGTGGATTTGCCCGCGCCGTTCGGGCCGACGAGCCCGTAGACCGCGCCGCGCGGCACATGGATATTGAGCCCCCGCAGGGCCTCAAAGCCGTCAAAGCTCTTACGGAGCTCCTTCACCTCAATCATGGCTGTCCTCCTTGATGATTTGGGCAAGCTCGTCCCTTGTCACGCCCAGGGCCTCAAACTCAGCGGCGAGGGCGTTCAGCCTCTCCCTGAGCTCCGCTATCCGTGCCGCCTTCGCGCTGCCGCCCATGGCGACAAAGCTGCCCTTGCCGGGGACGGAGACGATGGTGCCCTCCTGCTCCAGTTCCCGGTAGGCCCGCTGGATGGTGTTGGGGTTGACCGTCAGGCTCACCGCCAGCTCCCGCACGGAGGGGAGCTTTTCCCCCTCACCGAGCGCGCCGCTGAAGATAAGCTGCCGCAGCGAGTCCTTCACTTTCTCATAGATGGGTCTGGAATCGTTATAGTTAATCTGAATCAAGCGATCACCCCTTTGCTGTGTTCATACGCGTATTAACTGTATTAATCTGATTGGTACAGTTATGGTATAACATATACAAGGTACTTTGTCAAGGGGAATAATAATTGCTTTTCAGCTTGACATCATTGATCAAATTATATAGAATGCTTGCAGCCCGGGGTATCCCGGGTCACCTGAAAGGGGCAGAAGACACCTTATCAACGGTAAAAGTGGCTGGCTATCATCTCCGGAAGGGGGTGATGTCTTATGCGAATCACCTTTCATGTCGGGCCGTATACGGTCCAGATTGTGATCAGTTTGACGCATAAAAAGACCCGCCACTCGGCCAAGTGACGGGTTTTGGGCTGCTTGACAGTCCAACATAAATAATCCCTAACGAAGCCAGCCGCTTGTTGCGGTGCCTTCTGTCTTTATTATATGCTTTTCAAAATGAAAGTCAAGGGCAATTCTTTGGTAGGATTTTCAAGGAAGCCGGAAAAAGCCCTTATCATCTTCACCAGTGCAAAGCGGTGAAGAACGCCGTAAATCCGGCAAATGAACCAAATTTACGTGAGGCTTTTTGTTGAGCCTTGACAAAAGCTTAAACCCGGCTATAATGGGGGGCAATTGAACAAGGCATGATAGAGGCGCGGCCGACATCAGTAGCTCCATCGAAGGCGACGGGAATCGCGGTGGTGCGAAAGGGGACGCCGCCGAAGGGTATCGGCTTTTCCGGGCCGGTATGCCTGGGACGCGGGAGAATATCCTGTGTACTGTCGCATCTGCGGAGAGCTGTCAGACCCACGGGTATTACCCGCACACAGGCGGTCATGAACAGATTCTTACCTTGTTCATGACATTTTTTTCGATTGAGAAACTCCGTTTCCCAATCGAGGGACTCGCGCTTATCGCCCTCGGCTTGTGTGAGACGCCTCGGTTGGTCGGCGCGAGGCCTCGCATTGCTCGGCACAAAGTGTTTTTGAGACGGCGAAGCTGCCTCAAAAACGATTTGAAATTGTCAGTCTCTTGATCGGAACTACTCTAAGGAGGAAAACTTTATGGCTGGAACCTTCTGGGCCCTGGTACCGCCCATCGTGGCGATCGTCCTCGCCCTCATCACCAAGGAGACCTATTCGTCCCTGTTTATCGGCATTGTGGTCGGCTCGCTGTTTGTAGGCGGCTTCAATCTTGTCGACTCCCTCGACACCATGATCGGAGACGGCTTCATCGGCGCCATTGCCGACGGCTGGAACGCGGGCATTTTCATGTTCCTCGTCCTGCTCGGCATCATGGTCGCGCTCGTCAATGCCGCCGGCGGCTCCGCCGCCTTCGGCCGCTGGGCCGTCAAGCATGTCCACACCCGCACGGGCGCCATGCTTGCCACCTTCCTGCTGGGTGTGCTGATCTTCATCGACGACTACTTCAACTGCCTGACCGTGGGTTCCGTCATGCGCCCTGTCACAGACAGCCACAAGATCTCGCGTGCTAAGCTTGCCTACATCATCGACGCCACCGCAGCGCCCGTGTGCATGATCGCGCCGGTCTCGTCCTGGGCCGCTGCCGTCTCCGCTACCGCGCAAGACCTGGACTCTGGTATCTCCGGCATCCAGCTCTTCATCCGGGCCATCCCCTATAACTTCTACTCTCTGCTGACTATCATATTTGTCATCGCCCTGTCTGTGCTGGGCTTCGACTACGGCCCCATGGCCAAGGCGGAGATGGCCGCAGCCCGCGGCGAGCTGGGTTCCCTCGGCAACGAGGATGAGCAGGACGTCCCCCGCGCTTCCATCTGGGACATGCTGATCCCCGTGATCGTGCTCATCATCTGCTGCATTGTCGGCATGATGTACGTCGGCGGCTTCTGGGACGGCGCAAGCCTCATCGACTCCTTCGCCGACACCGACGCCTCCGTCGGTCTGCCCTGGGGCAGCATCATCGCCGTGATGTTCACCTTCGTCTACCTGCTCTGCCGCCGCGTCATCAGCTTCAAGGACGCGACCGGCTGCATCACCAAGGGCTTCATCGCCATGGTGCCCGCCATGCTGATCCTGACCTTTGCCCTGACGCTCAAGAACATCACGGGCCTGCTGGGCGCTGCCGACTATGTGGCCGGCCTCGTCGAGGGCGCGGCTGCGGGCCTGTTCAGCATGCTGCCCGCCGTGATTTTCCTCGTGGCCCTGGGCCTTGCGTTCTCCACCGGCACGAGCTGGGGCACCTTCGGCATCCTGATCCCGATCGTGCTGCCCGTGTTCCAGAATAACCCCGATCTCCTCATGATCGGCATCTCCGCCTGCCTCGCGGGCGCTGTCTGCGGCGACCACTGCTCCCCCATCTCCGACACGACCATCATGGCCTCCGCCGGCGCCAACGTCAACCACATCTCCCACGTCTCCACGCAGCTGCCCTACGCGCTGACCGTCGCGGGCGTGAGCTTCGTGTGCTACATCATCGCGGGCTTTATCCGCAGCTGGGCCGTGTGCCTTCTCATCGGCGCGGCGCTGATCCTTGCGGTGCTCTTCGTGATGCGCTCCCGCGCAAGAGACGCCGAGGCGTAAACCTTCAGCCGAATATGCTTCAAGCCCCCGGCCCAAAGCCGGGGGCTTGTTTGTTGTGTTTAGTTCAGTACAAAAAGCTTCCCTCGTACACGACGCTTGCCCCGCCGGTGAGCAGGACGCGAGCATCGGAGTAATTTACCGTGAGCTCGCCGCCGAGGACGCTGACCTTCACGTCGCTGCCCTTGTCGCAGAGACCGTTTTCGCAGGCCGCCACCACCGCCGCGCAGGCGCCGGTGCCGCAGGCCAGGGTCTCGCCGCTGCCGCGCTCCCAGACGCGCATACGCAGGGTGTGACGGTTGACCACACGTACGAATTCGGTGTTCACCCGCTCGGGGAACATGGGATCGTGCTCGAACTGCGGGCCGATTTTCTCCAGGTTCAGACCGTCGATGGCGTCGCAGAAGACCACACAGTGGGGGTTGCCGACATTGACGCAGGTGACGTTGTAGTTTTGCCCGCCGATGGTGACAGGGGCGTCGACGAGGGTTTCCCGCTCACTCACCGCCGGGATCTCGGCGGTTTTAAGACTTGCCTTGCCCATATCCACCTGAACAGAGCTGACCTCGCCGTCGCGCAGGAACAGGCGCAGGGCGCGCACCCCGCCGCCGGTTTCCACGGTGAGGCGCTCTTTTGGCACGATGCCGCGGTCATAGACGTACTTTGCCACGCAGCGGATATTGTTGCCCGCCATTTTGCCCTCGCTGCCGTCGCGGTTGAAGGAGCGCATTTTCACGTCCGCGACCTTCGACTTCTCGATCAGCACGATGCCGTCGCTGCCCACGCCCGTGTGGGGGCGGCAGAGATTGACGCACAGGGACTCGGGGCAGGTGACGGAGCCGTCGAAGTTCTCAATAAAGATATAGTCGTTGCCGCAGTCCTGCATCTTGGTGAAGGAGATGCGCTGGCGGCGGGTGCGCATGGCGTTGATGTCCACAAGCTCGGTGCTGCTCTCGTGAAAGCGCGAGGCGATGATCTCGGCCAGCGCGTTTGCGGTGTCGAGCGAGGTCAGGCACGGGATGCCAAGCTGCATGGCCCTGCGGTGCAGGGCGATGTAATCGCCCATGGTGCCGTCCTTGACAGCGCCGGTGTAGACGATGTAGCGAAGCTCCCCGCTCTCCATGAGCGGCGTGACCTCCTGTGTCTCCACCGCCCGGACCGGGATGCCCAGGGAGGCGATGGCGGCAGCGGTGTCCGTTGTCGCGTAAAGCGTGAGCCCCAGCTCGAAAAAGCGCCGGGCGAGGGACAAAATCTCCTGGCTGTCCTCGTTCTCCACGCTCAGGAGTACCCCATGCGAGCCGAACGCGTCGGGCAATTTAAAACCCGCGGCGGTCAGGCCCTTGAACAGAGCCTCGGCCAGCGTGCGGCCAAGGCCCAGCACCTCGCCGGTGGATTTCATCTCAGGGCCGAGGATGGAGTTTGCGTCCGACAGCTTTTCAAAGGAGAAGACCGGCACCTTCACGGCGTAATAGGGCGGCGTGCGGTAAAGGCCCGTGCCCCAGCCGAGATCGGCGAGCTTCTCCCCCAGCATGATGCGGGAGGCGAGGTCCACCATCGGCACGTTCGTGACCTTGCTGATGTAGGGCACGGTGCGGGACGCGCGGGGATTGACCTCGATAACGTACAGCTCGTCCTGCCAGATGAGGTACTGGATGTTCACGAGGCCCTTTGTCCCGAGGGCCAAGGCCAGCTTTTCGGACACGTCGGTGATGCGGCGCAGGAACTTGTCGCTCAGGTTGTAGGGCGGGTAGACGGCGATGGAGTCGCCGCTGTGCACGCCCGCGCGCTCGATGTGCTCCATGATGCCGGGGATGAGCACGTCCTCCCCGTCGGAGATGACATCGACCTCCAGCTCCGTGCCGGGCATGTACTTGTCCACCAGCACGGGGTTTTCGATGCCCTGGGCGAGGATGCCCGCCATGTACTTTTCGGTGCTGGCACGGTCTCGGGAGATGCACATGTTCTGCCCGCCGATCACGTAGCTCGGGCGCAGCAGGACAGGATAGCCCAGTTCCTCGGCGGCGTTCAGGGCCTCGTCGAGGGTCAGGACGCCCTTGCCCTTCGGCCTGCGGATGCCGAAGCGCTCCAGCAGCGCGTCAAATTTGGCGCGGTCCTCGGCCGTGTCAATGCTCTCGGCGGAGGTGCCGAGGATCGTGACGCCCTTTTTGTCCAGAAACTCAGTCAGCTTGATGGCGGTCTGTCCGCCGAAGGCGACCACGACGCCCACGGGCTTTTCAAGCTGGACGATGTTCCACACGTCCTCTTTGCACAGCGGCTCGAAGTAGAGGCGGTCGGCGGTGTCATAGTCGGTGGAGACGGTCTCGGGGTTATTGTTGACGATGACCACGTCATAGCCCAGCTCCCGCAGGGTCCAGACACAGTGCACCGAGGAATAGTCAAACTCAATGCCCTGGCCGATGCGGATGGGGCCGGAGCCGAGGACCATGACCACGGGCTTTCCCGAGCGCGGGAAGAGGCGGCTTTCGCATTCTAAGTCAAAGGAGGAATAGAAGTACGGCGTCTCGGCGTCAAACTCCGCGCCGCAGGTGTCCACCATCTTGTAGTGCATCTCCATGCCGGGTACGGAAGAAGCCCCGGACAGGCGGCAGAGGGCCTCGTCGGTATAGCCTAAAAGCTTG
>CADBYZ010000073.1 GCA_902799075.1 Oscillospiraceae bacterium | reverse complement strand
CTTGGGGGAGCGGCCGGTGTAGATGCCGGTCATGACGTTGACAGCGCCGAGCTCGGTCAGCGTGCCCTTGTCAAAGCCCTCGAGGGAGGGGTCCATCTCGTCGTGGAACAGGGTCTCGTAGCTGGGGTTGTAGATGATCTCCTTGGCGCCGGTGATACCGTACTTGCTCAGATCAATATTCATAATTGCATCAAACCTCTTTCATAAAAAATTCAATGGGTCTTTGCTTATGCTAAAAATACCACAATCCGCCTTTACCGTCAAGCGGCACACTATACAAATCATCGCAATTTGTGGGGCTTTCCCGGCGGCAGCATCATATATGTTGCATAATAGCGGCGTATATGTTATCATCAGGACAAAGAAGACCCAACCAAAAAACGATGAGAAAGGAAGACTGCCCCATGAAATTCTACAAATGCGCAGGCTGCGCAAAGCTCCTGGCCGTCATTGACGACGCCAAGTGTACGCCCCGCTGCTGCGGCGAGCCGATGATCGAGCTCCAAGCCAACACCACCGACGGCGCGAAGGAAAAGCACGTCCCCGTTTACGAGGTCAAAGACGGCAAGGTCTCCGTCACGGTCGGCTCGGTGGAGCACCCCATGCTCGACGCCCACTTCATCGACTTTGTGGCCCTGCGCACCAAGTCCGGCTGCCAGGTCAAAAAGCTCCACCCCGGTGAAGCTCCCAAGGCCGAGTTTGCCATCCTCCCCGACGACGAGGTCGTCGCGGTCTACGAGTACTGCAACCTCCACGGTCTGTGGAAGGCTTAATACCGCATCATTATTCAGCCCCGGCTTCGGCCGGGGCTGAAATCATTTGACGCGGCTGTCATTTGGTGATATATTTAACAAAAATTACGTGTAACTGACGGAGTGAAACGTATGCCACAGGCAGACAGCAAATACATCCGCATGACCACCGAGCCGGTCACAAAGCTGATCTGCTCGCTCGCGGTGCCGACGATCATCTCCATGCTGGTCACGGCGCTGTACAACATCGCCGACACCTACTTTGTCGGCCAGGTCGGCACCGAGGCCACGGCGGGCGTGGGGCTCGTGTTCCCGGTCATGGCGATCATCCAGGCCTTCGGCTTCTTCTTCGGCCAGGGCTCGGGCAACTACATCTCCCGTTCCCTGGGGGCCAGGGACTACGACAGGGCCGAGTACATGGCCGCCACCGGCTGCTTCTGCGCCGTGCTCTTCGGCTGCCTCATCATGGCCCTGGGCCTTCTCTTCCGCGACAGCGTGCTCCGTGTCCTCGGCGCGCGGGAGGGCCTTGTCTCCGCCAAAACCATAGCCTATGCCGCCGACTACATGACCATCATCCTCTGCGGCGCGCCGTTCATGTGCGTGTCCTTCGTGTTCAATAACCAGCTGCGTTTTCAGGGCAACGCCGTCTTTGCCATGATCGGCCTTGTCACGGGGGCGGTGCTGAACGTGGGCCTGGACCCGATCTTTATCTTCGGTCTGCACATGGAGGTCAAGGGCGCGGCCCTCGCCACCGCCGTGAGCCAGCTTGTCAGCTGCACCATGCTCTATATCGGCACGCTTCGCAGCGACAGTCTCAAGATCCGCCTGCGCAACTTCCGGCCCACGCCCTACTATCTCAAAAACATCGCCGTCGGCGGCCTGCCGTCCCTTTTCCGCCAGGGGCTTGCGAGCCTTTCCACCCTGAGCCTCAACGCGGCGGCGGGCGCGGCGGTGGCGGCCCACCAGGCGGACGCCGCCATCGCGGCCTTCTCGGTCGTAACCAAGATCATGATGTTTGCCTTCTCGGCCCTTCTCGGCTTCGGACAGGCCTTCCAGCCCGTGTGCGGCTTCAACTACGGCGCGGGCAAGTATTCCCGCGTGCGCACGGCCTATGTCTTCTGTCTGAGGGTGGGCATCACGTTCCTGTTCATTTCCTCCTGCCTGGGCTTTGTCTTCGCACCGAAGCTCGTCTCTCTGTTTCGGGACGACCCCAATGTCATCGAGTTCGGCAGCATCGCCATGCGCTGCCAGTGCTGCACCTTCACGCTCATGGCGGTGGTGACCATGACCAACATGCTCTACCAGAACATCGGGCGCGTCGTGGGGGCGACGCTGCTCGCGGTCGCGCGCCAGGGCCTCATGTTCATCCCCGTGGTGCTCATCCTGCCGCATGTGATCGAGCCGCCCATCTGGGGCGTGTACCTGGCCCAGCCGACGGCGGACCTCTTCGCCTTCACGCTGGCGCTGGTGCTGGCGGTGCGCATTTACCGCGAGCTTCGGGAGAAGGAGAAGACGGAACTTCCATGACTCTGATCGAATACAATGGGCTGAGGCGATCGCCTCAGCCCAATTTCTTTGGAGGTCATTTCAGATGGCAGTATTCACAAACTTTGCCACGCTTTCCTATAAAGGCGGTACGCGCAATTCCAACACCGTCACCGGCGAGATCATGGAGACCGTCTCCGTGCAGAAGACCGCGGTCAGCACCGGCTACGGCGCGGGGGACACCCTGAGCTATGCCGTGAGCCTTGTCAACGCCGGCCCCGCCGACGTGAGCGGCCTCAGCGTCACGGACGATCTGGGCGCCTATGAGCTCGACGGCACGATGCTCTATCCGCTTGCCTATGTCGACGGCACTGCCCGCCTGATCGTAAACGGCGCACTCCAGCCCGCCCCTACCGTCACCGCGGGCCCGCCCCTGGCTTTTACCGGCATCGACATCCCCGCCGGCGGCAGCGCCGTGCTGGTCTATGAGGCGGACGTGACGGGCTTCGCGCCCCTCGCCCCGGATTCCGAGATCACCAACACCGTCACCGTCACGGGCGGCGGCGTGAGCGTGCCCCTGACAGCCAGCGCCACGGTGGAATCCCTCGACAGCGCCGAGCTCTTTATCAGCAAGGCGCTCAGCCCCTGCGTCGTCCCCGCAAACGGCGAGATCACCTACAGCTTTGAGCTCACCAACACCGGCAACACCGAGGCTGGGGCCGCCGACGAGGTGGTGGTCAGCGACAACTTCGACCCCATCCTCTCCGATATTGTCGTGAGCTTCAACGGCGCCGCCTGGACGCGCGCCGTGCAGTACAGCTACGATGAGGCCACCGGCGCCTTTGCCACCCTGCCCGGGCAGATCACCGTCCCGGCGGCGAGCTACACCCAGAACGCCGACGGCACTTGGACCGTGGAGCCCGGCACCGCGAGCCTCACCGTCAGCGGCACCATCAAGCCCCAGGCGAACGAATGAACAGGGGAGGGCCCCGGCATCCCTGAAACGGCATAACGATACCCCGTACCTAAACGCCTGGTACGGGGTATTTTCAACCTTATTTGCTTCTCACATCGTCCCCGCCCGGGAAGAAGAGGGCCAGGGTGTCCGGACCCACATGGGAGCCGGTGACGGGCTCGTACATGACGGTGATGATGTCCCGGGGCGGCGCGTACTCCCGCAGAAGCTCGGCGAGATACTTTGCGTCGGCCTCACAGTCTGCGTGGGCGATGCCGATGATCTCGTTGCGCGGATTGACCGCAAGGTCGGCGTAGCGCTTGGCCAGGGCCTGGATGGCCTTCTTTCTGCCGCGCTCCTTCTGGATGCAGACGATCTGTCCCTTCTCGTTGCCCTTCAAAAGGGGCTTGATCTGGAGCACCATGCCCACAATGGCGGCGGCGTTGGAGAGCCTGCCGGTGCGCTTTAAGTGCATCAGGTCATCCACAGAGAAAATCTGGTACATGCGCTTGCAGTAGAGATTCAGCCTGCGCTCCACCTCGGCGAGGACGATACCCTGCTCGCGCCACTCCACCGCCTTGAATACCGCGAGCCCCTCGCCCAGGGACGCGCCCAGCGTGTCCACTAAGCAGATCTGCCGCTCGGGGTACTGCTCGCGCAGCATCTCGGCCCCCATCTGGGCGGAGTTGAAGGAACTGGAGATGCCGGAGGACATGCTGATGTACAGCACGTCAAGCCCCTGTTTGAGAAACTGCTCCATAAACTCGGCGTAGGTCTGGGGATTGATCTGCGAGGTGTTGACCTTCGTGCGGGCGCGGATCATGTCGTAATAGGCATGGCCGTCGAAGGTCTCGGTGTCGGTGCAGGTGTACTCCTGCCCGTTGATATAGTAATAGAAAGGGATTACCGCGACGCCCATTTCCTTGATCATGGGAGTGGGGATATTGGCCGCGGAGTCCGTAATGATCTGAAAACTCATAGTCTGTCCCAACCTTTCGGTTTGAAGATCTATCTAATCTTGCGAATTATATTATCACACTTTGTACATCGTGTCAATTGAATTTACGGAATATTTGTTCTTGATTCTCAGATCATTTGTGTTATAATATGAAATACGAAAAAACGACTCGGAGAAACAGCCATGACATACAACAAGGAACTGATCGCGGGCAAGCTGCGCCGCTGGGAAAAATACCTCGATGATTACCGGCTCCCGACCTGGGGCGAGATCCCGGACATCGGCCTGTACATGGATCAGGTGGTCACGCTTCTGAGCGGCTATCTTGACTATATGCCGCCGGAGCTCAAGGAGGAACAGATCATCACCCCCGCCGCCATCAACAATTATGTGCGCAAGAAGATCATGCCCGAGCCGGTGAAGAAGAAATACTACCGCGCGCACATCGCCTATCTCATCATGGTCTGCACTCTCAAGCAGAGTCTTTCCATCCCAACGCTCCAGACCATGATCCCCATGGGCCTGAGCGAGGAGGAATTAAAGCGCGTCTACACCGCCTACGTTACGCGCCACCGCCTGGCCTGCAAGTATTTCCTCAAGGAGGTGCGCGTCGCTGCGGGCGGCATCCTCGGCCACGGGCCGGAGGAGCTGTCGGAGATTTCCACCGACGACACCAACGACCTCATCACCTCCGTCGCGATCATCAGCGGCTTTTCGCGGCTCATGGCGGAAAAGCTCCTGCTGCTGGAAGGCAAGGACCTCACAAACGGCGGCAGCATCGAACCCCGTCTCACGCGGGGGCAGGAGTGAGCATGGACATCGTTTGCTGCGACGACACGGTCCTCGTATGTGTCAAGCCTGCGGGCGTCCTCTCCACGGACGAGCCGGGCGGCCTGCCGGATATGCTGCGCGAGGCGCTGGGCGAAAAGGACGCAGACCTTCGCACGGTGCACCGCCTGGACCGGGCGGTGAGCGGACTGATGGTCCTGGCACGAAGCGCCGCGGCGGCCTCGGCCCTGAGCAAAGAGATCCGCGAGGGCCGCTTCTATAAGGAATACCTCGCCACGGTCCACGGCAGCACGCCCGACAGGGGAGAGCTGCGGGATCTTCTGCGGCGCGACAAGGCGCGGAAGATGACCTTTGTCGCCCGGGAGCCGGGAAAAGGCGTGCAGGAGGCGGTGCTCGACTACGAGACCCTCCGGCGCGGGGAGGACATGAGCATGCTGCGCGTGCGTCTTCACACCGGCCGCACCCACCAGATCCGCGTGCAGTTTGCCTCCCGGGGCTGGCCGCTGTATGGGGAGCGCAAGTATGCGGAGAACCCGGACGACTGCCCGCTTGCCCTCTGGTCCCACGCCGTGGGCTTCACGCACCCGGCGACAGGGGAGAGGATGCGCTTTGAACTCGACCCGCCCGCGGTGTACCCGTGGAATATATGGCGCCCTCTTTGAGGGAGCTGTCGCGAAGCGACTGAGGGAGTCCGCCGCTTTTTAGGCCGGGCATAAAGCGGGAGACTCCTTCCGTCACGGCCTCGCGGGAGATCGGCCGTGCCACCTCACTCAGAGAGAGGCAAGGGGCTCTGTCAAGAAACAGACATTTCTTGCAATCGCACCACATAGAGACTATAATGAGCAAAACATGATTGCACACAATCGAAGGAGGGGCTTCCCTTGATCCTGAAAAGTCTTGCCATTGCTGCCGGCTCCTATGTGGTCGGCTCCATGAGTCTTTCGATCCTCGCTTCCAAGGCGCTCTTCGGCGGCGATATCCGCGAAAAGGGCAGCGGCAACGCGGGCGCGACCAATATGGCGCGCGTGCACGGCTGGGGCGCGGGCCTGCTGACCCTCGCGTGGGATGCGGCGAAGGCCGCTGCCTGCATGCTGGCCGGCAAGGCTCTTGGCGGCGAGGTCGGCCTGTGTCTCGGCGCGGGCGCCTGCATGCTGGGCCACTGCTTCCCGGTGCTGCACAACTTCAAGGGCGGCAAGGGCATCGCGGTCGGCGGCGCGGTCGGCTTCGGCATCGACTGGCGCGTCGGGCTTTGCACGGTAGGCGCGTTTCTGCTGGGCTCGCTGCTGTCGAAGAAGGTGTCGGTAGGCTCCCTGTGCGGGGCGGTCGCCATCGCGGCGTCGGCGTTCCTGTTCCATGTAAGCACCCCACGCCTCATCCTCGCCATCTTCTGCGCGTGTCTCGCCATCGCCCGCCACGCCCCCAACATCAAGCGCCTGGCCGAGGGCACCGAGCCGGACTTCAAGGCCGGAAAAAGCGGCAAATAGATGCCCGCCGCTTTGCATCGTGTGACAGTTTTGTGACATAAGAACTGCTATCATAGAATCAAATCCGAACGAGGAGGAATGAAAATGAGCAGAAACGAAAAAAAGATCCCGCTGGATGATCAGATGCTTGACACAGTCGGCGGCGGGACGGCAGTACCCGGCAGCGTGATGGTCTGCATGGCAAATGCGCCCCTTTATACCGGAAACCCTGCGGGCAATCAGGGCAGAAGCGTGACCAATACTTTGGATACGGTGCAGGCCGGCACGTCGGTCAAGCTCTTTGAGTACGGCCCCAAATACAGCAAGGTCATTGCCAACGGAAAGGTCGGCTGGCTCGAAACCGCGCTCCTGACAGGCAAGTGATCACAGCGTCCGCTCAGAAAACGCTTGCGTATGTAAAATCCCCTTTATCGGGGATTTTACATTTTTTTAATCCTTTATCCGGCGTACATCATTATAATGGAAGCACAGAAAATACGAAACGAAAGGCAGATGCATTATGAGTAAACGTGCGCTTGTCGTGGAAGACGACGCCAATATCGCCGAGCTTCTGCGTTTATATCTGGGCAAGGACGGCTTTGATGTCATGATCGCGGCTGACGGCGGGAAGGCCGAATCCTCCTTCGACCTCTTCCAGCCGGACGTGGTGCTGCTGGACATCATGCTGCCCGTCAAGGACGGCTGGGAGGTCTGCCGCGATATCCGCCGCAAGTCCTCCACACCCATTATTATGTTAACCGCGAAAGGCGAGACCAGCGACAAGATCAGCGGCCTGGAGATGGGCGCGGACGATTACGTGACCAAGCCCTTCGATGTCAAGGAGCTGCTGGCCCGCATCCACGCGGTCATGCGCCGCACCGACGCCGACGCGCCGGTGGAGAAGAAGCTCCAGTATGACAAGCTGGTCATCAATCTGGAGTCCTACGAGCTCATCGTGGACGGCAAGAAGATCGACACTCCGCCGAAAGAGATGGAGCTTCTTTACCACCTCGCGGCGTCGCCCAACCGGGTTTTCACGCGCAACCAGCTTTTGGACGAGGTCTGGGGCTTTGACTACTTCGGCGACTCGAGAACGGTGGATGTGCATATCAAGCGCCTGCGTGAAAAGCTCGAGGGCGTGTCGGACAAATGGTGCCTCAAAACCGTCTGGGGCGTGGGGTACAAGTTTGAGTTGCTTGAAGGCTGAAAAGTGCTGATTATCCTGGCTTTTTCGGTATACTTGACTCGGAAACTCGCAAAAAACTCACATTCGGAAATTGGAAATACGTGTTATCAGGATGGGGAACGCATAGCGTAATCCCCATCCTTTCTTTATATACCAGACTCACCTCTGCCTGTGGCTGACAGGTCCATAGATTTTCATCTCCCCGCCTTCTTCATGGCCGGGCCGCGAGTTACGGAAGTCTCATTATCCCCGAAGCTGTCATGGCGAGAGGCAGGTGCCGCCTGCCTTTTTCTGCCGCTTATCGTTTGCCGGACAATTGGGCGACCGCTGTTGGCTTCGGGACTGTAGAGGTGAGCGAGTGTTCAGTTTTCAAGGTACATCTGCATAAGGAAGCCTTCACTTATAAGAAGCCTTTGAAAACTGAAAATCTCTCGGTATTTTTTGTAGAATTATGTTTTAGATAGAAAAAGTTTTGTTTTTTTTATTAAGTGTATAAGAAGCTCCTGACGGAGATCTTCGTTAATACCTCCGTCTGTTACGCTTAAGCCATCAATCAGTGGCCGATACATAAGAATCAGCTGAACCAGAGCATCATTGTTTCCTGAGACTGCGGCTGAAAGGATTTCGCTGAATGCTCTATTATCCTGCTCAGTTGCTTTCATGCGAAGAAAGCGCCGCCCGAAGCTCCTGAAGGATCCTGTATTTGATACTGTAGAGCTTGCGAGAGCCTTTACAGTATCCTAACTTTGAGATTTCTGAGAGTTTCAACTGATACACGTAAAGTAAAATCAGGAGCTTTCGATACTGAGGATACAATCACATAAAAGCGAAACCGCCCTGAAACCCCTTGAAATCAGGCACTTTACGGCTTTTGCCCCGTCCTCCGCGGCGCTCGGCGAAGGCCGTTTTTCTGTTTTATGCGGTTGACTGACGCCGTGCGCCTGGGGAGGGTTCACAGGTTATCGTCTTATTGTGTACGGGTACGGTGGGAATGACGGGACCGGAACGGTATGCTCCGGCCCCGCCTTTTTGCGCTTACAATGTAACCGTGAAACAGACCTCGAAGCCTTTCTGGACGAGCATCAGGAGCCGGTGACGGATTACGACGAAGGGATGGTCCGGAGGCTGATCGAGCGGATCACAGTGTTCGAGGACCACCTCGACTTTGAATTCAAATCCGGTCTTGAGACCGAGGTCCAGATGTAAACACAGCAAACACCCAGACATTTCAG
>CADBYZ010000072.1 GCA_902799075.1 Oscillospiraceae bacterium | reverse complement strand
TACATATAGGGCTTCTTGGTCTTGTAGGTTGCCATAGTTCTTTACCTCCTCTTAGCGATCCCAGACTTCGGGCTTCTGGGCGGCGTGGGTATGCTCGGCGCCGGCGAAGATGCGCAGACGCTTCAGCTGCCACTGCGCGATGGTGTTCTTCTGCAGCATGCCGCGGACAGCAAGTCTCATCGCGAGCTCGGGCTTCTTCTGCATCAGGATCTTGTACTGGGTCTCCTTGAGACCGCCGGGATAACCGGAGTGGGTGCGGTAGTACTTCTGCTCCAGCTTCTTGCCGGTGAGGACGGCGTCCTTGGCGTTGATGATGATGACGTAATCGCCGCAGTCGATATGGGGGGTGTAGTGGCGGCGAGGGCAGCGGTCTTGCCCATGGGCTTGCCGGCTGCGTCAAGGATGTACCATTTGCGTTCAACGGTCTCCTTGGTGAGCATGGTTGTGGACATGTGATTGCCTCCAATATAAAATCAATTGTTTTGACTTGTTCAGGGCGCGGGCGGATAACGGGTCCCGTCCGGCGCGCTCCACTTTTATACCACAGGGGAGGGAAACTGTCAACATCGAATTTAATTTAGAAATTCAAAACTCGCAAAATCAAGCGAAAGCTCGTAAAAACTATTGAATTCTTCAAACGAATTTTCAATCCGGAAAGTCTTTGACATTTGCCTGCCGCTTCGCTACAATAGGGCGAACAAAGAAAGGCGGGATTCCCAATGGACAAAGCGCTCAACGAATTTACCGGCACCGTGCGCCGCGCGGTGGACGACTACGATATGATACAGGAAGGCGACAAGGTGGCGGTCGGCGTGTCCGGCGGCAAGGACAGCATGCTTTTGCTGCTTGCCCTCAACCACCTGAAAAGCTTTTACCCCAGGCCGTTTGAGCTGTCTGCCGTGACCATCGAGCTGGGCTTTGAGGGCATGGACTTTACACCCGTGAAGGACATGTGCGCGCAGCTGAACATCCCCTATGCCTGCCTCAGGACCGACATCAAGGAGATCGTCTTCGATGTGCGCAAGGAGGATAATCCCTGCTCGCTCTGCGCCAAGATGCGGCGCGGGGCGCTCAACGACTATCTGCGCGAAAACGGCATCGGCAAGCTCGCCCTCGGCCATCACTTCGACGACGCGGTGGAGACCTTCATGATGAGCCTGCTGTTTGAAGGGCGCATCAGCTGCTTTCGGCCCGTGACCTATCTCGACCGCTCCGGCATCACGCAGATCCGCCCCCTCATTTACTGCGGGGAGCAGAAGATCGCAAATCTCGCCGCGCAGCTGAATGTCCCGGTGGTGGAGAACCCCTGCCCCCAGGACAAGGCCAGCAAGCGCTGGGAGATCAAGCAGATGCTCAAGACCATGAGCGCCGACTACCCGGATATGAAGTCCAAGATCTTCGGGGCCATGCAGCGAAATCCCCTTCCCGGCTGGCAGCCGAGGGAAAACTGGAGACTGAAAAAATAACGGCCCATCCTGTCATCTTGAGCGGGGCGAAAGATCTTGAAGATCCTTCGCTGACGCTCAGGATGACATTTTTTGCGTACGAAACCGGCAGGGCAAAAGCCCTGCCGGTCATTGCTTGCGCGGTATCTTACTTATTGACGAGGTGAATGGCGAAGCCGCCGTACTCGCCCTTGAGATAAACAAACTTGGGCGCGCCCTTGTCGTTGCAGGTGATGGAATCCTCGTTGAACTCCACGCCCTGCAGGCCCAGGTGATAGATGCAGCGCTCGACGCTGTTGGTCTTGAAGCCGATGTGGCCCTTGGTGCCGGGACCGCCGAACTTCATGAACTCGATGGCGTTGTCGGCAGCAAAGCAGGACTTTTCGCCCATGCGCGGGGACAGACCCAACATGGAGCTGACAAGCTTGGCCAGGCTTACGGCCTCGTCCTCGCTGCCGCAGTTGACGCCGATGTGGGCAAGCTGAATGCCCAGCATGACCTTGACGGCATCCCTGCAGATGGCGGTGATCTCGACCCAGCACTCACCCTCGATGAGGTCCTTCTTGACCATCCAGGTGCCGCCGCAGGCGACGATCTGGTCGAAGGAGAGGTAGTCCATCATGTTCTTGGTATTGACGCCGCCGGTGGGCATCCACTTGAGCTCACGGTAGGGGCCGGCGAGGGCCTTGAGCTTCTTGATGCCGCCGTTATCCTCGGCGGGGAAGAACTTGACGACCTCCAGGCCCAGGGCCATGGCCTGCTCCATCTCGCCGCCGGTGGCGGTGCCGGGGAGCATGAGCGCGCCCTTGTCGAGGCCGTATTTCACGGTGTCGGGGTTGAAGCCGGGGGTGACGATGAACTGGGAGCCGGCGGCCAGGGCGCGGTCGAGACGCTCGCGGCTGGTGACGGTGCCGGCACCGACCACCATTTCGGGGACCTCGGCGGCGATGGCGCGGATGGCCTCCTCGGCGGCAGCGGTGCGGAAGGTGACCTCGGCGGCGGGCAGACCGCCGGCGACGAGGGCCTTGGCGAGCGGGACGGCCTTCTTCGCGTCGTCAATGGCGATGACCGGAACGATACCGATTTTGGACAGGGTATGCAGAACTTCGTGCATAGGGCATTCCTCCATTTTTATATGTAGTATTGAGTCCCGCGGACTCCGTTTTCGCTGAATAGATTCTACCAGACCGGGCCGGAAATGACAAGGGAAAACCTCTCTCCGCCTTGGAAGAGGGAGAGAGGTTTTTCAGTAAATCAGGGAGCCGCGGCAGCCGCGGAGGAAATGTAGTCCATGACCGTATATTTGAACCCGTTTGTACGCGCATATTCGAGGGCTTCGCTGTTCTCCGCCACACCCAGAGTCAAATGCGGGTTTGCTTTGTCAAAGCAATTGTCGCCGAAGCTGACCACGGAGGGCGGGATCGTGACGATCCAGAGACCGTCACAGCCGAGGAAGGCACCGCTGTCGATCTTCGTGACCTTCGCCGGGATATCGACCGACATGAAGTCGGACGCCCCCTCAAAGGCCTGCGGGCCGATCTCGGTCAGGTCCAGGGGCAGGTACAGAGTCTTGCCCTGGGTGTCGACAAGGGCATAGGCGCTGGTGTCACCGGTGAGCTCTTTGAACAGATTCAAGGAGATGGGCTGGCTGCCGAAAGTGTAGGTTTTCCTGCCCGCAAGCAGCAGCGTGACCTTGTCTGCCAGCGCGATAATAGGTTTACTGCGGTCGGAATTATTCCATATCTCGGCGGAATACGAGGCGGGAAGTGCGACGGAGAAGAGACTATCGCCGGCCTGGAGCGCGGTCTGTACATCCCCGGCAAAGGCATCGGCCCATCGTGCGCCGTCGCCGCTGTGCACATAATAATTATCCTCATAGGAGACGCATTGGGGATGCTCGGACTTGATGGTGTGGTCCATGGCGAGGATTTCTTCCGGAATGCAGAAGTACATATGATTCTCATAGCCTCCGCCTCTGTTGGGATCGTCCCAGGTGGCGTCCACGTAATACCATTTGCCGTTCAGCTCAATGGCGTTCCAGGCGTGAGAGCCGCCGCCTGCCACGCCGGTGATGCGCTTTGTATCAATGCCCATGGCCCGGAGCAGGAGATTGTAGGCCTTGCTGTAGCTGTCGCATACACCCGTGCCGCCCAGCAGCACGCCGTCCGGGCCGTAGTGACTGTAGGTATAATCATAGTTTGCGTGATTGATTATCCAGTCGTGCATCCACAGGGCAATTTCAAAGTCGTTCGCGAGACCTAAGTTCTGGCATTGCGCAGCCAGAGAACTGACCTGATTAGCCACGGTGGGATAAGACGGGGCGGAAATGCTGTAGTCGAAATTCCTCTGGAGCAAAGTACCGGTCTCAGCATCGGTCAGCCAGACACAAAGCTCATAATCGGCGCTTGCAAGCAGCTGATAGGTCAGGGAAGCATTCTCGCTGAAAGCGATCGGAGTCTCATCGTCGATGGGTGAAAGCTCCGGAATGCGAAGCTCAATGTGGCAGGTGTAGCTGCCGGAGCCGCCGGCAGCGTTCACGGTCCAGGTGGTGGGCTCGGTGAAATACTGCCCGCTTACGGATACACTCATGCTCAGCGGGGCGTTTCCGCCTTCGACGGTAAACGGATAGATTTTCTGCGTCCAGATGTTTTTACCGAGGTCAGACATTTCCACCCACAGCTCATAGTCGCCGCTTTCGGTAAAAGTATAGGTGAAAACGTTAGACTGATTTTCCTGGAAAGCAATACGGTAGTATTTCATTACCCCATCTACAACAGTGGGGCGAACCAAAAGAAAATCATATTGGTAATTGCCGCTTCCGTTGGAACCGGTGGCGGTCCAGGTTATGCCGGTGAGATAATCGCCGCTCTCCGACACGCTGACTTTCAGCGTGCCGTATTGATCAAACTCTCCGATCCTTGCGGAGAACATCTCGTCATCGGCCAGCACAGGCACCGGATGCGGCAGCTCCGGCAGCGCGGGGCGATGCTCTTCGGGTAAACCGTCCGGCAGTACAGGGTAATCCAATTCCGGCATATCCGCAAAGACGGCGGGGCAGAGGGAGAGCAGCAGGGCCAGGGTCAGCAGAAGACTCAGTATTTTTCTCATGTTGTAACTCCTCTCTTTACTGTAATGTATATATCGGAACAATCCTGCGCTTATTTTTTCTCGCCGACGAGCCGCTCGCCGATCTTGTAGACATCACCCGCGCCGACGGTCAGCACGATGTCGCCCGGGTGGGCGATGGCGCGCAGGGCGTCCTCAATGACATCGAAGGTCTGGCAGAAGATGGAGCCGTCCACCTCTTTGGCAAGGTCCGCCGAGGAGATGCCGATGGTGTTCTTCTCCCGCGCGGCGAAGATCTCCGCCAGGAAAACCACATCGGGCCGCTTGAGCTGCTCGACAAAGTCCGGGAACAGGGCGGCGGTGCGGGAATAGGTGTGGGGCTGGAAGACCAGCACCGTGCGCTTGTAGTTGAGCTGCTCCACCGCGTCGAGCAGCACCTTGAGCTCACCGGGGTGGTGGGCGTAGTCGTCGTAGACATCCGCGCCGTTGTACTTGCCCTTGAACTCGAAGCGCCGTCCCGCGCCGTTGAAGCCCGCAAGGCCGTACTTGACGGCGGTGGGCCGCACGCCGAGGCTGATGCAGGCGGCGGTGGCGGCCAGGGCGTTCTTGACATTGTGTATGCCGGGCACATGCAGTGTCACATCGGTAAAGAGCTTTCCCTTGTAGAGAATGTCAAAGTGGGAGTTCGCGCCCCGGAACTCGATGTTCGCTGCCGTCACGTCGGCCTTGTCGCTCAGGCCGAAGGTGATGACGTGACCCTGTACATCCTGCACGACCTCCATGGTGTTGCCATCGTCGAGGTTTGCGATGATATAGCCGTCCGCCGGGACGCGCTGGGCGAAGAGACGGAAGGAATGCTTTACGTCATCGAGGTCTTTAAAGAAGTCCAGATGGTCGGCCTCTACGTTCAGCACGACGGCGACCGTGGGGTGGAAGGAGAGGAAGGAGTTATAGTACTCGCAGGCCTCCATGATGATGGTGTTGCCGTGGCCCACACGGTGGCCCGCCTTCAAAAGCGGCAGCGTGCCGCCGATCATGACGGTGGGGTCCTTGTCGGCGGCCATCATGATGTGGGTGCACATGGAGGTGGTGGTCGTCTTGCCGTGGGTGCCGCAGATGCACAGGGCGTTTGCGTAGTCCTTGGAGATAGCGCCCCAGGCCTGGGTGCGCTCAAAGACCGGGATGCCCTTCTGGCGCGCGGCGACGATCTCGGGATTGTCGTCGTGGACGGCGGCGGTGCGAACCACAAACTCCACATCGTCCGTTATGTTCTCGGCATTATGTCCGATGAGGACCTCAATGCCCTTGCGGCGCAGGCCCTCCACGTTGGCGCCGTCGTTCATGTCCGAGCCGGTGATGCCGAGGCCCATGCCCTTGAGCACCTCCGCCAGCGACGACATGGACACGCCGCCGATGCCGATCAGATGCCCCCGTCTGCCGGGAGAGAGAAAATTGTCAAATTCAGCCATAATAACGCTCCAATGATTGATATGAAAAGCAGTTGCGGTCAGAGGAAAAAGGTGATACTATACAGTCACGCTCTGCGTTTTTTCTTTTTGTTATTATAATACGGTGCCGGGTGACTTGCAAGTGCATCTTTCCCGGCGTGGCGGATCAAGAGGTGGGATGGCCGTGGACTCCTGGGATGCCCTGAAAACTGAATGCGCGCGCTGCCGCGCCTGCTCTCTCTGTGAGCGGCGGCACAACCTGGTCTTCGGCGTCGGCAATGAGAAGGCGGAGCTCATGTTCATCGGCGAGGGTCCCGGCGAGCAGGAGGACCTCAAGGGCGAGCCCTTTGTCGGTCCCGCCGGAAAGCTCCTGGACGACATGCTGAAAATGATCGACCTTGACCGCGGCATGGTCTACATCGCCAACATCGTCAAGTGCCGCCCGCCCGGAAACCGCGACCCCTTGGGCGTGGAGCAGGATGCCTGCCGCGGCTGGCTCGACCGGCAGATCGCGCTTATTGACCCCAAAATCATCGTCTGCCTCGGCCGCATCTCGGCCAAGGCACTCATCGACCCGGACTTTCGCATCACGCGCGAGCACGGCGTCTGGTACGATATCGACGGCCGCCGCGTCATGGCGACCTATCACCCCTCGGCCCTGCTGCGCGATGTGACGAAGCGGCCCGAGGCATTCATGGATCTTCGCAGTTTGAGAAAGGAAATCAAGGCTGTCTGCGACAGCGTCTATTTATGATCGAGTTTCACGCAATCTCCATACTGGACAAGGAATGGATCGACCGCCACCTCATGTGTGAGGATTCCCCCAGCGCGGACTTCAACTTCGGCAATATGTTCATCTGGGACGAGCACTACCGCCAGCTCGTGTGCAATCTCGGAGAGCGGACGCTCACCAAGGTGCGCCTGCACGGCCGGCCCGCCTTCGTCTATCCCATCGGCTGCGGCCCGCTGCGCCCGGCGATCGAAGCACTGCGGGAGTACGCCAGGGCAAAGGAATACCCCTTCCTTCTGCGCGGCATCACCGAAAAGCACATGGAGCTTCTGGAGCAGGAGTTTCCCGGCTGCTTCTGCTTCTGCGAGGAGGAGAAATACGCCGACTATATCTACGAGGCACAGAAGCTCTCCACCTATTCCGGCAAGGCCCTGCACGGCAAGAAAAACCACTGCAACCGCTTTGAGGCCGAGCACGAGTGGTCCTTCGTGCCCCTGACAAGGGAGCTCATCCCCGCCTGCGAGCAGATGCTGAACGCCTGGACCGAGGACAATGCCGAGCGCCTGGACGAGAGCATCGTCTATGAGCACGACGCCATCGAGCGGGCCTTCCGGCATTACGAGGAGCTGGGCCTGGAGGGCGGCGTCCTCTTCGCCGACGGGAAGCTCCTGGGCTTCTCCTTCGGCGAGATGACGAGCTCCGACACCTTCAACGTGCATGTGGAAAAGGCCGCCGCGGACATAAACGGCGCATACCCCATGGTATGCCGGGAGCTTGTCCGCATGCTCATGGAAAAACACCCGGAGCTTGTATGGATCAACCGTGAGGACGACATGGGCCTGGAGTCCCTGCGCAAATCGAAGGAGTCTTACAAGCCCGCGTACCTGCTCAAGAAATACGCGGCCCAGTGGATCGGAGAAGACTGATGGCAGATTATACCTTGAGAGAATACCGCGCGTCGGATATCCCGGCCCTGTCCTTCCTGTGGAGGGACGTGTTCGGCGACCCGCTGCCCTTCACGGCGGAATTTTACGCGCTTTTGCCGGACATGGGCTCGGCAGTCGTGGCGGAAATGGATGGGAAGCTTGTGGGAGCGGCCCATGCGCTGACCGGCTTTGAGCTTGTCGGCAAGCGCAGAAAGGCCCCGGTCGTGGGCTATATCTACGCGGTGATGGTGGCCTCCGAGTACCGCAGCCTCGGCGTCGGCAAGGCCATCACGCTGGAGGCGGCAAAGCTTGCCAAGCGCCGCGGCGCAAGCCTTCTGTGCACCCTCCCGGCGGACGCGCCGCTCTACGGCTGGTATCACCGGCTGCTGGGCTTTGAATGCGTGCTGCACCGCAAAACGTTCGAGCTGGGCTGCCAGACGCTCGCGGACACGATGGAGCTAACATCCACTGAGTACCTGCACTGGCGCGAAAAGCTCCTGGAGGGGAAGAACCATCTGCGCCCCTCCCAGCCGACCATGGAGTTTCAGCGCCGCTTCTGCAAATTCTTCGGCGGCGGGCTCTACGCCTGTCAGAGCGGGATCTGCACCGCGGAGCTCGACGGGGACGTGTGCGTCATCAAGGAGCTTATCACAAACGAGCCTGCCGACTGCGTCACGATCGCGGCCTCGGTGGGCAAGCTCCTGGGTGCAAAGAAAGCGGTATACTATCTCCCCGCGCGGGAAGGGGAGTCCTATGTCTCGGCCCAGCCCGGCAGCGTCCCCGCCGACTGCGTGTGGAACCTGACGTTCGACTGAGCCCCTCTGCCATTCTGAGCGAAGCAAAACATCCCTTGCGGCCTGCGGCTGCCTGAAGGGAAGCCATAACAAAAATGATTTACAAACAGGAAACAATTCCGGCATTACTTATGAAACATCTTTGCGCTATTCTATACTCGCAAGCAGGAAAGAACTTCATACGGAACGCAAGTTCTTCTTAAACTAAAAGCAGAGTGGTCAGGCACTTCGTCACTTTTTCTTGAGGTACACAAAGTACATCTGCGAAAAAGTGCCATCATCAGAACCCAAATTTTCTCGGAATCTGCTCTTGCCGCATTGTGCGGTGTTGCCTTATTTTTCAATGATGACCCGGTTGCCGTGGACCCTGAGCTTGTGCGAGCAATATAAAATCACCGCCTGGCTCAGCAGTCGCCATTCGCCCTCCTCCAGCACCCGGCGGGAGAGCGTGTCGGGCGTGTCGTCGGGCATGACCTCGACGGCCCGCTGCAGGATGATGCTGCCGACGCGCCCGTCCCCGTCGGCAAAGTAGGCGGTGGCGCCGGTAAGCTTCACGCCGCGCTCGAGCACCTGCCGCTGGATGTCGCCCTCTTCATCCTCAAAGGCGGGGTAGAGGGCCGGGAAGGTGCCGATGATGCGGTTTTTGAACTGGTAGGGGATCACGCCCAGCGGCATGTCGTAGCCCGCTAAGATCACAAGCTCAATGTCCATGTCCTTGAGCTTGTTGGCCACCGCCATGCTGTGGCTCGTGGTATTGGGGAACAGCTCCGGGTCCACCACATAGGCGGGCACGCCGGCGTTGAGCGCGCGCTTCATCGCGTACACGTCCCGCGCCGTGGAGATGACCGCCACCAGCTCAAAGTCCGGTATTTCCTTAAAATACATGGAGTCCAGGATCGCCTGGAGCCGTGCCCCGTCCCCGGACACCAACGCCGCCGCTCGTATCATGTTGAACCTCTCTGTCTGTCCAAATCGCGGCGGTACTTGTCGTGCGGAGAAAAACACGCTATAATAGCAGCACCGCCGTCATTGTCTGCGTTATGTCGACTTATTATACCGTATACCGGCGCGGCGGTCAAGCATCAGGAGGCAGGCTTATGACAGAAATTTATGTAATTCGGCACGTCCAGGCCGAGGGCAATCTCTACCGCCACATGCAGGGGCACTGGGACGGGGGCGTGACGCCTCTCGGGGTACGGCAGCGGGACGCCCTGGCCGAGCGCTTTCGCGCTGTCCCGGTGGACGCCGTTTACTCCAGCGACCTCTGGCGTGCGCGCTTCACAGCCTCCGCCGTCACAAAATACCACGATTTGCCCGTGCAGACGGACAAGCGCCTGCGGGAGATCAACATCGGCCCCTGGGAGACCGAGCCCTTTGCCAACATTATCTGGGAGCAGCCGGAGCTGCTCGACACTTTTATGCACGATCAGGAGCATTTTTATCTCGCCGGAGCCGAGACCTACCAGCAGGTGCAGGCCCGGGCGCTGACGGCGCTGTACGAGATCGCGGAGCAAAACCCCGGCCGCACCGTGGTCATCACCACCCACGGCATCACCATCCGCTGCATGCTCACAAAGCTCCTGGGCATCTCTCTCAACGACAGCGAGACTGTGCCCATCTTCCAGAATACCGGCGTTGCGCATCTCTTCTATGAAGACGGGCAGTTTCGCGTGGACTACCTCAACGACTTCTCCCATCTGCCGCCGGAGCTTCAGCGCAGCTACGTCAATCTGCCCGCCCTGCGCCATGAGTGTGTCGACCCCACACAGTACCGGGCGCTCTATGAACAGAGCTATGCCGATGCCTGGCTTGCCGCCCACGGAAATTTAAACGGCTTCGAGGCGGACACCTACTACCGCGCGGCCTGCGAGCACCATGTTCACGACAGCGAGGCCGTCATGCTGCTTTATGAGGGTGAGACCTTCGCGGGGCTCATCGACCTGGACACCAAACGCGGCGAGCACGCGGGCTACGGCTGGGTCAGCCTTCTGTACCTGCGCCCGGAGTACCGGGGACAGGGACTCGGCGTGCAGCTGCTGGGCCGGGTCGTGGCAAAATACCGCCATCTCGGGCGCAGCGCCATCCGCCTGCATGTGGCGGAGGACAACCTGCCGGCCCTCGCCTTCTACCGGGCCAACGGCTTTCGGGAGCTGTCGCGCGTACCGGGAGCGCAGGCCCGGCTTCTGCTGATGGAAAAGGATCTGCGCCATGGGCATGTATGACGAGCGAGCCCGCGTCGTGTACCCCGAAATCGAGCCGGGCCGCCGCGTGCTGGTCATCTCCGACATCCACGCCAATCTACCGTATTTCCACGGCCTGCTCCGAAAGGTCGGCTTTTGCGGCGACGATCTCCTGATCCTGAACGGGGATTTCCTTGAAAAAGGCGCCGAGAGCCTCCGGACTCTGCGGGAGGTCATGGCCATGACGGAGAAGGGGAACGTGATCTCCGTCATGGGCAACTGCGACGACTGGGCCGCCATTTTCTCCATGGACACCCACTGGGAGAAAAATCTGCAAGGCTATCTGCGCTGCCGAAAGAGCGGCCTGTTGTGGGACATGGCCCTGGAGCTGGACCTTGACCCGCTGGAGCTGCCGGATTTTGAGACCTTCAAGCGCCTGCTTTCCAAACATTTCCCGGCGGAGTTTGCCTTTCTGAAAAAGCTCCCCCACGCGGTGCGGACCGGGCGCTACACTTTTGCCCACGCCGCCGTCTGTCCCGACCGGCCCCTGGAGGAACACAAGGTCGGTCAGCTTCTGCGCTGCGACGCCTGGTATAAGCTGGGCTATTCCTTTGATAACTGGGTCGTGGTGGGGCATTATCCGGTGATGCTCTACTGCGACGATATCGTCTGCGCAAACCCCATCATCGACTATGACCGGCACATCGCCTGCATCGACGGGGCGTGCGTGCTCAAGGACGACGGGCAGCTCAACTGCCTCATCATCCCGGATATCACACGAGACGAACTCAGCTTTGAGGCATACGATCCCTTCCCGGTGCGCACCGTCCTGAACGATCAGGCGGCGTCGGAGCACTCAACCTACATCCGCTGGGGCGACAGCCGGGTGCAGGTGCTGGAGCGGGGCGAGGAGTTCTCCCGCTGCCGCCATGTGCGCACGGATTACGAGCTGGATATCCTGACCAAATACCTGTTCTCGGACGGGACGTTTACCGACTGCAACGACTGCACGGACTATGTCCTGCCCTTAAAGGCGGGGGACAGGGTCGGGGTGGTGGAGACCTGCTCGCGCGGGTATTTCGTCAAGCACAACGGCGTCTCCGGCTGGTATTTCGGGGCGCTTTCGGAGGAATAGGATGAAGATACTGGTATCCGCCCTCGCGCTCATCTGCTGCGGCATGAGCCTCGTGCTGTTTGTCACGATGGGGCTCGACAAGCGCTTTGCCCAGACCGGGCGCCGCCGCGTGCCGGAAAAGCGCCTGTTTCTGCTCGCGGCCCTCCTCGGCGCGCCGGGCGGGCTTCTCGGTATGTACGCCTTTCGCCACAAGACAAAGCATTGGTACTTCGTCGCGGGCTTCTGGGCTCTGACGCTGCTGCAATTGGGCGTGCTTTCGTATCTTGCGTATCGCTATATGTAACGTCCCGGACCCGGAGCGCGGAGCGTAACTCCACACTCCACACTCCACGCTGCTTTACATTTCATCGTCCACGATGGCGTCGCTGCGAAACAGCAGGCTCACGCACCACAGGGCCGACAGGCCCACCAGGGTGTAGATAACGCGGCTGACGGTGGCGGTCTGCCCGCCGAAAAGCCAGGCGACCAGATCAAAGCGGAACAGGCCGATGCTGCCCCAGTTGATGCCGCCGATGATGGTCAGCGCCAGCGCAATACGATCCATAAGCATATGCGATACGCTCCTCTCTTTGATGGGGAAACGCCGGCGGATGCAGCGTTTCCTTTGGTTTCCCGCTTATTGTTCCCCGTGCGGAACGAAGTATGCGCGGATTGAAAAAATTTTTTCACGTTCGACAGGAAGGGCGTGGTTTCGCCCGCGGGACATGCTATCATACAGGCACAGCTTATCCAATTGGCCTTTCGTGAAAAGGCCGCGGCTCATATCTTTATCCCAAACCCTGTCTTGCGGATCGCTTTCGCGGTCCGCGCTTTTTTATTGTTTCCCGGAACGCGGAAACTATTTGTGGATTTTTACCGTCGAATGGGGTAGAATACAAAAGATATGACCGAAAGGAGGGCCGGCATGAAGGTCCTGTTTGTCAACGGCTCGCCGCGCGGGCGCTTCAGCGTCACGCTCCAGAGCTGCCTGTACCTGGAAAAATGCTTCCCGGCGCACAGCTTCCGGCATCTCAACGCGGCCGCCGGGCTCGGCGGCTTTGAAAAGGACATGGCCCCGGCCGCCGAAGCCTTCGGCTGGGCAGAGCTTGTGGTCTTCGCTTACCCGGTCTACTCCTTTCTCGTCCCCTCCCAGCTGCACCGCTTTCTGGAACTCATGCGGGAGCGGGATATTTCCCTCAAAGACAAGTATGCCACGCAGCTGACGACCTCCAAACATTTCTTCGACGTGACGGCCCACCGCTTTCTGGAGGAGAACCTCCACGATCTCGGCGCAAGGGTGATCCGCGGTCTATCGGCGGATATGGAGGACCTGCTCACCGAGCAGGGGAGAAAGGAGCTCACGCAGTTTTTCCGCTATGCCGTCTTCTGTGCGGAGAATGCTGTATGGGAACACCTTGAAGCTCCCGCCGCCGCGCCGGAGCGCGCACCCTATGTCAGCACGCTGGAGGCCGTTAAAAAGCTGGAGGGCTTCGACACCGTGATCGTGGGCGACCTGCGGGAGGGGGACGAGAGCCTGCGCGCGCTCATCAAGGATTTTTCCGCCGCCTTTCCCTATCGCACACGCTTTGTAAATCTCGCGGACTTCCCCTTCAAGGGCGGCTGCCTCGGCTGCCTCAACTGCGCTACCGCGGGCAAATGCGTCTATCATGACGGCTTCGATCAGCTCCTGCGCGAGAAGATCCATAGCGCAGACGCCATCGTCTATGCCTTTACCCTCAGCGGCCACAGTATGGGCTCCCGCTTTAAAATGTACGATGACAGGCAGTTTTGCAACGGACACCGCACAGTGGCCGAGGGAAAACCCTTTGCCTACCTTGTCAACGGGGACCTGAAAGGGGAGGAGAACCTGCGCACCGTGCTCAAGGCCCGGGCGGGCGTGGGGCACAGCTTTCTTGCGGGCTTTGCCAACGATGCCGACACCATCCGTGATGTGTCCCTGCGCCTTGCCTGGGCGCTCGAGCAGGGCTATACCCCGCCGCGCAGCTTTTACGGCGTGGGCGGCATGAAGATTTTCCGCGACCTGGTCTGGCTCATGCGCGGCATGATGCGGGAAGACCACCTCTATTATAAGGCCCACGGGCTCTACGATTTTCCGCAGCGGCGTTGGCCGCGGATGCTGGGCATGCAGGTGCTCGGCGCGCTGCTGCGCTCTCGGCGTATCCGCCGCCTGATCGGCGACAGGATGAACGAGGGCATGCTTGCCCCCTATAAAAAGATATTGAACGAAGGGATAAAACCGCAATGACCGTATTTGCCATGAAGCTGCTGGCTATATGTTCCATGCTTGTCGACCACACCGCCATCTTCCTCTACCCGCATTTTATCGGAAAGCCGGTCTATGAGTGGATGCGGGCCTTCGGCCGCCTGGGCTTCCCGATCTTTGCCTTCCTGATCGTCAACGGCTATGAGAAGACCCATGACGTAAAGCGCTACCTCACAAGACTCATTGCCTTTGCCGCGATCTCCCAGATCCCCTATGTCCTCGCTCTGCAGGTCAACCGCTACCCCGACGGAGTCACGGCCGTTGCGCTCGGGCATCGCTGGTTTGTGTGCGCCATCTTTATCTTCGTGGTCTGCGCCGCGTGGCTCGGCACCGTGCGCATGGACTGGTCGGTGATCTGGCCGCTGCTTGCGATGACGCTTGCGGTGCTGCGCGTTCAGTATGCGGGGGTGCGCATCCTGGGCGCGAAGATGAACGTGTTTTATACGCTTTCGCTTTCGCTTGCGGTGATCGCCGTTCTGGACGCGGCCATGAAGCCGGAGCGGGACTGGGTGAAGCTGCTGATGCAGGCTCTGGGGCTCTTCGGCGCGTTTTTCCTGATCCGGGACCGCGTGGACTACGGCTCGATGGGCGTGGCACTCATCCTCTCGCTCTGGCTTGCCCGGGGCAGCCGCTATTCCCAGGCGGCGGTCATCGTGCTGTGGAGCGTGGTGGAGTACATCGTGCCGAGCCATCCCATCACGCACTTTATCTTTGCGTGCCTGTCCATCGTGCCGGTGCTGCTCTATAAGGGCAGACAAGGCCCGCCCCTGAAGCTGGCCTTCTATGCCGTCTACCCGGTGCACCTCATGGTCCTCGGCGCACTGACGGTGTACTTTACGCTTACATAAGGATACAAGACTGCAGGGGTCGATCCCATGATCGACCCGCCGAACAATGCGCTGTGCTGCAAATCGGCGGGCCGATGAGGGCATCGGCCCCCGCAGTTTGCTGCTTTTCGATACTTTTGGTTGTAAAAGTTCGATTCTTGTGATATTCTAAATTAAATTGCCATATGCACAAGGAGAAGCCGGCCATGTCTATCCGAAGAATGTTCAACAATGCCGTGAGCATCGTGTTCACGTTTATCAAGTTTTCCATCATGAAGCTCTTTCTGGGCTCGGGCTTTCATTTCAAGCCCATCTGCCGCTTTTCGCCCAATGTGGTCACAGAGTTTGAGCACGGCAGCCATGTCTCCATCGGCAACCGCACCCGCATCCACTCCGGCTGCAAGCTCAAGGCGCGCAAGGGCGCGACGCTCACGCTGGCCGACGACGTGGTCTTTACCTATAACTGCATGATCAATTGCCGCGACAGCGTCACCATCGGGGAGGGGACCTCCATGGGCCCCAACGCCTGCATCTACGACCATGACCACGATTTCCGCGCGGGGCTCGACGAGCTGCGCTTCAAGACGGCTCCGGTCGTCATCGGGAAAAACTGCTGGATCGCCGCCGGGACCGTCATCCTCATGGGCACCACCATCGGCGACAACTGCATGATCGGCGCCGGCTGCATCCTCAAGGGAATCATTCCCGCCAATTCCGTCGTCACACAAAAGCGTGAGACCGTGATCCGGCCCTGGGAGGTGCGCGCATGATCCGCGTCCTGCACATGATCGCGAGCCTCGACGTGGGCGGCTCGCAGACCATGATGATGAACATTTACCGCAATATAGACCGCGAGAAGATCCAGTTCGACTTCGTGATCGACCATCCGCGGGAGGACTATTTCGCCGACGAGATCCGCTCTCTCGGCGGCAGGGTGTACACCATGACGCCCTTCCACGGCACCAACGCCGGAGAAATCAAACGCGACTGGAACAACTTCTTTTATACGCATCCCGAGTATCATATCCTCCACTCTCACACGAGAAGCTATGCCTCCCTCTATCTGCCTGTGGCAAAGGCCCACGGGGTCAAAACCGTCATCCACAGCCACTCCACCTCCACCGGCGGCGGGGTCAAGGGCGCTGTCAAGACCGTGATGCAGCTTCCCCTGCGCCATCAGGCGGATGTGCTGATGGCCTGCTCTCTCGACGCGGGGGAGTGGCTCTTCGGCAAGCGCGCCTGCCAAAGCGAGCGCTTTGTCCTGCTGCCGAACGGCATCGACGTGCGCCGCTTTGCCGTGAGCCGGGAAACACGGGCGCAGTACCGCCGGGAGCTGGGACTGGAAGGGAAGTACGTCATCGGGAATGTCGGCCGCTTTTACGATGTAAAAAACCACACGTTTTTGCTGGACGTGTTTCAGAAGGTACATGAGCGTGACGAAAGCGCCGTGCTGCTGCTCGTCGGCGTCGGCCCTCTGCAGCAGGAAACGGCGCAGAAGGCCGTGCGCCTGGGCATTGCAGACCAGGTCATCATGACCGGAAACCGCGACGATGTGCCCCAGCTTCTCGGAGCCATGGATGTCTTTGCCTTCCCCTCCCTGTGGGAGGGACTCGGCATCGCGGTGGTGGAGGCGCAGGCGGCGGGGCTGCCCTGCGTCATCTCCGACACCATCACCAAAGAGGTGGGGCTTTCCGACCTGGTGCGCTATCTGCCTCTCGGCGACGCGGAGATGTGGGCCGACGCGCTTTTGGAACGCCGGGCGCGCGAGGATGTGACCGACGCCATCGTAAAGGCCGGCTACGACATCCGAGTCACCGCACAGAGACTTACCGGGCTCTATACGCGCCTTGACCGCGAGGCGTTGGGCTGAAAGGACAGACATGGAAAAAAGCAAAGTCATCCGATCCCTGATCTATAAATTTACCGAGCGCTTTGCCGCCAAGGTCATCGGCTTCGTGATCCAGATCCTGCTGGCGCGGCTGCTGGTGCCGGAGCTTTTCGGGCAGGTCGTGCTGCTGCAGACGGTCATCGACTTCTTTGTGCTGGTGATCGAAAACGGCGTCAACACCTCCCTTATCCAGAGCCCGAAGGTAAGCGAGAGGGATTATTTCACGGTGTTCGTCATCACCCTTGCCCTCACGGGCGCTACCTTCCTTGCCATGCAGGCGGCGGCCCCGCTGCTGGCGGACTTCTACCGCAGCCCCGACCTCACGCCCCCCATGCGCTTTTACGCGCTGAGCCTGCTGTTCAGCGGCTTTAACTCCATCCAGACCGCCCGCATGCAGCGGGAGATGCGCTTTCGCGAGATGATGTTCTGCAATCTCTCCGCCACGGTGCTGGCGGGCACCCTGGGCGTCGTGCTGGCCTGGCGGGGCGCGGGGATCTGGGCGCTGGTGGGCTACTCCTTTGCCTACATCGTTTTTGTCTGCGTCTTCACTTTTTTGGTGCAGCGCTGGGTGCCCCACGGCGGCTTCTCCGCCGAAAGCGCAAGGCGTCTCGGCGGCTACGGCCTGAGAATGATGGCAGCCTCGGCGGTGGAAAATCTATACATCAGCCTGCGCCCGCTCATCATCGGCAAATTCTTCTCCGCCGCCGAGCTCGGGCACTACAAGCAGGGACAGCAGTTTTCCCATACCATCTCCATCAATATGGACGCGGCGATCCGCCAGGTCATGTTCCCTGTGCTGTCGCGTGCCCATGACGAGCGCGAAAAATTCATCGACATCATGCGCCGCATGAATAAGCTCGGCAGCTTCGTGATTTTTCCGGTGATGTTCGGCCTGTCCGCCGTGGCAAAGCCGCTGGTGCTGCTGCTGCTCAAGGAGCAGTGGCTGCCGACGGTGCCGCTGCTGGCGATCCTCAGCATCGC
>CADBYZ010000071.1 GCA_902799075.1 Oscillospiraceae bacterium | reverse complement strand
GCTTCCCTTGAGAGAGTCGATGGCAATGATCGCTTTCATGTTGCTGTTTCCTTTCGTTTTCAGTTTCGGTTTT
The DNA here is from genome assembly GCA_902799075.1 of Oscillospiraceae bacterium. Taxonomy (GTDB): domain Bacteria; phylum Bacillota; class Clostridia; order Oscillospirales; family Oscillospiraceae; genus Limivicinus. Next base: position 9,027 of record CADBYZ010000071.1, on the reverse strand, counting down.
CCTTGAGGTGATTGTATTGTAGCATGGGGGCTGGCTTTTGCGAATGTCACGCAGAGCTGAAAAAAACCGCTTTCTTTGTGCTGTCAGCACAAAGAAAGCGGCAAGGCATCGTATTGTATTCAAGAAAGCAAGAACTGTCAACTGTTTTCGGCTTCGATCGTCCGCAGGAGATAGGCGTAAAACGCCTCCAGAAAAGCCCGGTCAGACGCGGATGCCAGGGGGTCGATGCCCAGATTCTGCTTGATTGCGTTGTACCGGTAAACCAAGGTATTTTTGTGGATGTACAGGCGTTCGGCGGCCTCGGGAAAGTGATAGTTCGTGTCGATGAGAGCGCCCACGGTCTGGCAGAAGCTGCGGCGGCGCTCGGGGCTCATCTGGCTGCGGCAGACACTGAAGGCATGCTGCAGCTCCCGCAGGGGGACCGCTTCCCGCAGATAGCCGCTCAGATGATCGTAGAAGAACACGGGTTGGCCATTCTCCGGAAAGCGCTCCTCCAGCCAGCGGCAGTGCCGGTAGCCGTAGCAGTACTGGGGATAGGTGTCCTGAAAGCTACCGATGTATGCCTGCGCACGGCCTTTGACGACGGAGAGATAGTCCGTCAGAAAGTCCCGATAAGCAGCGTTCAGGGTCTTATTCTGCTGCTGAAAGCCCTTGAACACCAGCACATGGCTGTCGTCCAGGGCAAAGCTGAAATCCCGGTTCGTGTGCAGCGGCCCGCTGCGCAGGATGTTAAGCAGCTCGCTTGCCTCGCCCGGCCGGGTTTTCAGGAGGATCGGGGCGCGCACCATCTCCTCCGGGTAGCCCAGATCGCGCGCCATCTCCCGCAGCAGAGCAGGGTCGGCGTTTTCCACCTGGGTCAGAAGGTAGATAAAGTGCTCTTTTTTATTGGCGCGGCGGCGCTGCTCCTCTTGTTGTCGTTCGTACTTGAGCATGGTCTCGAAGGCCATCTTCACCATCAGCGCAACGGGGCGCACTTCGTCCGGCACACCGGTCACGCCCACCACGCCCTCGCGCACGCCGCCGGTGGCGATGACCATATTGATGCCCGGCAGGACGTTCGGGAAAGACATGCCGGTGGTGTCCGCGATCTCCTCGGTTCCGGTGACAAGTCGATATGCGACCTCGTGATACTGTCCGATACGGGCTTTGTCGCGGCTGGCGATGATGATGCCGCGCTCATCCATAATGTTTACGTTGTAGTCGGTGTAGCGCGTCACGCGGTCAATGAATTTTTCGGCAAAATCCCTGTCAAGCATGGTGTTTTATCTGTCGCGGAAAGAACGTTTCCGCGCGGCAGAACCTCCTGTCGTTTTTTCCTGTTGATATGATCAGCCGATGCTGAGGCTGTCCACCCGCTCCAGGAGCTTTTTCGTCTCACCGAGCAGCGCGTCCACCATGCAGCGCTGTTGCTGTGTCAGCTCGCCCGGCTTCCAACAGCGGTTGATAAGCCGCAGCGTGCCGAGCAGCGCCGCCCGGTCCGTGACCGGCCGGATGCGCGCTTCGTCCTCCGTCTCCAAATAGTGTCTGATGAACAAGCGGAAAAAGCGGGCGCATGTCGCGCAGGGTATCCCCAGATAGGGGTCCAGGCTGTCCGGGTCATCCTTCTCTTGTATCGCATAGTACAGATACAGGTCGCCCAGCTCGAAGATCGGGTCACCCATCGCCAGCCGGTCCATGTCGATCAGCAGCGCCTCGGTGTTTTGCAGGAAGACATTGCTTGTGTGAAAGTCGCCGTGAATAAGGTGCCTGGTGTCCGGTACGGCGTCAATCAGCTCCATGAATATTTCACAGCCTCTTCATACTCTGCTTTTCCCGGATTCAAATAGGTCCCCAGTTGAAACGCCTCCGTGTGTTTTGATGCGATTATTATTTTTTTGTGCTATATTTCAAGAAAAAGCAGGCTTATGAGACGGTTTCATCGCGCAGCAGCCAGTCCAGTCCGCGCGGCAGATACGCATTCCAAAAACTCCAGAAGTGACCTCCGGGGCCCTCTTCATAGCGGAAGTCAGCTTTCTGTTCCTCCAGAAAGCTTTTGAATTCCTGATTGCAGGCATACAGGTGGTCCTCCGTGCCGATGGCCATATAGATGGCGGGGATCTGTTTTCCCTTCAAGCGGAGATACTGCCACTCCGGGTTGCGGTCTGACTTGAGCAGGCTGCCGGGATCTCCGAAAATGTCGCGGAGCATGGCCTCCGGTATAACGCCGTCCTGTCTCCCTTCGGCAATCGCACGGGTGCGCAGAGCGGCAGAGAGCGCAATGCAGCCGGAAAAGCGCTCCGGATAATTCAGCGCTGTGTGCAGCGCTCCGTAGCCGCCCATAGACAGCCCGCCGATCAGGGTATCCTCCCGTCGATTGCAATAGCCGAAGACCTTCTGTATGTAATCAGGAAGTTCTTCTCCGACGAAGCTTCCCCAATCGCCGCCTGAATAGCCTCGATCCAGGTAGAAATTGTTCCCCGCGGCGGGCATGAAAACCGCAAGGTTGTATTGGATCGCCATATTCTGGGCTACGCCGCCATAAAGCCAGTCCGTATCCGTGCCGGTCAGGCCATGCAGGAGTATGAGCGTCTTTGTCGGACGTTTATAATGTCGGGGCTCCCTGACCTCCGCCATCTCAACGTCATTGGGCAGCACAAAACTGAAGCTTGCGTGCTGCATGATGCTCTGTGCGTGAAACTCCATTCTTCCAGATGCCATAACTGAAACCGCCTTTCTTTTTTCTCCATTATACACGTTAGCGATGGAAATGCGCAAGAGGATATCCCACCTGATATTGAGGCACACATTTCTTTGCATTGCGCCATTTATTGTAAGGGCAATACCGCATAATGCGGCAAGAGCAGATTCCGAGAAAACTTGCGTTCTGATGATGGCACTTTTTCGCAGATGTACTTTGTGTACCTCAAGAAAAAGTGACGAAATCAGGTCACAAATTTTCCGGAAGATGCCGCAGATGTATTGTGAGGTGCTGCCTAAGGTCTTTGCCCGCAAAAAACGGGAGCCGCAAAACAGCTCCCGTTTCTCTCAGATTTTCTCGAATATGCTCCCCGGCTGCTTGCACTGGGGGCAGATCGTCTCCTGCGGGTTTTCGCCGAGGTAGACATAGCCGCACACCGGGCAGCGCCAGGCGGCGCCGGGATAGTCCTTCTCCGCCGCGAGCGGCTTTTTCCCGCGCACGTCTTCATCGCTGCTGTGCAGCAGATAGCAGGTGTCGATGTCCTCGACGATGTCCCCGTCCAGCTGACCGGCCCGGGCCATCTTTTTCAGGATGCGCATGGCGTCCTCATGGCACATGCCGGGCTTATAGGGCCGCGCCTCCACCAGGGCCTGGTACACGTCGATGCAGGCCATCAGGCGCTCATTCTTGCCCAGCTGCTCGGCGCGCAGACCGAAGGGGTAGCCGCTGCCGTCAAGCTTTTCATGGTGCAGTGCCGCCCAGCGGGTGATGTCCTCCATGCCGCCGATGCGGTGCAGCAGCTCCCACGTGCCGAGGGCGTGGTTGGTGATCTCCCTGTACTCCGCGTCGGTCAGGCGCGCGGGCTTTTCGAGAATGTCATTGCTGATGAGCAGCTTGCCGATGTCGTGCAGCGCGCCCGCGATATAGAGCTTGTCGCAGGTCTCCTTCGGATAGCCGTAATACTGGCCCAGGCGCTCGGCCTTGTCGGCCACGCCCTGGGAATGCTTCCAGGTAAAATGCGACTTATAATCCGTAAGATCGGCAAAAATCGCCGACATGTCGCGCAGAAGCTCGATAGGGATCTCCGTGGGCTTCGGCGGCAGAAGCGCGGCGAGGGCTTCCACGCAGCCGTTGCCGGTGATGGAGCACAGGAGCTCATAATCCACCGAAGCCGTGAAAAGCTCCACACATTCCGGCGAGAAGGCGGCGCCGCTTTCGGAGCGGATCCAATCCATCAGGCGCACGTACTTTTCCCGGTCCATAGTATCGAGCAAAAAGTCGGTGTCGGCCTTGTCCGCGATGTGGATGAGCTGGGCGCATAGCGGGGTATCCGCCGCCTTTTTGCGCATGGCGCCGAGACCGTCAGCCCGGTCATGGTGGTAGAGCACGGCCCCCTCGACCAGCGGATAGAAGGGCAGGCGCGAGAGGATGCGCTCCCCCGTCCAGCAATGGGCGGACATGTTGAGCTCCTGCGGGGCGCTGCTGTCCGCGCTGAGCTCGTCGCTGAGGTATTCGGACAGGGCGCAGTCATGCAGGACCGCCGCCTGCGTGAAGGCATAGACCGTCTCACTGTTGAACCCGGCGCGCTCGGCCAGGCGATGCGTGAGCACCGCGACGCGCTTGACGTGGTATCTGGGCACGTTGAGTATCCTGTCCTCCACGTAATCGGTGGCGCGCGAAACGGCATTCAAAAACTCGGTGAGCTCGATGACCATGACTATACTCCCTTTTGTCTGCTTAACGCTTGCATTGTACCACGATCGTATATTTTTCGCAACGGGGAATCCGCCTGCCCGGAGCGTCGGAAAATTTTTTGCCGATGTCGAAAACAGGCATTGTCTGTCGAAAAAAACTATGGTATAGTTATGTTAATCTTTTTACAACAGGGGTGACACCATGTCCAAGTGCCCGAAATGCGGAAAGGAGATTTCCGCGCCGCTGCTCAAGTGCCCGGCCTGCGGCCATGTTCTCAGGTCCTACAGAGGGAAAAGGCTTGTGTTTCCGACAGTCGTCGGAAGCTGTCTGCTCGCGGCGGCATTCGCGGGCGGACTCCTGTTCGATTTCAAATCCACCGCCGCGGAGACCTCGCCTTCGCCCACACCGCAGATCGTGGAGACCATGCCGCCGGCAACTCCCACCCCCACCCCGCGGGTGGAGAGTCTGCGCATCTACGCCTTCGGCCGTGAGCTGGATTCCGACGGCTTCACCGCCTATGTGGGAGACAAGCCCTTCACGCTGACGGTCGAAATCGAGCCCGCTGTACGACACCCGCTTGTCTCCTGGTCGATCCGCGACAGCAGAGGCAGCGGCGACAGCGCCTCACTGACCGTTAGCGACGACGGCACGAGCTGTGAGTTTACAGCCATCAAGCCCACCGGCAGAAACGAGCTGACAGTAAACTGCTTCGGCGCGGAGGTCATGATCCCCGTGTTCCTGTGGGAAAGATAGGCGCAAAGCGCCTCCCGGCGTGCTCCGGGAGGCGCTGGTTTTTTACACGGGCGTCACAGGACCTCGACGACGCCGTTTTCGTCTTCGGTGACGGCGCTGGAGAAAAGGGTCCTTGCAAGCTTGACGAGATCGTCCACATCCGACGCGGCGCAGGTCTCATAGGGGGAATGCATGGCGAGCTGGGCGACGCCCACGTCCGCCGATTTGACGGCGACCTGCTGGGAGGAGATATGCCCCAGCGTGGAGCCGCCGGGTATATCGGAGTGGTTGGTGAAGACCTGGAGTCTGGCCCCGGCCTTCTCGGCCAGGATGCGCACGATCGCCGCCGAGACGGCGTCCGTCGTGTACTTCTGTTTTCCGCTGTGCTTGAGCACGATGCCGCTGCCCATGGCGGGACGGTTGACGGGGTCGCATTTTTCTGGGTAGTTCGGATGGAGGGCGTGGCCGTTGTCCGCGGAGAGCATAAAGCTCTGCGGCAGCTTTGTCAGATAGTCCGTGCCGGACAGGCCGAGGCCCTCGCAGATCCTCTCCAGGGTCTCCCGGAGAAAGCCCGAGGCCGCCCCCTGCCGGGTCATGGAGCCGATCTCCTCATTGTCCAGCACCACATGGACGGGGATGCTCTCCGCCTCCGCGCTCTCCAGCAGGCCGTACAGGGACGCGCAGGCGCACAGCATATCGTCCAGGCGCGGGCTGGAAATGAACTCGCCTTCCGCGCCCCAGACGCTGGGGGCCTGGCGGTTGTAAACAAAGAGGTCGTGCCCGACGACGGACGCAGGCTCCACGCCCGCCTCCTTTGCGATCAGGCCGAGCAGGCTTGCCTCCCCGCCCAGGGCAAAGAGCGGGAGCATGTCCTTCTGGATTTTCAGCGCATGGCCGTCGTTGGCGCTTCGGTCCATGTGGATGGCCAGGCTCGGGATCAGCAGCAGGTCGCGCGGGATGTTGACAAGCCGGGTCGAAACGCGGTTCCCGTCGCGCACCATGATCCGCCCCGCGACGGACAGCGGTCTGTCAAACCAGGGCGACAGCAGCGCGCCGCCGTACTTTTCGACATTGAGTTTGGTATACTTCCCTTCCACCGGCATTTCCGGGTTCTCTTTTATTTTCAGAAACGGTGAATCGCCGTGCGAGGCCATGATCATAAATCCGCGAAAATCGCTCTGGGGAATGCGGAAGGCCGCAAGCGACGAGTCGTTGCGGATGACGAAATATTTCCCGCCCCGGCGCAGGTCCCAGCGGCTGCCTTCGGAAAGCCGGGTATAGCCCGCCTCGAGCAGCATGCGCCGCTGCCCGTCTATGACATGATAAACGCTCGGATGCTCCCGAATAAAAGTCAGCACCTGCTCACTGTATGGCTTCATTATATTGTCCCCTCATTCTGTCTTGCTCTATGCCGGATGGCAAATTCAGGCAGACAGAGTATAGCGTATTTTGATTTGCTTCGTCAATAGCTTTCTGCGTTTTCCGGGGAGGCGCTCTTCTTATGGTTCCCCGTTGTCAGGGCCGATAACATTGACGCTTCGGCTCCCTCTGTGAGGGAGCTGTCAGCGACGTTCACGGCGATTACTGAGGGAGTTTTGCCGCCGCCCCTCCCTTTCCCGGTGAGGAGGGGCGAAAACCTTCTAATCAGGCTTCTGCAAATGCAACCTCACTTACATACATGTCACCATCTGTCTCCACAGTGAAGGTATATGTAATATCAGCAGTAGTGGAAGTAACAGCGCTGCCGCACTGAGCTTTAGGTACACCAGCGATATTGAAATCTGCAGTTTGCCAATCAGCAACTCTCTGTGCATTTGGAACACCTGCGACTCCAACATCAAAAGTACCCTTAGCATGAGGGTCGCCATCAATTGTTGCGGTGTACTTACCTTGAACCATTGTCGTAGCACCGTCATCAGGATTATCCGCCAGTAACCATGCAGCAATCTCAGCGTAATAGCCACGAGCATTAGAAATGTCAGTTGCCTCACGGCTCTTCTCGAGCTGGCTGGTGAAGACGGGGATGGCGATAGCAACGAGGACGGCCGCCAAAGACTTATTTTTGAAAAAACTGTGAGAATTAAGAGGATTCCCCCCTGTCAAGAATCTTTCCCCCCTTTACGGGAGCGTCTACACCCCCAGTTGGAGAGAACAAAAAAGCCCAGCAACATACGATTCAAGAACTCCAAAATGGAGAAGTTGAAAAGTATGTCGCTGGGCTGCTTTGAACTGGTTTTTATGCTTTCGGTCAGTCTGTTCGGTTCAGTCGCCGTAGACGAGCTCGCCGTTACCCCAGTAGTAGCCGGGCACGCAGTCGGGCGTGATGGTGGTGCCGTCGGTGTAGTAGTGCGTGCCGTCGCTGTCGATATAGACAGGGGTTGTGGAGTCATCGTAGACCACAGTGCCGTCGGAGTAAATGCGGGCTCCGTCCACGATGATGTAGTCGGGCTCATATTCGTAATATACGGTAGAGGGAACACAAATGGGGTCGGTCACGACGGTGGTTGTGCTGGCCGGGGCGCTGGGGACAAGGACACTGATCGCTGCAACCGTGGTGGTGACATTCGCTCCGCCGAGGGTGAAGCAGCAGTAAATTTTCCAGCCGTTCATGCCGGTCTGGAGGTTCGTGATCTGGAGAGTATTCGTGCCCTGGCCGATCACACCGCAGCCGGGAAACTGGGTCTTGAATGCGTCAAGCTTATACTCGTTACCGTTGGGAGCGATGAAGATCCACTCTATGCTATCATAGTTTACGGCATCGGCCACGAAGGTGGCGCTCTCGCCCTCATAGTTGTTGAAGACCACCAGGAGGCTTCCTTTATCGGTTTCTCTTACATCAGGCTTATCTGCTCGTTAATCCATGATCGTTGGGGTACATCATGAATCTGGTCGCCAGCCATGTAACCGCCTATCAAAAACGGTGATTTGGGATCATGCCGCCGGCTCTTCTTCAACACTTCTGCCGGCTCTGCGTTTGCATAACAGTATTTACACAGATGCTTGCAGGTGTTGTACGCGCCAATGTCGCATGCAATGTAACACGCGCATTCCGCTCTCGCGCCTTTTCTTTTTGGCACGTTCAGCCGCCTGCCGATAGCCTTCTCATAGTCGCTGATCCGCATACAGCCGCCGCACTCCGCTCCGTAGGCGGCAAGCTCATCCCCTTCTGCACAGGGCTTAACGATCATACCACGGGAAAAAGCGATCTCAATTATGGCCTTCCCAAGAATCAGCCGTTCCTCTTTGGTCACCTCCCTTGCTTCCGGGAAGTTTTTTCTCACCTTCGGATACAGGTCAATAAAGCTGATGACTACCGTTTTCGTATAGCCTTTCAGTGCCGACGAAATTGTCTCAAAGGCGCGGAGATGATATCCTATTGTATACCGCTGAGAAAGAAAAATTGGATCGTAACGCCAGCCAATGCCGTCAACGCCGACATATTTAGAAAGCTTTTTGAAATCTTCAAGCAGTCCATGTTTGTCGGGCACATTCGGTTCAATGTCCCGTCCATACGGGGTGATCGTAACAAACCAGTACTGACCATATTCTCTGAGCAAATTCATATACGGGAACATGGGCGCAGGATTCTTTGTGCAGAAACCGATCACATCCACGACGGAGGGATCAAGGCGATAGCGGCTCACCTGATTCGGATTATACGGATTGCGTACGCAGACATATCCTTCGCGCAGCCTGTTTGCAAACCACGCCGCATAGAAGGCCGGGATGTCAGTTCTCTGTCCTGTGTTGATAATCACGATGCTCCACACTCCGTCATCAGCCAAGAAAGCAATACCAGTCAAGAAATTATTATTACTCCGGCGATTAAATATCCTCAATTCAACTTGTACGCTTTTATAGCCGGGTGATCAAAATATGACTTTACATGGTCCGCATCTTTAGAAAGACGCTTCATGAATGAA
>CADBYZ010000070.1 GCA_902799075.1 Oscillospiraceae bacterium | reverse complement strand
TACGGCATCAAGGTCAAGTTCATGACGAACGCACTCAAGGGCATCAAGTATCTGAACGAGCACCCCGAGGCCCGGGCGGCGGATCTGATCGAGGCCTTTCAGGACCCGGAGGTCGATCTCATCATGACCGCCATCGGCGGGGACGATACCTACCGCCTGCTGCCGTACCTCTTCGGACACGACGAGCTCAAAAACGCCCTGACAGACAAGCTCTTCCTCGGCTTCTCGGACACCACGGTCAACCACCTCATGCTCCACAAGCTGGGGCTGCCCACCCTCTACGGCCAGGCATTCCTGACCGAAATCTGCGAGCTGGGGCCGGAGATGCTGCCCTACTCGCGCCAGTGCTTCGAGGAGCTCGTCGAGACCGGGCGCATCGCGGAGGTCCGACCCAGTCCCCTCTGGTATGAGGAGCACAAGAGCTTCGGGCCGGAGGAGTTCGGCGTCGCGCCTGTTTCCCACGAAAACGGCGGCTTCGAGCTCTTGCAGGGCCCGGCGGTTTTCCGCGGCAAGATCCTCGGCGGCTGCATCTGCACGTTGTTTGATCTCTTCGACGGCGGGCGCTATGCCGATTCCCCGGCGCTGTGCGCCGAGTATGGCATCTTCCCGAGCGCGGAGGACTGGAAGGGCAAGATCCTCCTGCTGGAATCGAGCGAGGAGCGGCCGAGTCCGGAGAAATACCGCGCGGCGCTCATGCACCTGAAAAACGCGGGCGTCCTCGCGGCGGTCAGCGGCCTTCTCATCGGCAAACCCCAGAACGAGGTGTACGACCGGGAATACCGCGAGATCCTGCGAGAAGTTGTGGACGATCCGTCAAAGCCCATCGTCTGCAACCTCTCCATCGGCCACGCCATGCCGCGCTGCATCCTCCCCTTCGGCATCGAGGCCGAGGTGGATGCCGACAAGCAGCGGATACGGTTTTTCTACTGATAATTATAAAAAATGTACGGCAGCTCTGCCGTACATTTTTCATGCGAAAATTCAGTTGATGCTGCCGCTCAGCAAAGCTGTGCGCCAGCGGGGACGGAGTCGTCGAGCATGATGAGATGCAGCTCCTCCTTGCCGTCGACCTCGCGCACGGCGGACAGCAGCATGCCGTTGGACATCTGGCCCATCATCTTGCGCGGGGGCAGGTTCAGGATCGCGACCACGGTCTTGCCGACCAGGTCCTCGGGCTCATAGAACTTATGGATGCCGGAGAGGATCTGACGCGGGGTGCCGCTGCCGTCGTCGAGCTGGAATTTCAATAATTTTTCGCTCTTCTTGACGGCCTCGCAGGCGAGGACCTTGCACACGCGCATGTCGCACTTGGCAAACTCGTCGATGCTCACGTCGGGCAGGACGGGATTGACCTTGACCTGGGGGCCCTTGGCGGCTTTCTCGGCCTTCTCCAGCTCCTCGAGCATCTTGGCTGCGTCGATGCGGGGGAAGAGGGTCTCGCCCTTGTGGACCTCAACCTCCGCAGGCAGAGCACCGTAAGTGAGGGCGGCGTCCCAAGTGCGCAGGGCTTCATCAGCGCCGATCTGGTCAAAGGCCTTGGCGCAGCTCTCGGGGATGAAGGGCGTGAGCATGATGAGGGAAACGCGCAGCGCCTCGAGAAGGTTATACATGACGGTGGCCAGGCGGGTCTTCTTCGCCTCGTCCTTGGCGAGGATCCACGGGGCTGTCTCGTCGATATACTTGTTGGCGCGCTGGATGAGCCGGAAGATCTCCTCCAGGGCGAGGTGCGGCTGGAAGGCGTCCATCTGGGCGGCGTACTTTTCGGGGGCGGCCTTGATCATGGAGACGAGCTCGTCGTCCAGGGCGTCAGCCTCGCGCTCCGCGGGGAGCTTGCCGCCGAAGTACTTCTCCACCATGGCGGTAGTGCGGGAGACGAGGTTGCCGAGGTCGTTTGCAAGGTCGGTATTGATCGTGGAGATCAAGAGCTCATTGGAGAAGTTGCCGTCGGAGCCGAAGGGGAAGGTGCGCAGCAGGAAGAAGCGCAGCGCGTCCACACCGAACTTGTCCGCCAGCACGTAGGGGTCCACCACGTTGCCCTTGGACTTGGACATCTTGCCGCCGTCGATGACGAGCCAGCCGTGGCCGTAGACCTTCTTGGGCATGGGCTCGCCGAGGCTCATGAGCATGGCGGGCCAGATGATGGAGTGGAAGCGGACGATCTCCTTGCCAACGATGTGCACGGCCGGCCAGTACTTCTTGTAATCGTCGTAGCGGTCATTCATGTAGCCGAGGGCGGTGATGTAGTTGGACAGGGCATCCACCCACACATAGACCACATGGCCCGGGTCGAAGTCCACGGGCACGCCCCAGGAGAAGCTGGTGCGGGAGACGCACAGGTCCTCCAGGCCCGGCTTGATGAAGTTGTTGATCATCTCATTGACGCGGGAAGCGGGCTCGAGGAAGTCGCCGGTCTCCAGCAGCTCCTGCACGGGCTTTGCGTACTTGGAAAGGCGGAAGAAGTAGGCCTCCTCCTCGGCGTCATGGACGGGGCGGCCGCAGTCGGGGCACATGCCGTTGACAAGCTGGCTCTCGGTCCAGAAGCTCTCGCAGGGGGTGCAGTACTTGCCCTTGTAGGAGCCCTTGTAGATGTCGCCCTTTTCGTACATCTTCCTGAAGATGCGCTGGATGGACTGGACGTGGTAATCGTCGGTGGTGCGGATGAAGCGGTCGTTGGAGATGTTCATCAGCTTCCACAGGTCCAGAATGCCGCCCTCGCCCTCGACGATGCGGTCAACAAACTCTTTGGGAGTGATGCCGGCGGCCTTGGCCTTCTCTTCGATCTTCTGGCCGTGCTCGTCGGTGCCGGTGAGGAACATCACGTCATAGCCGCGCAGTCTCTTATAGCGGGCAAAGGCGTCGGTGGCGACGGTACAGTAGGTGTGGCCGATGTGCAGCTTGTCCGAGGGGTAGTAGATGGGGGTCGTGATGTAAAAGGTCGGTTTGTTTTCCATGCTCTTCTCTCCTGTATGCGTAATTCTTTGTCATGGCTCCGAAAAGCGAAGCCATGACAGGCTGGATTTACAGATAAGCGTCCTGCTCCTGGGGCTTGTCGCTGTTGAAGGCGTCGCTCAGGCGCTTGTCCACGCCCTTGGGCCACTCGATGTTTTCGTCATGGAAGTAGTAGACGCCGGAGTTTGCGCGCGAGGTATCGAGGTAGTTGCCGTCCAGATCGTACATGTCGCTGTAGGTGGTGACGCTGTTGCCGATCTGCACATCCGTGTACTCGCTGTCGTACACCGGCTCGACCACCGTGCGCAGCTGTACCTTGATGCCGTCAAAGTCCGTGCCCCAGAGCTCCACCACGAGGGAGCTTTCATCCTCGTTGAGGTAGGCCGCAATCTTGACGGGCAGCTCCCGGTCGTTGCGGAACTTGTAGTCCGGCCCGCCCCAGCTGACCGTGGCGTCCATGCCGTAGTCGAGGTAGCCCACCTTGAAGTAGTGGTTGGTGCGGGAGAGTATTTTCATGCGGGCATAGAGCGAGGCGCTGTAGAGGGTGGAGGACACCTGGCAGATGCCGCCGCCGAGCTCAGGCACCACCTGGCCGTCGGAATAGGCGTCGGCGTACTGGAAGCCCGCCTCCTCGGTGCGCTTGCCGACAACTTCGTTGTACGAAAAGCTCTCACCCGGCAGGAGGATCAGGCCGTCGAGCTTTGCCGCCGCAAGGCGGATGTTGTTGATGCGCTCGGCGGTGGAGCCCGCATAGTAGGTCATCTGCGCGCCCAGCAGGTCGCGGAACAGCAGCTCCTTGAGCTGTGCTGCCGTAAACTCGGGCTGGGTCATGGTCAACGGGATGATGACCTGCTCGCCGATGTTGGCATTGCGCCAGAGCTGCACAGCCTCCTCCACGCCGAAGGACACGCCCACGGTCTCGGGCATGACCTCGAAGGTCTCGGAGTACCAGGCGTTGGCAGGCTCGACCGCGACCTCGGCATAGATCTGCTCGAAGTTCGGCATCGCAGGCTCGCGCAGGAGCGTTTCATAGCGGATCGCCTGTTCTCCCGAACGCAGGGCCGTTTCAATGGCCCTGTACAGCCCCTCGGTATCGAGCTCCACGCCGCCCGCGCCCTTGTAGAGCGTGAGGCGCGCGTTTTCCAGATCGGCGGCATAGGCGGGGCGGTTGAGGTTCGTGTTCAGCGCCCGTATGCCCTCGTCCATGCAGGAGCGGATATACGCCTCGTCCAGGGGCATTTCCTCCATCTCGATGGTCGTGGGGGCAAGGCGGCTCTTCACCGCGGCCCAGAGGTTTGCGAACACATTCGTGCCGTGGCCCGGGGCGTAGGCGAGATCCACCGCGGCCTCCCGGCTCAGTACCGCGCCGGAGCGCAGGTAATCCACCCAGAAGCCCGCGCCGGCAGGCAGGGTGACCGCCAGGCTCTCGCCCGCGTGGGCGTCAAAGCCCGACTCCCGCAGCGCTTCACTCGCTTCCTCACGCGTCATGCCGCCCACGAGCACCCGGCCCACGTATGTGTTGGGGAGGATGTGCTTGTCCACGGACACCTTATAGCCCCAGACGCCCGCGCCGCACACCAGCAGCGCCGCCACCAGCAGCACGATCACCAGCGTCACCAGCGCGCGCCTGAGGGGATTGCGCTTCGGCTTTTTTTTCGGGGCGCTCTCGTTTTTGTTGTTCAGCAGCTTGTCAAAGTTGTCGCTCATGTTTCCTCAGTCTTTTGTTTCTGTTGTTGATAAAGCTCGGCAAACAGCTCTTCCTCGCCCTTGGGCAGGTCCACCCGTTTTGCCGCGTACTCCGCGTCCTGGATCCAGGGCGCGCCCTCGATGCGGCCGCTGGCCTGGGTCTCGAGCATGATGCCGATGAGGGTGTTGGAGATGAGAAAGCCCGGCACCGTGAAGGCGTAGCGGTCCTCGGTCTGTCTGACCCAGCCCTTCTCCTTGAAGGCCTCCAGCACCTGGCCGATGGGCCGCCAGTCGCACTGGGTGCGCGTGACGTAGTCGTAGCGGGAGATGCCGCGGGCGGTGCGCATGCCGAGCATGACGTACTCCACCGCGCGCTCGAGGGGGCTTATCTCCTCGTACTCGTCCACGATGCTCACCTTGCGGTGCACACCGGAGATATACTCCCGCAGGTCCTTGATATAGCTGTAGCGCACATTGCCCACACAGGAGTGGGCACCGGGGCCGAAGCTGATATAGTCGTCCATGTTCCAGTATTTGAGGTTGTGGCGCGACTCAAAGCCCGGGGCGGAGAAGTTGGAGATCTCGTACTGCTTGTAGCCGTAGCGCTCCAGCATCTCGACGGCGTAGGAGTACATGTCCGCCTGCTCGTCGTCGTCCGGCAGGATGGGGGAGTCCTTGTATTCGCGGTACATCCTGGTGCCCGGCTCCAATTTCAGGCCGTAGCAGGAGATGTGCTCGGGGTGCATCTCGACGATCTTGGCCAGGGTATCGGCCCAGTCCCGCCTGGTCTGGCTGGGCAGGCCGTACATGAGGTCGAGGCTGATGTTGTCAAAGCCCGCCTCTCGCGCGTCCCGGAAGGCCTTCTGGGCCTGCTGGAAGCTGTGCCGCCGTCCGATGAGCTTTAATAAATTATTATCTGTGGCTTGCACACCGATGGATATCCTGTTGACGCCCTCCTGCCGCAGCAGCTTCAGGGCCGCGGGGCTGAGGGAGTCGGGGTTGCACTCCACGCTGATCTCGCCGTCAAGGCGCACGTTGCCGTTGAGCTTGAGCTGGTCGAGGATCTGTACCAGGCGGTCGGCTCCGTAGAAGCTGGGGGTACCGCCGCCAAAGTAGATGGAATCCACCTCATAGCTCTTGATGATCAGCGCCTTCTGGTACTCCGGCATGATATGGTCGCAGCCCGCGAGGGAGTAAAAGTCGCAGTAGCTGCACTTCGAGGCACAGAAGGGGATATGGATATATATGCCTAATCTCGGTCTCATCGTTCACTCCTGAAAAAGTACGGAGCGATGAGTGTGGAGTGTGAAGCTAAGGTATCCGCATCTCGGACGATCTGATAATAACTCCAAACTCCAAACTTCAAACTCCAAACTGATTAAAACAGCTCCGCGACCTCGCTTGCAAACGCGGCGGGGTCTTCGATCTCGGCGCCCGCCAGCAGCTCGGCGAGTCTCGCGAGGATCAGGGACATGCTCCTGGCCTTGTCCTTGTCGCCGGCTTCCCACGCGGCCTTGAGCGCCTCGACGGCCTTGTGCTCGCCGTTGAGCTCGAGGACTCTGGTGGCGCGGATATTGCGCATCTCGGGGCTCGGGCCGCGGCGGAAGTATTTCTCCATCTCGAGGGTCAGCCCGCCCTCGGTGGTCAGGCAGCAGGGCTGGGAGGCGAGCTTGCGGCTCAGGCGCACCTTGCTCACCGCGTCGCCCACGGACTCCTTGACGAAATCGAGGAACTCCTTGTTCTCGATGTCGCGCTCCTCGGCGGCCTTCTTCTCCTCCTCGGTGTCAAAGCCGAGGTCGTCGGTCACGACGTTGCAGAAGCTCTTGCCGTCCTGATCGTGCAGGGCCTCCAGCACCATCTCGTCGATGGGGGTGGTCAGGCACAGGATCTCATAGCCGCGGGAGCGGACCTCCTCGCACTGGGGCAGGCTGAGGGCGTGCTTGACGGAATCGGAGCTTGCGTAGTAGATGCTCTTCTGGCTCTCGGGCATGTTCTCCACATACTCCTTGAGGGTCATCTGGTGATCTTCGGAAGTGTAGAAAATCAGCAGATCGCGCAGGAAATCCTTGTAGCGGCCGTACTCGTCGCAGATGCCGCACTTGATGTGCACGCCGTAGTTGCGGAAGAACTCCTCGTACTTGGGGCGGTCGTCCTTCATGAGCTTTTCCAGCTCGCCCTTGATGCGCTTTTCAATGTTCTGGCCCATGATCTTGAGCTGGCGGTCGTGCTGCAGCAGCTCACGGGAAATGTTCAGGGACAGGTCGGGGGAGTCCACAACGCCCTTGACGAACTCAAAGTAGTCGTGCACCAGCTTGTCGCACTCCTCCATGATCATGACACCGTTGGAATAGAGGGTGATGCCGCCCCTGGTCTCGCCGTAGAACTGGCTGCCGTGCTCCTCGCCGGGGACAAAGAGCATGGCCTTGTAGCTGACCTGGCCCTCGGCGTTGATGCGCACCAGAGCGCAGGGGTCCTTCACATCGTGGTGCTTTTCCTTGTACCAGGCGATGCAGTCGTCGTCCGTGACCTCACTCTTGGCCCGCTGCCAGATGGGGACCATGGAGTTGATGGTCTCCTCCTGCTTGACGGTGCGGTAAGCCATCTTGGGGCTGCCGTCGTCGTTCTTCTCTTCGGTCTCGTAGCTCTCGCTGCGCTCGACCTCCATGATGATGGGCCAGCGCACGTAGTCGGAATATTTCTTGATGAGGGCGCGGAGCTTCCAGGTCTCGAGGAAGCTGCCGTAGATCTCTTCCTCACTGTCGGGCTTGATGTGCATGATGACCTCGGTGCCGACATTCTCGCGGTCGATCTCGGTCACGGTATAGCCGTCGGCGCCGCTGGATTCCCACTTGACGCCCTTCTCCTCGCCGTACTTGCGGGTGAGGACCGTGACCTTGTCGGCCACCATGAACGCGGAGTAAAAGCCCACGCCGAACTGACCGATGATGCTCAGGTCCTCGGCCTTGGAGCTGTCCATCTCAGCCTTGAAGGCGCCGGAGCCGGACTTGGCGATCACGCCGAGGTTGTTTTCCGCCTCCTGCATGCTCATGCCGATGCCGTTATCCTTGACGGTGATGGTGCGCGCGTCCTTGTCGGCGCTCACATCAATGCGGAAGTCGGCGCGGTCAAGCCCCACCTGCTCGTCCGTCAGGGACAGGTAGCAGAGCTTGTCGATGGCGTCGGAGGCGTTGGAGATGATCTCACGCAGAAAGATCTCCTTGTTGGTGTATATGGAGTTAATCATCAGATCAAGGAGCCGTTTGGATTCTGCTTTGAATTGTTTCTTAGACATAATAATGCTTGTCCTCCAGTTTCAATTATAATCCCGTAAAAAAGAATTATAGCACAATTCAACGGAATTTCAACCGCCCGGACAGCAGGGGACGCGGAATTTACCGTTTGATAACAAATCCGTGTACAACAGCAAATCCGGGGCGATGCCGCCCCGGATCATGCTTTGACCGGCTTTGTTCAGTGCTTGCCCTGATAGCTGCCGGAGGATTTGCGCGTACTCTTGCTGCCCTCGGGCAGAGCGTGGCGGCCGCCGGAGCGGGCAGCACCGCTTGCCTTCTCCGCAGCGGGCCTGGGGCGCTCGGCCTGGGGCGCGGCCTCGGCAGCCTGGACGCGGGAAGCGCGGCGCGGTTCGGGGGCGGGCTCCGCCGTCTGAGTGCGGGAAGCGCGGCGCTGCTCGGGGGCGGGCTCCGCCGTCTTGGCCGGGGCTGCGCTGCGTTTGGAGGAATAGGTCTTCACGTCTTCATCGGCACCGGCCTTCTCCTTGCGGGGCGCGGGAGCCGCGTCCTTTTCCTTCTTGCCGATCAGGGGCAGATCGAAGGGCAGGATGTCCCGTATGTCAAAATCGAGGATGAAGCCGAAGATCGGCACCTTTCTGCGGTTGCGGTTGAGAAAGCGGAAAATCAGCTGGGTGATGAACCAGGCCACGAAACCGGAGAATATGCCGATGAGCAGCGCGGCGCACACATCGCTGGGATAGTGGGCCATGAGGTAGGTGCGGGAGATCATCATGAGCAGCACGATCACCACCGAGGGGACGATCCACTTCTTGCCGCGCATGAGCGTGATGGCTGTCATGGCCGCCGCGCAGGCCGTCACATGGCCTGACGGGAAAGAGAAGCCGTCCTCCGCCGGGGAGCCGACCGCCATCCACCACAGCTCGTATTCCACCGAGCTTTCAAAGGGACGGGGACGGGCGATGGTGTCCTTGAGGAGAATGTTGGTGATCAGCGCGCCGCAGCACACCGCGCCGAAGATGCACACGCCGAGATCACGCTTGGAAGCTGTCAGCATGAAGATCAGCGCCAGCAGGAAAAAGGGCCAGCCCTTTTCGCCCAGAATGGTGATGATGCGCATCAGGGGCGTCAGGATAAAGCCGAGATGATCGGCAAAGAAATGCTGAATGGACAAAAACAGGTGGTCAAAGCCCGCAAGGGACGTGTTGAGCCACGTTGCGGCCGGGGTCAGAAACATGAGGTATCCCTCTTTTCGTTACATGTTGTTACCACTATACAACATAATGTTACGAAATGCAAGAGCTTTCCGAAGAAATTTCGCATGCCATTGTCAGAAATCCCGATTCGTGGTATGATTGATACAGTTAAAGTTTATGACAGGAGCTGTAAGTCTATGAATATAAAGAAGCTTTTGCCCGTGCTGGTGCTTCTGCTGGCGGCGCTCTGGCTCTTCCTGCCGGATACCGGCAACGAGGCGCAGACGCCCGCCGCGACGCCCGTACCGATCCAGAGCCTGCAAACCGCCGCCCCGGCGCAGACGCCGAAGCCCTCCCCGATGCGGACACAGAAGCCCGCCCCGGCGCAGACACCCAAGCCCATCGAAATGTGGACGACGAAGCCCACCGACGAGCCGGCACCCGCCGAGGACGAAGAAGAGATCCTTGACGAGTACGGGAGCTACACCACCAAGGAAGATGTGGCCCTGTATATCTACACCTACGGTCACCTGCCCGACAATTTCATCAAGAAAAAGGACGCCCAGGCCATGGGCTGGGCCGGCGGCTCACTTGAGAAGGTGCTGCCCGGCATGTGCATCGGCGGGGACTATTTCGGCAATTATGAGGGACAGCTGCCCAAGGCCAAGGGCCGCCGCTGGACCGAGTGCGACATCAACACCCTCGGCGCGCGCTCCCGGGGCGCCGAGCGCATCATCTTTTCCAACGACGGACTCATCTACTACACCCCCGATCACTACGAGAGCTTCGAGCTGCTTTACGGGTGAGCGTTCGACACGTTTCGACAAAGGCAGTGAAAAAAGATGGAAGAATCCTGGAAGAATCCCTTGAACACTGTCAGAAAATATAATATTATGTCAACAGATAATCCCGATCATTCGACAGGATTCTGTTGTCGCAAAAGGCCCCCGTATGCTAAATTTATTGCGACAAACGCGATGAACAAGGCTTTCTGACAAAGCATCTACCTGCTATCGCAAAATGGGAGGATTTATCATTATGGAAACCAGGATTCGTATACTCACCGCCGACCCCAACCGGGAATTTTGTCGCCAGCTGTCCGAGCTCATGGCGGCCGAGGGCGACATGGAGATCATCGGCATGGCCTCTGACGGGCTTGAGGCGCTCGAGCGCGTGGCGGAGCTCAAGCCCGATCTGCTGCTTCTGGAGCTGGTGCTGCCGAAGCTGGACGGGCTGGAGGTGCTGCGCCGCCTGCGGGACAAGGGGACAAGCTGCCGCGTGATCGTGCTGTCCGGCTTTGTCAACGGCAAGGTCATCGCCGAGTGCTCCGACTGCGGCGCGGACTACTTCATCCCCAAACCCTGTGACACCCAGGCCCTCATCAGCCGCATCCGCCAGCTGAGCTTCGACCTGCCCCGCACGCCGGGCGTGGGTGTGGACTTCCGCCAGAGCGCCGAGGTCAGCTACGGCGACGCGGACCTGGAGGCCATCGTCACCGACATCATCCACGAGATCGGCGTGCCCGCCCACATCAAGGGCTACCAGTATCTGCGCGAGGCCATCATCCTCACCATCAAGGACATGGACATGATCAACGCCGTCACCAAGGTCCTCTACCCCGAGGTCGCCAAGCGCTTCGGCACCACCCCGTCCCGCGTAGAGCGCGCCATCCGCCACGCCATCGAGGTGGCCTGGGACCGCGGCGACGTGGAGACCCTGCAAAGGTTCTTCGGCTATACCGTGAGCGGCATCAAGGGAAAGCCGACGAATTCAGAATTCATCGCCATGATCGCTGACAATCTTTCCCTCAAACGCAAGCACGCCGCGAGATAATATTAAAAAAGACACCCCCGTTTCACGCCCGTATGTGGGCGGGAAACGGGGGCTTTTGCTATTCAGTGTAAAAACAGTCTTCGTGCCATTTTGCGGGGTTTGTATCAATATAATTCCAGATCTCCCGGTAGTCGTTGTCGTTACGGATAACATGATCGTGGTACGACCTCTGCCAGATATTTTCACCCAGCGCTCTGTTAACCAATCGCTTTAATGCAGAAATCGCATCCGGCACAATTGCCATCGTAGGGGCCGACGCCCCCGGCGGCCCGTCGACAGCGTCAACCGACAAGAGAAGGTGAACATGGTTTGGCATGATTACGTATTTATCAACGTGCATTCCGGGGATATTGTCTGTGGACAGGATATATTTCTCCACGATCCGGCCCTTGTCTGTGAGGGTTACATTCGGGCCGCCGAGGGCGTCGGCCCCTACGGTGATGTCCGAAAGAATGCATTGCCGGTCCTTGGTGCAGAAGGTAACAAAATAGGCACCGGGGCTGCTGTAATCGTATTGCTCCAGCCGCAATCGTTTTCTTTTCGGTAAATCGTTCATCACATTTCCTTCATTTCTATGCCGCACATTTCGTTTTCTCTGTAGGGGCCGACGCCCTCGGCGGCCCGTTTTCCCCATAATAGCAAATCCCCCAAGGGTTTTCAATACTTTTCTTGATGAAAAGGAAAACCTTTGGGGGATTTCGGAGTGCATGTGGGATTGAAAGTGCATTTTCAAGAATCGAGCGGAACACTCTAACTTGTCTGACGCTACTCTTGCTATTTCTGGTTGCCGTTGCCGCAATCACTGGAAAAACTATGAAAAACAGAGCCGAGAGCATTGCGGTTAATAGGCCCATATGATAAAATGAAAATGGCCCAAATATGACGCTGTGTTTTTTCTCGTAATTCTTTATAGAGACGGCACGCTCATTTGAAAAACAGTACAAACGAAAGGAAGCCATTATGTATTGTTCAAACTGTGGTAAGCAAATACCCAACGGTTCAAAATTCTGCCGAGAATGTGGTGTAAGCACGGCACAAACTACTGAACAAATATCTGTACACCCGCCAAGCCCAAAAACCGAAATAATGTCATCTCAAAACAAATGCAAGAAATGCGGTCGTATTATTGATTCAAAAGTAAAAAAGTGTCCTCACTGTGGTGCAAAACAAAAAGGATGTTTTTCGGTGTTGCTAACAATAGTACTTTCTGTCCTTTTGTTTTTATATGTGTTAGGAACGGTCTCTGATGCTTTACAGTCAGCCTCAACAAGGAAAGCGATAGCTTCTCCACCACCAAGTGCTAAACCGGTAGCTACCATACCTTCAAGCATAGCAACTTCTCCAACGCCAACACATGTGCGTAATACATCAAAGAACCCAACTATTTCACCTGGTATAATATATTCTGCAAATGACATCACTGTTTTAGTTCGTGAGCTTGAATACAATAAAACTTGGGGTGGATATTATGCAGTAAAACTCACAATTGAGAATAATCGCCTATCAGAAATCGATTATGATTTTGAAGGCATAACAGTAAATGGCTATCAGATACCCTCCTTTTATTTTGGTACTGTATATCCAAAAATGGAAACTGACATCGAAATATCGTTAAACGCAGATGACTTAAAACTTGCTGGTATTGAACATATAACTGACATAAACCTTATTATATCTTTTTGCGAATTTAATAATGAGATTGATTATGCAAAGATTAGCATTAGAACATCAGACTATGGTTTATATGAGCAAAAGGATAATTTTAATGGGCTGGAAGTATATAATGATGAGAACGTCAGAATTTTTGCACGACTTGGTAACAAGAATGAAGACTTTCCTGCTATTTTCTTTATTGAAAACAAGTCAGAAAGAATTATCTCAATTGGTTTTTCAGATATTGCTATTAACAGGAAGATGGCTGCACAATATGTTTCCGGCACAAATATTTTGCCTATGGTAAAATGCGTAACAGAAATACCAAGATACATGTTTACTACTGTTGGAGACATAGATATTCCAACAAACGACAACATTGATTCCATAAATCTAAAACTTCGTATAATACCGGTTCAGCTCGATGGTAGTTTCACAACTACTAACGCATATGAAACAAATACAATAAAAATAGCAAGATAAGTTTCAAAAAGTGAACTAATCGCTGGTAAACAGTAGGGGGCTGTATCGCCCCCGCTTTATATCAACTCCGCATGTCCTTCTATCGCCCTCTCTATCCTCTGCGGCTCAATTCCTATATACCGTTGCGTGACGGCTGCGCTGCTGTGCTGTAAAAGCCTTTGGACCAGGGCAATGTCATAGCCGTTCTTCTTGTATATCTCTGTAGCGTACCATTTGTGAAAGCTATGTGCTGATCCCCTCATAGCCCAGGTAGTCACAGACAAGGGCAAGTTGTTTCTGTATGGCCCTTGTGGTCAGGGGAAACATCAACTCATTGCGGCCTATTCTGTTGCACAAACAAAAGTTTTGGATATACTGATAGATAACAAGGGAAACAGCACCTCACTGTTTCCCTCGCTTTTTGCCCTTTTCAGCCCGGTTCTTCTATGTTATAATAAGCAAAAACCCAGAACGGAGCGATCCTATGAAATACAAATGCCTCGTTTTTGACCACGACGACACGGTAGTCAATTCCACCGCCACGATACACCATCCCTGCTTTCAGGCCTTTCTCAACGACTTCTACCCCGGGGAGCGCATGAGCCTCAACGAGTATTTCCTTGTCAACTTTGACCCGGGCTTCGTGCCCATGTGCCGGGAGCGCTACGGCATGACGGACGAGGACTTAATAAAAGAGACCCGCTACTGGCAGGCCTGGGTGCAGAACCACATTCCCACGGCTTACCCCGGCATCCGGGAGATCATGGAAAAGCAGAAGGCCGAGTGCGGGCTCGTGTGCGTGGTGTCCCACTCCTTCGACTATAACATCCGGCGCGACTACGAGGAAAACGGCCTGCCGGAGCCGGACGCGGTCTACGGCTGGGAACGGCCCGAGCTCGAGCGCAAACCCAACCCCTTCCCGCTTCTGGACATCATGGCGCGCTTTGATTTAAAACCCTCGGAGCTTTTGATGATCGACGACTTAAAGCCCGGCTACGACATGGCGCAGGCCGCGGGCACGGACTTTGCCGCCGTGGGCTGGGCCTACGACATCCCGGAGATCGAGACCTTCATGCGCGAAAACAGCCCCCGCTACTTCAAAACCGTGCCGGAGCTTGCACAATGGCTCGGGTAACGTTTGACACAGGCTTCTTTCTGTGTTAGTCTGTCCTTATCTGATTACGGCTTTATCATATCATTATACGGAGGAAAAAGCTTATGGAGCGTTCCAAAACCATTTTCGGCAACGACATCGCGGCCAGAGACTACGCCAAAGCGGTCAGGCAGAAGGCAAAGTTCATCAAAAAATACGGCGACGACAGCCATCGCAATTACTTTTTCAAGGCGGTCGAAAACCCGGTGCTCGCCCACCTCGGGGTCAAGACCCTGGTGCTGACGGACAAGCCGGGGCTGGAGCTGCCCGACAACGCCCTCATCGTCGGAAACATCCGCATGGGCTACGGCCACTACCGCATCTCCATGGCCATCGCCTCCGCCGCCCACGCCCTGGGCTACGTGCCCTACTGGCTGGATCTCAACTCCTATCCCGAGTCCACCGCTACCAAGATCATCTCCGGACAGAATGATCTCTACTCCCTCGGCTCCAGGATCAGCCAGAAGTCCTGGCTCTTCAACAAATTCGTCTGGGAGCCCATCAACTACGAGGGCTTCCGCAAGCTGACCTACAACGCGGGCGACCAGAAAAACGCGGAGCTCATGGCCCCGCTGCTCAGAAATCTGCCGAAGGACGTGCCCTATGTGGCGACGCACGCCTGGCCCGCCCAGGCCGCCATCCACGCGGGCTTTACCAGGGTGGTGAACGCCATCCCCGACAACTGGCCCATGGCCCTGCATCTTTCCGAGGGCAGCATCCACACGGTGCAGACCCCGTCTTCGTTCATCGGCTACAAGATGCTGCGCGGCATGGACAAAAAGCGCCAGCTCAAGCCCATGCCCAAGGGCTCGCTCTTTGATGTGGGCCACTACATCGACCACGAGTTCGTGGAGAACATCGAGGCCGACTGCAAGGCCAGACTCGACCGCATGGCCGAGGGCAAGCCCCGGCGCTGCTTCCTCTCCATCGGCGGCGCGGGCGCGCAGCAGAAGCTTTTTGAGGACATCATCCGCCACCTCCTGCCCCAGGTGCGCGCGGGCAAGGTGACGCTGCTTGTCAACACCGGCGACCACTTCGAGGTCTGGGACTCCATCCTCGCGCACATCCCCGAGCTTAAATCCCTGGCCGAGACGCACTTCAACGACTACGAGGCGACGAAGGCTTTCCTTGAAAAGGACGAGAATATCCGCGGCGTGCAGGTCTTCTGCCACAAGGATATCTTCGCCGCCGTGTATGTGACCAATCTTCTCATGCGCGTGTGCGACGTGCTGCTCACAAAGCCGAGCGAGCTGAGCTTCTACCCGGTGCCGAAGATCATGATCCACCGCGTGGGCGGGCATGAGATGTGGGGCGCCATCAGGGCTGCCGAGGTCGGCGACGGCACCTACGCGAGAAGACGGAAGAGGTGCTGGCGATGCTCGACGAGATCACCGACGGCGACGAGATCCTCCCCGCCCTCTGCCGCGGCATCCTGCGGGCGAAAAACGCAGGGCTGTACAACGGCGCGTATGAGGCTGTGAAATTGGCCGTGGGGAAGAAATAAACAAGCATCAAGCTCCCTTTGCGAAAGGGAGGTTAAGAGAATTTCTGTTTAATTATAAGGGAGAAAAAAGTCATGCAGAAGAAACCGATCACCAACAAGCTGCTGTGGATCTTTGCCGTCGGCCAGTTCGGCTGGAGCTTGCTCAGCGGCATCGTGACCAACTGGATGGTCTACTATTACACCGGCAGCCCCGACGCGCAAAACCCCAACACCGGCATCTTTGCCTCCGGCATCACCCAGCACCCGATCCTCTTTAAGCTGACCCTCTTTGGCCTGGTCCTGGCCGTGGGCCGTATCTTCGACGCCATCACCGACCCGCTGATTGCGGGCTGGTCCGATTCCTCCAACTACAAGGGCGGCCGCCGCATCCCCTTCATGAAGGCGATCGCCGTGCCCTTCGCCCTCGTGACCATCGGCCTGTTCACCCTGCCGCAGACAAGCTCCATCGCCTTAAACGACACCGTACTCTTCTGCCTGCTGATGGTCTTCTACCTCTTCATGACCATCTACTGCACGCCGTATAACGCGCTGATTGCCGAGCTCGGCGACACGCAGGAGCACCGCATCAACGTCTCCACCTACATCTCCTTCACCTTCATCGCGGGCCAGTCCATCTCCTTTATGCTGCCGAATGTGGCCGGCATGCTGGAGGGCGCCTTCGGCCAGGCAGGTTCGGTGCGCATGGCGGTGGCCATCATGGCGACGCTTGCCTGCGTTGCGATGCTGGTGCCGTCCCTCTACATCAAGGAGCGGCAGTACATCGACTCCAAGCCCAGCAAGACGGCGGCATTCTCCTCGCTGCTCAAGACTTTCCAGAACGGGCAGTTCAGGCGCTTTGTCTACTCCGATGTCATCTACTTCTTCGCCCTGACCCTCTTCCAGACCGGCCTTGCCTTCTATGAGACCAAGCTCATGGAGATCGAGGACACCTGGACCTTCGTCCTCACCGCAACCATGACCTTCATCTCCGTCTGCCTCTACCCGGTGGTCAACAAGCTGGCCCCGAAGCTCGGCAAGAAAAAGCTCATCGTCACCGGCTTCTTTGCCTACGCGGTGGTCTTCCTCATCACCTCCCTCTGCGGCAAGGGCCTTGTCTGGGGCTTTGTCATCGCCGTCTGCGCCGCCGTCCCCATGGCTATCCTCGGCATCCTGCCCCAGGCCTGCGTGGCAGATGTGGCGGAGCTTTCCAGACTCGAGACCGGCGAGGACCGCAGCGGCATGTTCTTCGCCGCCCGCACCTTCGCCTTCAAGATGGGCCAGGCCATCGCCATGGTGGTATTCACCTCCATGACCGTCGCGGGCACCCCGGCAAGCTACCGCGCCACCGCGGTCGTCGCCACCGTCACCTGCCTGATCGGTGCGTGCCTGTTCCTGCTTTACAATGAGAAGATGATCCTCTCCCGCATCGAGGAGCTGAAAGCGGGGCAAAAGGCATGATGACCCTGAGCCTCCACACGGCGGATTTCAGCTGCAAGACCAACACGAGCGGCCAAGCCGGTGATTTCCGCTGGGACCTGGACTGCAGCGAGGACCGGATTTCCCTGCGCCTGCACAGCGAAGGGGAGACGGTACTGGGCGATATCAAGCTCAAATTTAACTTCCCCTTTGAAAAGCACGACATGCTCTACTTAAACGGCTACCAGTCCTGGACCGACAGCCGGGAGCGCGGCGTCAAGGGCCGCATGCACAGCCTTGACCGGGTGCCGAAGCGGATCGTGGAAAAGTACAGCCTCGACCGCTACGGCGACAACCGCTTCGTCACCTATGGCCGCAGCCACAGACAGCAGCACGGCTTTACGTATGGCTATGTGCGCCGGGACGAGGACTTCACGCTCTTTGGCTCCCTGGCGGAGGAGAGCGGCTTCACGATCCTGCGCTTCGACACGGAGGAAAACACCGTCACGCTGGAAAAGGACTGTGCCGGCCACCACTTCACCGGGGATTATACGGTGTTCGAGCTGGTGATCCTGCACGGCGGGGAGGACGAGGTTTTCGACGAGTACTTCCGCATGCTCGGTGTTGAGCCTGCCAGGGGCAAGCGCCTGAGCGGCTATACAAGCTGGTACAATCTCTATGAGAACATCAGCGAGGAATCCATCGACGCTGACCTCAAGGGCTTTGCGGGCAGCGAAAAGCTGCCGGACGTGTTCCAGATCGACGACGGCTACGAGAACGCGGTGGGCGACTGGCTGGTGATGAACGAGCGTTTCCCTCACGGCATGAAGGCCGCCGCCGACAAGATCCGCGCCGCCGGCATGCTGCCCGGTATATGGCTTGCCCCCTTCGCGGCGGAGAAGAAGTCCATCCTGGTCAAGGAACACCCGGACTGGCTGCTGCGTGATGAAAACGGCAAGGCCCAGATGGGCGGCTGCAACTGGTCGGGCTTCTACGGGCTGGACATCTACAATCCGGAGGTCCGGGCTTATCTGAAGCAGGTCTTCGACACTGTGGTGCGCGACTGGGGCTATAGGCTTCTGAAGCTGGATTTCCTGTATACCGCCTGCCTGATCCCGCGCCGGGATAAGACGAGGGCCCAGGTCATGTATGACGCTGCGGGGTGCCGCTGGCCCCGGCCTTCGGTATGGTGGACTACTGCCGCATCGGCTGCGACATGACCCTCAACTGGCTGGGCGACAAGATCATGCGCCCCCTGCACCGCGAGGTGCCCTCGACCCGCAATACGCTGCTCAACACAGTCTACCGCCGCCATCTCGATGGCAGAGCGTGGCGCAACGATCCGGACGTGTTCCTGCTGCGCGACGACAACATGAAGCTTACGCCCGAGCAGCGCGAGAAGCTTGCCACTATTGACGCTCTGTTCGGCGGAGTTCTCTTCACCTCGGACAATGTGGGCGCCTACGACGAAGCCAAGCGCAGGGCGTACGAACGCATCGAAAAGCTGGACCGCAAATGTGTCACCGCCATCAGGTCCACTCCCTCAAAGCTTGTCATTCACTACCGCGACGGCGATAAAAAATGCAAGCTCACGGTGTCAACGAGATAAACGTAACAGATAATCAGCAGGGATCGATCAAGAGATCGGTCCCTG